>JASLAX010000110.1 GCA_030146875.1 Longimicrobiaceae bacterium
GAGGGGAGCTCCACCCTGTTCCTGGGCCCGTCGGGCACCGGGAAGAGCTCGCTCGCTTCGCACTACGCCTTCGCGGCCGCCGAGCGCGGCGAGCGCTCGATCATCTTCCTGTTCGACGAGCGGCCGGAGACCTTCATCCACCGGACCGAGGGCATCGGGATGAAGATCCGCCCGCACCTGGAATCGGGGATGATCACGCTCAGTGAGATCGACACGGGCGAGGTGTCGCCGGGCGAGTTCGCGGACATGGTGCGGGCGCAGGTGCAGGAGCGGCAGGTCCGGATGGTGGTCATCGACAGCCTGACCGGCTACATGAGCGCCATGCCGGACGAGCGGATGCTGATCACGCAGATGCACGAGCTGCTCACCTACCTCAGCAGCCAGACGGTGCTCTCCATCCTGATCGTGGCGCAGCACGGTGTGCTGGGGCCCACGCTCGGCGGTCCCGTGGACGTGAGCTACCTCGCCGACACGGTGCTCCTCCTCCGCCACTTCGAGGCGGATGGCGCGATCCGGCGGGCGATCTCGGTGTTCAAGAAGCGCTACGGGGGGCACGGCCACGGGATCCGCGAGTTCCAGATCACCCCGAACGGGATGGAGGTAGGGGAGCCACTGACCGGCTTCCGCGGCGTGCTCTCGGGCAGCCCGTCCTTCGACGGACCCGACGCCACCCTGATGGATCTCGCCGATGCACCACCCGCCAACTGAGGAGCCCGATGGCGGCGGAGCGGCGCTCCCGGACCTCGGGGTCACCGTGGATCTGGGAGCCTCCGAGTTCCGGATCCTGATCTTCGCCCCCGTGGGTAGAACCGCGGAGCTCGCGCGGCAGGCGTTGGCCCGGGGGGGAATCGCGTCCGACGTGTACGTGGCGATGGACGAGTTCTGCGCGGCGCTCCGGCAGGGCGCCGGCGCCGCCCTGCTGGTCGAGGAAGCACTCTCCTCGATCTCCGCGGTGCGGATGCTGGCCGACACGCTCGCGGGGCAGCCGGCATGGTCCGACTGTCCCGTGCAGGTGTTCGTGGCGAACTCGGAGGCGCCGTCGTCGTCCGTCGCCCTGCTGGCCGAGCTGAGCGCCGGCCGAAGCGTCGTGCTCCTCGACCGCCCCGTCCCTCCGGCTTCGCTCATCTCCGTGATGAGGGCGGCGCTGCACAACCGTGCCCGCCAGTACGCGCTCCGCGACCTGCTGGGCCAGTACGAGGAAGCGCGCGCGGAGGCGGAGGCGGCCAATCGCGCCAAGGGCGAGTTCCTGTCCGTGATGAGCCACGAGCTCAGGACCCCGCTGAACGCCATCGGTGGCTACACGGACCTGATCGAGATGGAGATCCGCGGCCCGGTCACCCCCGAGCAGCGCGTGGACCTGGAGCGCATCCGGCTGAGCCAGAAGCACCTGCTGGGCCTGGTCAACGAGGTGCTGAGCTACACCAAGCTGGAGACGGGAACGGTCCAGTACGACATCGAGGACGTACCCGTTCGCGAAGCGTTCGCCGCCGCCGAGGCGCTCGTGGTGCCGCAGGCCGAAGCGAAAGGGCTGGAGCTCACCATTGGTGAGACGGAGCCCTACCTGTCCGTACGTGCCGACGCCGACAAGCTGCGGCAGGTCCTGATCAACCTGTTGTCCAACGCGGTGAAGTTCACCCCGTCCGGTGGCCGCATCCAGCTCGAATGCAGGCGCGTGGCGGAGTGCATCTGCTTCTCGGTGCGCGACACCGGGGTCGGAATCCCGCCGGACAAGGTCGCGGCCGTGTTCGATCCGTTCGTGCAGGTGCGCTCCGACCTGACCCGCACGGAGGAAGGGACTGGGCTGGGGCTCGCGATCAGCCGCCAGCTGGCCCGTGGAATGGGCGGGAACCTGGTGGTGGAGAGCACGCCTGGAGTGGGAAGCGTTTTCACCCTGAAGCTCCCCGCCTGACCGACGCGGGCGCCGGGATGGGTCGCTCCGGCCCCGGCGTCCGCCGTAGTCGCGGCACACGCGGAGAAGGCGCGCAGGGCAGGTCGCCCACAGCACTGCGCCGGCCGCCGCGCGTCCAGGCCGCCCACAGCACTGCGCCGGCCGCCGCGCGTCCAGGCCGCTCTGCGAGTGAGTCGAACGGGATGGCGAGGGCAGGTGGCTCTTCGACTCGCGGAGCTGCCGAACGGACGCTGGCGTGGGAGGTGCAGGGTCCGACGACTCACCGCCAGGGAGCGCCGGATGAGCGAGCGGACACGTGAGTTGATCGCCGCCGGGCGGGACAGCCTCGATCGGGCGAACGCAGCGATCGAAGCGTCCCGGGACCAGGTGCGCTCCGGCCAGGAGCGGCTCCGGCGCTCGCAGGAACGCTGCGGCCGCCGGACCCTGTCGGGACCACCCTCGAAGCCGCAGCAAATCGTGCTGCTCCTCTGACTGGCGGCCGTCCGCTGGCGGTAGATTCCGGGAATCCCCCCGCTCTCCTTCCGAGACCCACATGAAGGCGGCCGGCGGAGGAAGAATCGCGGTTGCTGCGGGTCGACGCACACCCGGCCTGCGAGGCGGCGCGAGCCCTGGTCAGGAAGTTCCGCAGGCTCGTTCGGGAAGCGGTGGCGATCCGTGAGGCGATCCGTGCTCAGCGGGAACGGGACGTGAGTCCGTACGCCCCGCATCGTTACGGCCCCTCGGAGGGGTGCTCGTCGAGGGAGGCCAGCGCGGCCATGCTCCGGCTCCTGCGGCGGGGGGAAGCGCAGGCGCGACCTGCCGGGCGGCGCTCGCGACGCGGTCTTGCGCGCCGCAGCGGGGAGGGGGCGGCAAGCTCTCCGATGAGCCGGAACCGCTCCTGGGGCGGGGTGGAGTCCCCGCGCCGCTCGCCTGCGCAGTGCGCTCGGGAAAGCGGGAGTTCCCCACCTTGCCGCCGTGCGCCTGCGGGCGGCCGCTCCGAGCGGCGCGTACCCCAACGTCGTCTCGTTCGTCGCTGACGTCCTGCTTCTGCTGCGCTACTGCGAACCAGGGGGCGCCCACTCTCACCGGGAGAACCGAAGAAATGGCCGAGGAGAAGCCAGGCGATGCGCGTGCGCCCGACCCGGTCGTTCCAGGCCCCACCGGGGAGCCGACCGTCGTGGAGACCGCCGCCGGCGCGCCGGAACCGTCGGGCAGGGAGACACGGGAACGCGAGCAAGCCTGGGAGCGGGGGGAGATGCGCTCCAGGGCGCGCGCCGAAGCCAGCGCGGACGCTCCACACCTGAAGGCCGTCTTCGAGGCCACGGGTGTGGCGCAGCGGGCCTTCGTCGCCCTTGCCGACAACGTGCGGGACTACGCCATCTTCCTGATGGACCCGCAGGGGACGATCATCTACTGGGGCGAGGGCGCGCGCCTGATCAAGTGGTGGACCCGGGACCAGGTGGAGGGGGCCCACTTTCGCGTGCTCTACCCCGACGGCGGGGCGGAGGACGGAACCGCCGAAGGGCATCTGGCAGAGGCGGCGCGTCGCGGCGAGATGGTCAGCGAAGGCCAGCGCGTGCGAAGCGACGGCTCCACCTTCTGGGCCGGCGCCACGCTCACCGCCCTGCGGGACGCGGACGGGGAGCTTCACGGCTTCGCCAAGCTCACGCGCGACCTCACGGCGGCGCACGCGGCAGAGGCGGCGCTGAAGGCCGCGAAGGAGGCGACGGAGACGGGCAGGAAGGTGGTGGCGGAGAACCGGGCGAAGGGCGCGTTCCTGGCCGCCATGTCGCACGAGCTGCGCACGCCGCTGCAGGCGATCATCGCCTACGCCGACCTGCTGGACATGGAGATCGCGGGGCCGCTGAACGAGTCGCAGCGCACGCAGCTCGGACGGATCCGCGTCAGCAGCAAGCACCTGCTGGGGCTCGCCACCGAGGTGCTCGACCTCTCGCGGCTGGACGTGGGAGGGCTGCCGGTCAGGCCGGCGGCACACGGGCTGGGGATCACGGCCGAGGAGGCGGTGCTGCTGGTCGCGCCGCAGGCCGACGCGAAGGGGCTCACGTTGGCGAGCGAGATCGGCGGCTCGGCGGCGGAGCTGTGCTACTGGGGCGACGAGGGCCGCGTGCGCCAGATCCTGGTGAACCTGCTGGCCAACGCCGTGAAGTTCACCCCCGCCGGTGGCCGCGTCACGGTGAGCGCCGGCGCGACGCAGCAGGCCCCGCCCGACGCCCAGCTCGGAGCCCTGGGTCCCTGGGTGTACATCCGGGTGGAGGACAACGGCGAAGGGATCCCGGCGGACCAGCTCGACACGATCTTCGAGCCCTACGAGCAGCTGGGGAACACGAGCGTCGAAGGGGCGGGGCTGGGGCTCGCGATCAGCCAGCGCCTGGCCAGGCTGATGGGCGGGGACCTGACCGCGACGAGCGTGGCCGGCGTGGGCTCGAGCTTCTTCCTATGGCTGGAGAACTCCGCCACGCGCCCCGCGACGCCGCCCGAGTAGAACGGGCGGCGAGCGAGGTCATCACCACGGCGTCCGACCGGGCGAGCGGGATCCGCCGCGTGCCCCTTCTCGACGGAATCAGTGCGTCAGCGCCGCCGGCGAACGAGGAAGCGCAGCAGACTCGCATGAGCTTTCCTCGTTGCTTAACCGTGCCGACGGGCGGCTGCGCGAGCCGCCCGTCCACCAGCGCACCCACGCGCCAGGCGCCGCCGCAACCCGGCGGTGGTGGCACGCGGCTGCGGGTCCGGCCCGGGCGGCGCCGGGGTGTCCTCCGGGCCTGGCTGCGCGTCCCAGGGGGCGCCGGAGCGGGCGTCGCCTCCTTCCGATGCGTTGCCTGAGCCGCCGCCGCGCGACGGCGCGTGGGCGTCTTCCTCTCCGTCGTCTCCGCTGTCATCATCGCTCGCGGTCCCGCAGGTGGCCGAACGAGCGGGCCGACGGGAGGACGGATCCCCCCGCGGGCCTGCCGCCGCCGGCCGGGCCTGCGCCGCACCGGCACGAGGACCCCCGCGGTCCCCGTCAGCCACCCCTTTGCTCCACCCTCACATCTGCGCGGACGGAGCGGATCGGGGGGCCGCTGCCAGCGCCTCGCGGATCGTGGCGGCGAACACGGCCGGCGTGAACGGCTTCTGGAGCAGCCGGGTCCCCGCCTCGAGCACACCGCCCGTGGCGATCGCGCCTTCGGCGTAGCCCGACATGTAGACGACCGCGATCCCGGGACGGGACGCGCGGATCGAGCGGGCGGCCTCGGGACCCCCCATCCGCGGCATCACCACGTCGGTCACCAGCAGGTCGATCGGGCCCCGGTGCGCCCCCGCGACACGAATCGCCTCCTCGCCGTTGCTCGCCTCGAGCACCGAGTACCCCAGCCGCGTGAGGACCCTCCGCGCCAGCAGCCGCACGGATGGCTCGTCCTCCACCAGGAGCAGGGTTCCGCCCTGTCCCCCGCCGTTCGGCGTCTCGTGCGGCGCCCGGTGGGCGCCGCCCGCGGATCCGGTCCGCGGGAGCAGGATCGTGAAGCGCGTCGCCCGGCCGGTCCAGGTCTCGGCCCAGACGTACCCGCCGGACTGCTCCACCACCCCGTACACGGTGGCGAGCCCCAGTCCCGTACCCGCTCCCACCGGCTTGGTGGTGTAGAACGGCTCGAAGATGTGCGGGAGCACCTCGGGAGCGATGCCCGATCCCGTGTCGGTGACGCAGAGCTGAACGTACGCGCCGGGCACTACGTTCGGGCCCTGGCCGGTCTCACCCGCGTGCACATCCACGTTGGCCGTCTCCAGCGTGAGGACTCCACCGTGGGGCATCGCATCGCGGGCGTTCAGGGCCAGGTTCACGATCACCTGCTCGACCTGCGCGGGGTCGGCGGTGACCTCCCCCAGCCAGGGATCCAGCCGCGCGACGATCTCGATGTCCGCGCCGATGAGCCGCGACAGGATCTTCTCCATCGGTTCGATGCGCTCGTTGAGCCGGAGCACCTGCGGCTTGAGCACCTGCCTGCGGCTGAAGGCGAGGAGCTGGTGGGTGAGCTCGGCCGCCCGGTCGGCCGCCGTGCGAATCTCATCGACCTCCTCGCGCGCGGGGTCCCCCTGCGGCAGATCGTCCAGGAGGAGATCCGCGTTGCCGCGGATCGCAGTGAGCAGGTTGTTGAAGTCGTGGGCGATCCCTCCTGCCAGCTTGCCGACCGCCTCCATCCGCGAAGCCTGCCGGAGCTGCTCCTCGAGCTCCAGGCGTTCCGTGATGTCGCGGCTGTTCACCACGACCCCGTTGACGGGAGGGACGTCCAGCAGGTTCTTGGCGGTGACCTCCTGGGTCCGCCACCCGCCGCCAGGCTGCTTCACCCGGAGAACGGCCGTCCGGGTGCCCCCGGGCACCTCCAGCGTCCGCCGGAACGTCTCGCGGGCGAGCTCCGCGTCGTCGGGGTGCACCGTGTCGATCGCGGGCCGTGGACCGTCCGCCGCGCTCGGCCGGTCGGGGTCGTCCCGCTCCGCGCTGCTGTAGCGGATGGTGCCGTCCTCGTTCAGGACCGCGACCACCTCTGAGCTGTGCTCCGTCAGGATGCGGAAGTACTCCTCGCTTTCGCGCAGCGCCTCCTCGGCGCGTGCCTGGTCGGTGATGTCCTCGACAGCCCCTTCGTAGTAGAGCAACGCGCCGTCCGCGCCGAACGCCGCTCTCGCGCTGTGTCGCGCCCGGATCGTGGAGCCGTCCAGCTTCCGCAAGCGGATCACGTATCCGTTCACGACACGGTCCCGCTGGAGCACCGCACGCCAGCGGGTACGGTCCTCGGGATCCACGTACGCGCCGAGTGCCGACGTGCGACGGAGTGCATCCGCGTCCGGATACCCCAGGATGGCCGCCAGGGCGGGGTTCGCGTCCAGGAACTCGCCCTCCGCGGTGGTCCGGTACAACCCGACCGGCACCTCCTCGAACAGCGCGCGATACCGTCGTTCGCCCTCGCGCGCGGCGCGCTCCGCCTCTCGCTGCGTCGTGACGTCCATCATCACGCCCTGCCAGTACAGCGGCCGCCCGGCCGCGTCGCGGACGAAGCTCCCGACGTCGTGCATCCAGTGCACCGTCCCGTCGCGCGCCACGACCCGGTACTCGTAGTCCAGCGGCGTCCCCGCCCGCTGGGCTGCCATCGTGTGCTCCAGGACCCGCTCCCGATCCTCCGGATGCAGGATCCGGATCCAGTGGTCCCCGTGGCCGCTCCATTCGCTCAGCGGGTAGCCCAGCGACTCGGCCGCGGGACTGACGTAGAGGGGGTGGAAGGGTGGCTCCGCCTCCACCACGTACACGATGGCGGGGAGCGACGTCACGAGGTGGCGGAACCGCTCCTCGCTTTCGCGGACCGCTTTCTCGGCTTCCTCCCGCTCGGCCAGGTACTGGATGTTCAGGAACGCCGTGGCGCCCAGCGCGGCCAGCGTCTCCAGAACCTCCACGTCCTCCGCCGTATAGAGGTCCGGGGTGTAGCTCTGGACGCAGAGAACGCCCAGCGCGCGGTCCTCGGCCAGCAGGGGGGCGCGAATGACGGACTCCGAGCGGCGCCCGCTTCCCACCAGGACCGCCCCGTCGCCGGCGGGATCGCTGGAGGAGAGCGTGACGAGCGTCTTTCGCTGGCGGATCACGCGCTCGCTCGGGGTGCCGGCGAGTGGCACCACGTACGGGGGAACGAACGTCCCCAGGTCCTGCCCGCGCGTGAAGGACAGGGTGTCCCCCTCCGCGTCGTAGACGCCCAGGGCGAACACGTCGAAACGGATCGTCCTCGCGCAGGCGTCCTGGAGCACCTGCTGAAGCCGCTCGATGGTGCGGGCGCCGATCACCCCGCTCCCGGCCAGCGCGACCGAGCGCATGCGGTCGGGCATGCGGCGGGCCCTCTCCTCGGCGGCGGCGGCGGCCGAGGGCGGGTCCGGATCGGGCCCTGCACGCGGGCTCTCGGGCGATTGCATGTTCTTCGCACCCATACGGGTAAGATGAGGAGGTACTCGCGACCGCGGAGCACCCGGTCCCGTCCTTCATCCGAACCGCCCCGCCGGGGAATCCCCGGCGGCCCCCTACGCGGCCGAGGGACTCCTGGAGATCAGCGACTGCACGGCGGAAACGAGCTCGGACGCCGTGACGGGCTTCGGCAGGAGGTGGACGCCGGATTCGCTCGGCAGCCCGCGCTCGCCGAGGACGTCGCGGCTGTACCCCGACAGGAAGAGCACGGGAACCGGCCGCACGGCCGTGCAGCCGGCGGCGAGCTCCAGCCCGCTCATCCCCGGCATCACCACGTCGGTCACGAGCAGGTCGACACCGCCTCCGACCGCCGCGAAGGCCGCCAGCGCCTCCTGGGGGATCCCGAAAGCGGAGACGAGGAAACCCGCAAGCTCCAGCGCCTTGACCCCGAAGCGCCGGACCTGCGCGTCGTCCTCGACGAAGAACACGTGCCCGGACCTCAACGGGAGGGGCGACGGGAAGGCGGCGAGCTCCTCGTCCGGCGGCCCCTCGGCCCTGGGCAGCAGGAGGTGGAACACGGTTCCCGATCCCACGCGGCTCTCGGCCCAGATGTAGCCGGCACTCTGCTTGACGATCCCGTAGGCGGTGGACAACCCCAGTCCGGTGCCCTTCTCCGCGCCCTTGGTCGTGAAGAAGGGCTCGAAGATCCTGGCCAGGATGGCGGGCGGCATTCCGGTGCCGGTGTCACGCACCTCCATCGCCACGTAGTCCCCGGGCGGGATGAAGTAGGGTATGCCCTCGTCTGTCTGCCGCGTCGACCGCCCCGATACCGAGAAGGTGAGGGTGCCCCCGCCGGGCATGGCGTCCCGCGCGTTCACCGCCAGGTTCATCAGCACTTCCTCGATCTGGGCGGGATCCATGTGCGCGCAGCCGCTCGTGGGGGACACCTCCACCTTCAGCGCGATGTCCTCTCCGATGGTCCGGTGCAGCATACGCTGCACCCGCAGCAGCATCTCCCCCGGCTGGCAGATCCGCCGATGCTGCGTGCGTTTGCCCGAGAACGCGAGAAGCTGCCGCGTGAGCGCCGTTCCCCGCTCCCCCGCGCGGCGGATCTCCTCCAGGTCCTCCCGGGCGGGGCCGTCCGGCGGAACGTCCATCAGGAGCAGGTCCGTGTTCCCCAGGATGACCGTGAGCAGGTTGTTGAAGTCGTGCGCGACTCCCCCGGCGAGCCGGCCCACCGCCTCCATCCGCTGGGCTGCCCGCAGCTGCAGCTCCAGGTGCTCGCGCTCCGTCACGTCGGTGGCCGTGAGCAGAAGGAACGTCTCGCCCTGTTCCACACGATTCCGCACCCCCACCGCGAGGGAGCGCCACGACCCGTTCCTGTGCCGCACCTTGTAGCTGAGGTGCGTCGCTGCCGCGGGCTCATCGAGAAGCGATCGCAGACCGACTTCCACGGCCGCTGCGTCGTCGGGGTAGACCAGGGACATGGCCGCCCGGCCGATCAGGTCGGCGGGTGTGTACCCAAGCACCTTCTCGGTCGAGGGGCTGGCGTAGACCAGGCGGAAGCGCGAGTCGAGCACGAGGGCGACGATGTCGCGCTCCAGCTCCAGCAACGCCCACAGCCGCTCCGGTGTGATCTCCCACGACGGCAGCGTGCTCATCGGCGCTCCCCGTTCCCGGGAAGGCGGGCGTGGGAGCCACCCTCCGCGTACGGTCGCCCTTGCGCTCTCATCCCGTGCCCGGGCGCGATCCGGTGCTCCAACGCGTACCCCCCCTTCGTTGCGGACGCCGGCGAAGGTCCCCCGCGGGCGGCTTCGCCGACGGCAGGTTCCGGGATACCCGACTCGACGAGCTCACGGACGGTCCGTAGTAGATCCCTCGGGCTGAACGGTTTGGGCAGGAAGGCCATCTGCTCCATGTCCACCGCGTCCAGCATCCGCTCGGTGTAGCCGGACACCAGGACCACGCGCAGCAGCGGGAAGCGCCGCATCATCTCCTGGGCGAGCTGGGGGCCGCGGATCCCGGGAAGGATGACGTCGGTGATCAGCAGGTCCGGGGCTCCGTTCAGCGTCACCCCTTCCAGGGCCGTCCGCGCATCGCCGGCCTCGATGACCTCGTACCCCTGCCGGAGCAGCGTACGGCGGATGAGCGCTCGTACCGTCGCCTCGTCTTCCACGACCAGGATCTTCAGCGCCGGCCCCTCCCTGTCGGGCTCGCTGGCTGGGGCGCCCGGGTGCGGCAGTTCGTCCTGTGCCGTGAAGGCCGCGCTCGGGAGCAGGACCCGGAACGTGGACCCCTCGCCCACCCGAGTATCCAGCTCGATCCTGCCGTCCGACTGCTTCACGATCCCGTAGACCGTGGCGAGTCCCAGCCCCGTTCCTTTCCCCGTCGGCTTCGTGGTGAAGAACGGCTCGAAGATGTGCTCCGCCGTTTCGGCGGGCATGCCGCAGCCCTGGTCGGAGACGGAGAGCACCGAGTACCGGGTGCCGCTCCCGCCGGGAGGCCCAATGCCCGCCGGCTCCCCGCCGGGATCCGCCGCCGCTTCCGTCCCGATGCGGATCACGCCGCCGCCCGGCATCGAGTCGCGGGCGTTCAGGACGAGGTTCATCAGGATCTGCTGGAGCTGCGAGGGATCCGCGAGCACGCCGACGGTTCCCGGGGCGAGATCCACCTGGAAGCGGAAATCCTCACCAACCAGGCGAGCGAGCATCCTGGCGTCGTCGCGGACGAGCGCGTTCAGGTCCACGGTGCGAGGGTTGAGCACCTGCTTGCGGCTGAAGGCGAGCAGCTGGTTGGTGAGCGCCGCCGCGCGATCCGCCGCACCG
This sequence comes from Longimicrobiaceae bacterium, assembly GCA_030146875.1. Classification (GTDB taxonomy): domain Bacteria; phylum Gemmatimonadota; class Gemmatimonadetes; order Longimicrobiales; family Longimicrobiaceae; genus JASLAX01. The sequence goes on from JASLAX010000110.1 coordinate 10,646, forward strand.
GCGATCTCCTCGGCGTCCGACCGCCACTCGCTCCCGGCGGGGAGCCCCTCCAGCATCAACGCCGCGTAGCCCGTGATCGCCGTCAGGAGGTTGTTGAAGTCGTGCGCGACGCCGCCCGCCAGGCGGCCCACGGCCTCCATCTTCTGGGCCTGGCGCAGCTGCTCCTCCAGGTTCTTGCGATCGGTCGTGTCGGCCATGAAGCAGACGATGCCGTGCACCTCGCCCCTCGCATCCCGGAGGGCGGCGCTCAGCAGCTGGACGCGCACCTCGCGGCCGGACCGATGCCGGCGGCGCGTCTCCAGGTCACGCGTTCGGCCCGGTTCGGCGCAGAGCCACGCCAGGAGGTCCGACTGCTCGTGCGCGCGGTCCTCGGGAACGAGGGGAAGGAGCTGCCCGCTCACCTCCGCGGCACTCCACCCGAACATCCGCTCGGCCGCCCCGTTCCACGTTCCCACGCGCCCCGCCAGGTCCACGGTGACGACCGCCAGGGGTGAGGATTCGATCAGCGTCTCCAGCAGCGCATGGGCGTCCCGCATGGCACGGTCGGCCCGGCGCGCGGCGGTCACGTCGTGCGCGAGCACCAGCCGGGCGGGGCGCGCCTCGGTGGGGGCATCGTCGGAGATGATCTCCACCTCCACCACCGCGCCGTCCGCTCGTACGTGGCGATGGAGCCCCGCTTTCCTCCGGCCAACCCCGAACTCCGGACGCCGCTGGAGAAAGGCCGCGACATCCTCCGGAGGCCTCAGGTCCGTGAGGCTCATGGCGAGGAACTCGGCCCGCGAGTAGCCGTAGGCTTCCACGGCCGCGTCGTTCACGTTGAGGATCCGCAGCGTCTCGGTCTCGTACAGCCACATCGGGAGGGGATTGCGCTGGAACAGCACGCGGTGCCGATACTCGCTCGCCCGTAGCGCCTCGTGCGCCCGCCGCACCTCGGTAACGTCCTGGCTGGCCCCGGTGATGCGCAGCAGGTCCCCGTCCCGGACGGTGGCGAAGGCCCGGACGTGGATGGAGCGCACCACGTCGTCGGAGCGGACCAGCCGGTAGTCGTACTCGAAGCTGCCCCCCTCCCTGGCGGCGCGGGAGAGAACCTCCCCCACCATCTCGCGGTCGTCGGGGTGGATGTGCGACTTGAACGTTTCGAAGGTGGGGGGGCGGGACCCGGGCTCCAGCCCGTGCTGGCGAAACGTCTCGTCGGACCAGTGGAGCGTGCCGCGCTCCCGGTCCCAGTCCCAGCTTCCCACCGAGGCGATGGCCTGCGCCTCCGCCAGGGCCGAACCGCTTTCCTCGACCGCCCGCAGCCGCGAGCTGCGCTCGCGGTGCGCCAGCGACACCATGGCGAGGGCGATGACGGTCAGGAACCCCAGGGCGATCAGGGCCTCCTCCCACACCTGCGTGCCCACCGTGCGGAACGCCTCCTTCTCCTCGACGATGCGGACGAGCCCCCACGGCAGGCCGCGAAGGGGCCGTACCGCCGCCAGGACCGGGGTGCCGTTCAGGTCGGTGGCCCGTATCGACGCGCGCGTGCCGCCCACCGCCCGACGCCAGATCGCCGGCGCGGCCTGGCGCTGCATCGCCAGGCCCATGGGCGGCGCGGCCGGGATGAGCGAACGGCTGAGCACGGCGATGCTGTCGCCGCCGTCCACGAGCAGCCGCATCTGTCCCGTACGGCTCGGAGGCAAGGTCCAGCGGACGGTCCCGAGCAGAGTCCGCGTCGGGTCCACCCGCAGGACGATCGCCCCGAGGACCTCGCCGCGGCTCGATACGACCGGCGCCTGGAACGCGATCGAGATCTCGCCCGTGTCCGCCGCACGCCACGGCGGCGTGAGCCCTGCCCCGCCGCCGGAGAGCACCCCCCGCAGGGCGGCCCGCTCGCCGTCGTTGAGGGGCACGGCACCCCGCGTCGACGTCAGCACGCGGCCCCGGTCGTCGATCACCCAGCCGTGCAGGTACTGGCGGCGCTGCACGAGCGCGGCGAGGCTGTGCCGAAGCTGGGCGCGGGACTCCTCCGGCGCCGTCCGCGCCGCGCCCTCCATCCCCGGAACGGCCGATGCCGCGGCGATGTCCGCGTCGGCACGGCGCTCCTCGATCCAGCTCTCGAGAACCTGGCCGGCCTGCTCTGCGTTGGACGACAGCAGGCGAAGCCAGTACCGGGCGGATTCCCGCTGCAGGGCCGCCAGGCGCCACTGGACCAGATGCACGGCGAGGGCGGCGGCCAACACCGCGACGGCGATCCGCAAGGCGGCTCGGCGCGGACGACCCGCGAGGGTGGACCCCGTGCGGAACGCGCGCGGACGGCGTCCCGGGGGCTCGGCGTTGGCCGTGGAGATGTCGTCCATGCGGGCTGCTCCCGAAGGGGGCGTAGGCGGCGGGAGAGGAGTGCCACGCCCGAGTAGGCGGACCGAGACCGGCTGCCGGTAGTGAACCAGGTGCAGCGGAAGCCGCCCGGAGGGCCCGTGCGTCTGGGGGAGCACGCCACGGGGGCCCTCCGGCCGGTCGTGGTAAGCCTTCCCTGGCGCGAGAAACGGGCCGCCCTCCCCAGGACCTAAAGCACTGCAATCTCTATGCTTTGGCAACGCCGGTCCCTGGCTGCTAATGTACGGAATCCGGACAGCGTAGGGCAGGAGATCACCTGGCGACGTGCCGTGCCACCTCCAGGTCGGGATCGATCGCGAACGAGCGGTTCGCTCCCGCGGACCCCCCATGCACCGCCGGAGCCCGCTGGAGCGACCGCCGCCCGGGAGGGGCGCGACCGCACGGCCGGCTGAACTTCGTCCGCATCAAGTCAGGGGGATCGGCGGCGGCGTCGCCGACGTACAGGCAGGAAGTCCGCAGACGGCGCCGTGGTTCGCGATCGCGGCCGCCGAGGTGTCTCCCCGATGGGCACGACCGGTGTTGGACGCGGCGAAGAGGGCCTTCCGCATGGACGACGCGTGCAGGCGGAGACGTGGCTGCGCCGCTGCGTCGGCCTGGCGCGGCGGAGCGGAGAGGGCGAGTCCGGGCGGAGGCGCGCTTCCATCACGGGGAGCTCTACGCGGCGCTCCGAGGGAGGCCCAGCGGCTCCGTGACACCTCGGGACGGACGCCCCACCCCGCTCCCCGCATCGTCCGTCCCGGGTCCGAATGACACCGCCGGTCCACGATGGCCGGCGGGCGGCGGTCGGCGGCCCCGAGATTGCGAACGGCGGCGCTGAGGCACCACCCGGGTGGGGGGGTGCTACGTCGCGGCCGCATCCGGGCCGCGAGCACACCGATGACGCCGCACCGGGAAGGGTCACCCGGCCCCGCGGAGATACCCACGTTCGGAGGTCCCGATGGATCACGCCACCTCCGGCCCGCTTCGCGAGCTGGTAGAGCGGGCGAGGGAGATCACGACGACCGTCGTCGCCGCCAACGTCGAGCGGGAGGACGCGGAGGCCGTGTGGCCGGCGCCCGCCATGCAGGCGCTGGCCGACGCGGGGCTGATGGGGCTGCACGTCCCCACGGACCTCGGCGGCCACGGGCAGGGGCTCGCCGCGCTGGTGGCCATCTCCGAGACGCTCGCCCAGGAGAGCCCGTCGACGGCGCTCTGCTACGCGATGCACTGCGTGGGGACGGCCGTCATCGCCGCCAAGGCCACGGACCACCACCGGCAGGCGTACCTGGAGCCCATCGCGCAGGGGCGCCACATCACCACCCTGGCGCTGAGCGAGCCCGGCACCGGCGCCTCCTTCTGGATCCCGGAGACGCAGCTCGTCCCCACGGAGGGCGGGTTCGTGCTCGACGGCACCAAGAGCTTCGTCACCAACGGCGGCCGCGCCGACTCCTACGTGGTGTCCACCGCCACGGCCGAGGCTCCCGACGACGCGGAGGAGGAGGGATCCTTCAGCTGCGTGGTGGTGGACGCGGACCGGCCGAACCTCCAGTGGGGCGACCCCTGGGTGGGCCTGGGCATGCGCAGCAACAGCTCGCGCACGGTCACGCTCGCCGGCGTACGGATCCCCGCGGAGAGCCTGCTGGGACGGGAGGGCGACGAGCTCTGGTACGTGTTCGAGGTGGTCGCGCCCTACTTCCTCATGGCCATGGCGGGCACCTACACCGGCGTGGCGGGGGCGGCGTTCGACCTGGCGCGCGAGCACCTCGCCACCCGCCGGCACTCGCAGACGGGCGAGCTGCTGGGCTCCCACCCCGTGCTCTCCCACCGCCTGGGCGAGCTGTGGGTCCGGCTGGAGTCCACGCGGCAGCTGGTCCGGGCGGCCGCGGCCCGCGGCGACGCCGCCGCGCCCGAGGCCCTGCTCAGCATCTTCGCGTGCAAGGCGGCCGCGGGCGAGGCGGCCGTCGACCTCTCCAACGAGGCGATGACGCTCGCCGGCGGAATGGGCTACCGCGAGAACGGGAAGCTCGCCCGCATGCTCCGCGACGCGCGCGCCAGCCACGTGATGTCGCCCACCACGGACATCCTGAAGACCTGGGTGGGCCGCGCCCTCCTCCGGCTTCCGCTGCTGCAGGGATGACCGATCCCTCCGCGGCCGTCCTCCGCGCCACGACCGAGTCGCCCGCGCCCTGGGAAGCGGCGCTGGGCGAGCGCGCCCCCACCCGGGTGGACCCGTTCGTTCCCCGCGACCGCCTGGCGGACCTGCTGGGCGAGGTGGAGTGCGCCATCACGGACGGCGCGGGGCCGTCGGCCGTGGAGGGGATCCGCCGCGCCCACCGCGCCGACGACTCGGTGCAGGCGGTGATCGTCGCCCCGGGGGCCGCCCGCGAGACGATCGAGCGGGCGATCCTCTTCACGCCGGGGGTGGGAGAGGTGTGGGTGGTCCCGCCGGAGGAGGTCGGGCCCGCGCTGCTGGAGCGCGCCGCCACCGTCACGCGCCGCCGCCGCCGGTATCGGAGCACCCGCAGCCGCCTGGCGCACGCCATCGCCGCGCTGGAGCCGCACCGTCCGCAGCAGGCGACCACGGTCACCGACGCGTACCTGGCCGCCCTCCTCGACGCGGCGCCGGTCCCCATCCTCTCCGTGGACGAGGAGGGGCGCGTGCTCTCGTGGAACCCCGCGGCCGAGAGGATCCTGGGGCGTCCGCGCCGGGAGGCCGTGGGAATGCCGCTCGCGGAGGCGATCCCCGTGCTTCCGGGCGAGGCGCCCGTGGAGCTGGACGCGCTCCCCGCCCGGGTGCTGCGCCGCGAGCTCCGCTACCTCCGGAGGGGTGCGGAGCCCGGGTTCGCGGAGCTGATCGTGGTTCCCGTGGAGGTCGGCGGCCAGCGGATCGGCGCCGTGATCCTGCACGACTTCACGGAGGAGCGGCGCGCCCGCGCTGAGCTGGAGGAGCAGGCGGTGGAGCTGGAGCAGCAGCTGGAGACCGCCCAGCGCCTCAACCAGGAGCTGGAGGAGAGCCAGGAGGAGGTGCGCAGCGCCAGCGCCGCGCTGGACGAGAGCGAGGAGCGCTTCCGGCTCCTCTTCGACCGGAACCCGCTCCCCATCTGGGTCTTCGACCGGGACACCCTGCGCTTCCTGGAGGTGAACCAGGCCGCGGTGGACCGGTACGGCTACGGCCGCGACGAGTTCCTCTCGATGACGATGCGCGACATCCGCCCGCCCGAGGACGTGCCGCTGATGGAGCGCACGGTCGCAGGGGCGGGGGCCGAGGCCGCGCGGTGGAGCATGCGCCACCGGTGGAAGGACGGCACCGTGCGCCTGGTGGAGGTCACCACGGCCGACACCCTGTACCGGGACCACCGGGCGCGCGTCGCCGTGGTGCTGGACGAGACCGAGCGGGCCGAGGCCGAGGCCTCGCTCCGCGAGAGCGAGGCCCAGTTCCGCACCCTGGCGGAGAGCATCCCCCAGCTCGCGTGGATGGCCCACGCGGACGGTCACATCTTCTGGTACAACCGCCGCTGGTACGACTACACGGGCACCGCCGCGGAGGACATGGAGGGGTGGGGCTGGGAGCGGGTGCACCACCCGAACGTGCTCCCGCGCGTGGTGGAGCGCTGGACGGCCTCCATCCGGACCGGCGAGCCGTTCGAGATGGAGTTCCCCCTGCGCGGCGGCGACGGGGCCTTCCGCGCCTTCCTCACGCGCGTCGAGCCCGTGCGGGACGCGCAGGGGAAGGTGTTCCGCTGGATCGGCACCAACACGGACGTGGAGGACCTGCGCAGCGCGGAGCGGGAGCTCGGGGTGGCGCGCGCCCTGGCCGAAGCCCGCGCCGACGAGGCCGAGGCCGCCGGGGAGCGCCTCTCCGTGCTCGCCGAGGCCGGGATCGCGCTCTCCGCCCTTCCGGACGCCGGCGCGACGATGCAGAGCCTCTGCGGGCTCGTCGTGAACCGGCTGGCCGGGTGGTGCGGCGTCTACCTCGCCTCGCCGGAAGGCACGCTGGAGGGCCACCACTTCGCCTGCCGCGGTCGGGAGGCGGAGGCGAGCTACCGCGAGCTGCTGGAGCGGCACCCGGCGGGCGCCGCGGGGGAGGGGACCCTGGGGCGCGTGATGCGGACCGGGGCGACGATCGTCTCGCTGCCCGCGGACGGCGGGGGGGCCGCGGACTGGTGGCGGGACGATTCCCTGCGGCTCCTCCGCTACCTGGGCCTCCACCACGTCGTCGCCGTTCCCCTGAGCGTCGGCGAGCGGACGCTGGGGGTGCTGGCTCTCGGCCGCTCCGCGGGCGACGGTCCCTTCGAGCCCGAGGACGTGGAGCTGGCGGAGGAGCTCGCGCGCCGCGCGGCGGGGGCCGTGGAGCGCGCGCGGCTCTACGAGGAGGCGCTCGCGGCCAGCCGTGCGAAGACGGACTTCCTCGCGACGATGAGCCACGAGCTGCGCACGCCGCTGAACGCGATGATCGGCTACTCCGACCTCCTCCTCGACGGGATCCCGGACCCGCTCCCCGAGGCATCCGGGCGGCAGGTGGGGCGGATCCGGCGCGCGGCCAGGCACCTGCTGTCGATCATCGAGGAGATCCTCACCTTCAGCCGGCTCGACGCCGGCCGCGAGAGGGTGCTCCGGGAGCGCGTGGACCTGGCGGAGCTCGTCGGCGAGGTGAGCGCGATCGTGGAGCCCCTGGCGGCGGAGCGGGGTCTGCGCTTCGTCGTCCCCCGGGTCCAGCCAGGTCAGGCCCTGACGACGGATCCGCGCAAGCTGCGTCAGATCCTCATCAACCTGCTCGGGAACGCCGTGAAGTTCACGGAGCGGGGGGAGATCTCGTTCGAGATCGAGGCGCGGCCGGAGACGGCGGTGTTCCGGGTCCGCGACACGGGGATCGGCATCGAGCCCGAGCACCGCGCGCGGATCTTCGAGCCGTTCTGGCAGGTGGACGCGGCGACGACCCGCGACGCGGGGGGCACCGGGCTGGGCCTGGCGGTCAGCCGCGAGCTGGCGCGGCTGCTGGGTGGGGACCTCACCCTGGACAGCGAGCCGGGTGTCGGCAGCACCTTCACCCTCACCCTTCCCGCACGCCCCACCGCCTGAGATCCGGCGCGCGGCCGGCGGGGGACCGGCGCGTCAGACCTCCGCCCTCCGCGTCCCCGCCGACGCGGCGTCGGCCGCCCGCCCCGACGGCAGGGAGAACGCGAAGACCGTCCCCCCTTCCGGCGGAAACTCCGCCCACGCCTCGCCTCCCAGCGACTCGACCGTCTCCCGCACGATGCTGAGGCCCAGCCCCGTCCCCTCGATCGAGGTGACGGTCCCCTCGTGCGCGCGGTAGAAGCGCTCGAAGAGCCGCGGCCGCGCCTCCATGGGGATGCCGATGCCGTTGTCCCCCACCCGGACGACCAGCACCGCTCCAGGACCCGAGGCGCCCTCGAAGCTGAGCTCGCCCGTCACCCGGATCCAGCGGTGGCTCTTCGCCGGGTCGGAGTACTTGATTGCGTTGGAGATGAAGTTTCCCAGGCACAGCTCCACCGCGGCCGCGTCGACCTCCACCGAAGGCAGCGCGGGGTCGAGCTGCAGGTCGACCTGGCGGAGCTTCGCCGCCGCGCGGAGCTGCCGGGCGACCTCCGCGGCCGCCTGCGGAAGCAGGATGTTCCGCTGCTGGCGCGCGTCCTCCTCCAGGCGGGAGAGCGCGATCAGGTTCTCCAGCACGTGCTCCAGTCCGACCGCGTTGTCGCGCACCATCTGGTGGAAGCGCTCCCGCTCGGCCGGGTTCAGCCACGGCTCGTCGAGGAGCCCCATTGCCCCGCGGATCGCCCCCACCCGGTTCTTCAGCTCGTGGCTCACCATCCGGTTGAAGCGGCGGAGCCGCTCCTCGCGCTCGTTGACCCGCTCGCTCCACAGCCTCAGGAACCGGGTCACCGCCGCCTGGCGGATCGCCTCCAGCCCGGAGCCGAGCCGCAGCCAGCAGGCGACGAGGTCGGCCCGCGTGCCGGGGAGGTCCGAGCGCTCGATGAAGGACCCCACGCTCGTGTTGATGATGCGCGCCAGGATCTCGTGCTCCTTCAGGATCTCGTACGCGTCGAACCCCTGCTCGTGCCGCAGGGCACCCAGCTCCATCGCCTTCGCCAGCACGGCCACCCCCCCGTGGAGGTCGTCGGCGGGGTGCTCCAGGTGGTCCGCCAGCCCGTCCAGCAGGAGCGGGACGTGGTTCAGCAGCTCCTCGGTCGGGAAGATCCGCTCCGGAGCGATCGCCACCCTGGCCGCGATCCGCTCCAGCCAGCGGCCGACGATCTCCGAGCGCGATGCACGCAGGTGCTCGGCGACCGCCACCGCGAGCGCCGACGGAGCGGGGCATTCTTCCGATCCGGCGCCGTTCTCTGCGCTGGCGGCCACGTTGGGGCCGATGGCGGCGGGTGTGTCCGTGACTTCGGTCATGCTGGATCCTCTCGGGAGCGGGGCGGTCCGGAGCTCTGGGGCCGGGCCTGCGCGGGCGGGCGCCTCGAGTCCGGCATGCGGAATCCCCGTCCGGGATCCGGCGCCCGCCGGGGAGGCTGGCTTCTTCGATCCCGGTGGACGGTGCGCGGCGGCCCCGACACGGGTGCCAAGGGAGCAGTCCCGTGGACGCGGCGACGACAGCGCAAGACACGGCCCGTGCTGACGGGCGGGTGCATCTCCCGGTCGCCGGCTCCGTCGGCGCGCACCCCCTCAGGCTTCTCGGGGCAGGGCGTGTGCCAGAACGCCGGTGGGACCCTGTATGGTGCCTGCCCGTATCCGCGGGCTGGGCGCGTCCTGCCGGAGGTGGAGGGAATCAGCCTCGTGGGCGGCCGCGGGCGTGGTCTTCTGGATCGGTCGTGAGGGCGTCGCCCTGGTGAAGGGCATCTGCCCGGACGGGGGGAGACGTTCGTCGCCAACCGCGACGTGAAGCAGCGCTTCGGCACCGGCGACCGGAGCCCGCCGCGCTACTCGCGGAGAGGGCGGGGGAGACCACGGTCTTCCCGGAAGCAGGGGCGTCGTGGAGGGGGCGCGACTTCGGGCACAGCGGGGGCACTCCACCAACCACGGAGCGTCGGCCTCGGAGAAGGGGTGGCGGCTCCTGTTGCCCGGCGGGGTGATGCGTCTCCCACTCCGCGGCGGTCCCGCCGCTCGCCCCGGCGCTGCCGCAGTAGGATCGCAACGGTGCCGGCACCTCGCCGGGCGTACGGAGGTGGAGGAGGGCGCGTGGGTGCGGGAGGAGATCGCAGGGCATCCACTCGGCCACCAGAGAGCAAGATGGGTGAAGCCAGCCTGCAGTCCCACCGGTGGAGGTGCGGACCGGGGGTGAGCCGCCGGTGGAGCCGTGAGCTGGCCGTGAACGTCCGCAGGGGGCTTCAAGCCGTCTTCGCCCCACGTGGGAGCGCAGCCAGGTGGGCGCACCCTTTGCGCTTCCGATCGACGCGCTGCAAATCGATCGCGGGCGGTGCAACACCCGTTACTGTCGGTGGGCGTGCGGTCCGCCACGAAAAGGGTTGCTGAGTGCGTTCGGACCAGCGAACATGGAAGCCATGTCAGGGTTCGTCCGCTATTCAGCGTCCCCGAGGGGGTAGCCTGTTTGCGATCAGCTACGCTGAACCGCCTTGTCTTCCCGGTGGTGTAGCGGGGATATTCCGCCGGTGCGAATCCGTGCTTCTCCGTCCGATCAATGAGCAAAGTCAAAATCCTGTTCTTTGCAGCCGACCCGCTTTCCGCGCCGCCGAACGGACGAGAAGCCAGGCTTCTGCTGGACGAGGACATCCGTGAGATCCGTGAGAAGGTGCGCGCGTCCGAGCACCGTGATGCCCTCGAGTTCGACTACCGGTTGGCCGCGCGGCCGGACGACCTGCTCCAGGCCCTCAACGAGGTGCAACCCGACGTCGTTCATTTCAGCGGGCACGGCTGGAGCGAGGGCCTGATCCTCGTGGCCCCCGACGGACGGCAACCGCACGGCGTGGACGTGACCCTCCTCACGAAGCTGTTCCGGGTGTTCCAGAACAGGATCCGCGTGGTCGTGCTGAACGCTTGCCTCTCCCACGCGCAGGCCGAGGCGATCGCCCGCGTGGTCGGGTGCGCCATTGGGATGCGTGGGGAAATTTCGGATCAAGCCGCCATCCGCTTCGGCGCGGCGTTCTATCGCGCCATCGGGTTCGGGCACTCGGTCCAGAAGGCCTTCGAGCAGGGGTGCCTGGCGTTGCCGTCCGCGGAGCGGGACTGCCCGCAACTGGTAGCGCGACCGGACGTCGACCCTGCGCGGCTCGTGCTGGTCTCTCCCAAGAGTAAACCGCCACGTGCGCCTGCCTGGGCGAAGTGGGGGGCCGTTACCGTGGCCGTCGCGGGTGCCGTTGCGGTCGGAGCGGCGTACTTCCCCGACGAACGGAGGCCGGACTCCACCCGTCCCGCAGCCCCGTCCGCTACCGACCCGGCGGCCGCTCGGGTGGCCCCGCCGCCCGCGGCGCCTGCGCCGGTGCGCGACACCGGCTACCGGCCACCACCCGTGGACGATTCAGGAAACGTGGTCCGGAACGGAGGGTTCCAGGACCGCTTCGCGGAGTGGACCCGCCTGGTGGATGGTTCCAGCGGCAAGGGCACGAATGCGATCGTGTCCTTCGCGGATGCACGTTCCGGGTACGCGCTTCATCTCACCTACGAGGGAAGGGGCAGTATAGGGTACGTGCAGAAGGTCCCCGTCAGCGGACCCGGTTACGTGTTCCGTGGAACGTTTCGCGCTAACTCGCGCGAGGGGCCGATGATCGGCTTCAGCGGGACGGGCATCGCGACCGTGATGCTGCAGTACCTGGACGAGGACGGCGAGGTGCTCGGAATCACGAGCCTCTACAGCTACGTGCAGAACCCCTTCGCCGATTCGCCGCTCGTGGGCGTGCCCCGGCGGGGCAACGGTGGGAACAGCGTTCACTACATCGACGTCGAGAAGGACCGCCTCTACAAGGACTACGAGCTCGACATCCGTCGGGAGATCGAGGAGAACCTCCTCGGCGTCGTTCCGGAGCAGGTGCGTACGATCGTGATCGTGCTGCACTGCGGCGCCACCGACGACGGCGCGGGAGCCGAGCTGTGGGTTACCGATCTGTCCCTACGGCCACGGCGGTAGTCCATCCTCGTAGCCGACGGAATCACCGTCGGGCCAGGCACCCGCGTGGTACGGCCCGCTCCGCTCGTCTCGCAGCCGCCCTGAGCGCTCCGCGGTGAGCAGGCGTCGAACCGCCGTCGTGCGAGTGGAGCGCGTGATGGTATCCCTCACGAGGGGGATCGTCGTCGCGCCGCCGGCTCGCCCGCGCGTCCGATGGTCAGGTGCGCCCGCCAACGTCGTGGTGCTCGGTGGAGTGCCCGCCGAGAGCCGCGTTCGAGGGATCGCTCCGCGGCGCGAACGGAGGGGCGGCGGGAGAGCGGCAGCCCCGGCCGGGAAGTAGCCGGGCCACCAGATCGATCGCCGCGTTCCAGAGCGCGGTGATCCACAGCCTCTCGCTGGACGCGGGATCGCTGCTGCGTGCGAAGAAGCGGATGACCGCGACGGAGAGGATGATTCCGAAGCTGGCGAAGGAGCTTGCGATTTCGCCCAGATCCGATCCCGAATGCCACTCCAGCGTCAGCGACACGAGCGCGAGGAGCACGATCACCGTCACGGCGCTGCCGAAGGTGCGGCGCTCCGGTGCGGTTCGTACGTCCTGGATCTTCATCTTGGCTCGGCGGTCAGTCGGTGAGCAGGAACTCTTCCACGTGCTCGGGGACCAGCGCGGCCGCCAGCAGCTTGGCCATGTGCGCGAGCACGGACAGGGCGAAGATGACGGGAATCCAGTCCGAGTCCACGTCGGTCTCCAGCACCAGCACCACGAACTCCGCCACCACCGCCACGATGATTCCGGAGACCACCGCGCCGCTCCACGTGACGACCTGGGCCAGCCGGCCGGGGTGGAAGCGCCGGTCCGCCACGCACGCGTAGACGATCTGCACCAGCACACCGCCCACGAACGCCAGACCGAGGTACAGCCAGGACAGGAACAGCTTTCCGTCCCGCTTCAACGTGACCGGCACCCACTCTCCGCGCTGCGGGCTGTCGGGGTTGACGTTCTCGTTCAGCACGAACACCTCCGCCGAGCCGCGGTCGGTGTGCTCCAGGCCCACGAGCCCCGAGAACGCGGCCACGTCGGGGGCGGCGCCGGCGCAACGTCGGCCACGCTCGAGCGTAAGGAGGAGAAACTTGTCTCCGAGGTGCATCCACATCCGCTCGTGCCCGGAGAGCGCCGGCTTCGTTCTGACGCACACGCGCACGAGTGCGATCCTGTCGGAAGGGAACGGCAGCCCGCCGGGACGGATGTACGCTTCCAAGACCTGGCTGCGCGCGGGTTCCACGGTCACGCGGAAGACCGACGTCTTGCGATGGGAGACCTTCACGAAGTATTCGCCGGGGGGACGCGGCCATGCTCCGCTGGTGAACCGCGGCACCACACAGCCGGCGCTGCCCAGCCGGATCAGCTCGAGCGGCTCGCTCCACGCGATGGCGCCGACGGGCGAGATGCGAAGCTCCCCCACACGCCGTGCGCCGGGTGGAGGCCACCGCTCGCCGCTGCCGAAGTGGCTGCGCACACTTCCGCCGCTGCACTCGTGGAGCGAGTCGCGGAGCAGCAGGTCGTTCAGCCCGCGGACACGGTCGGTGCCGGGGGCGGGCCACAGCGACGTCCCCTGGCGGAACGCGTAGAACCTGGACGACTTGTGGATGGCCGCGATCTGCGCCGGGGTCGGGCGACTGAGGCTGCACAGGACCCCGCCGGTCACGGCATACGCGGCCTCCTCGACCGTCGCCGCCGCACCGTCCGCGGAGGGCAGGGCGCACGACGTGCTTCCACCCGGGCCGCCGGGAACGTACACCAGGTGCTGCACGGAGAGCGTGCTCACCTCGTTCCAGGGAAGGTCGCGGTCGGTGAGATACCCCAGGCGCCGCTCCCACACCGACTGCGGGAGCCCGACCAGAACGTCCCAGAGGGAGAGGTCCGAGAGGCCGATGTACCGGGGGCCGAACACCGCCGCGAGCAGGTCTTCGCCGTGGTCGTCGAGCAGGTCCACGTTCCTCCAGCGCCGCTGCGACGAGGCGGCGGGGAGAACCGCGCCGAGCTGCCGGTCGACCGCCGGGCTGTTCTCGGCGTTCACCCCGATCACGAACACCGGCGAGCTGTCCGGCCGCACCGAGTCGACGACGAAGGTGGCCAGCGCCGTGAGGCGGTTCCGCATCCCGGCGAGCGTGCGGTCACCGGGGCTCGGACGGAAGGGATAGTACGATCCGTCGGTGACCACGAAAATCGCATCCGGCGCCATGTCGGGGATCACGTCGCGGATGATTCCGCGGGTGACCAGCTGAAGGTCCGTGTGGCTCGAGCGGGCTTCGATCACCCGCTGTGCAGCGGCGCTAAGGAGGGAGGGCGTGCGCGATGACGACGTGATCTCCACCAGCGGATTCATGCGGGTGGTGCTGTCGGCCACGAAAGCGTAGACCGCGAGCGTGTCTCCGGTGCACAGGAGTCCGGCGAGAAGGCCCAGGAGCTTCTGGTAGCTCGCTTGCGTGTCGGCGTGCCGGGCGGGGTCGCCGCGCACGCTTGACGATGCGTCGAAAACGGCGGCATACCGCACGAGGGGGCGGGCGCCGCAGTCCGTAAGCCCCTCGCGCGGCTGGCCCCATGCGGGAGTGACCGCGGCAACCAGGGCGAGGACGGCCAGGCGGGATGCGACCACGATCCTCATCGTACCTCCCCTCGGTGGTGGTGCTCCGGGCTCTCCTCCGGTGCCGGGCCTCGTCGCACCTGCTCGAGGAACTGGCCGTCGCCCCCGCCGGTGAGCGCCGCGACCCGCAGCACCAAGTCGCCCGACGATCCCTCCGTCAGCCCGTCGATCAGTCCGGCCGCGGTCTCCAGTTCCCGGAACGTACGGCCTGGGGCAGAGAGCTGGGCGAGGAAGTCGCCCCAGTGTTCCGGTACGCCTTGCAGCGGAGCCTCGGCGAGCAGGTCCAGCGCGTACACCGCGAAGAGCGCCGCCTCGACCTCCCGGCTGGCGGGCGTTCCGCCGACCTGGGCGGGATGCGGTGGAAGAGCCCCGAGGCGCTCCAGCGGGGGAACGCCGGCGGGCGCGGCGCGGTAGGGCACGCCGAGCGGGGTACCCAGGGGAGCAGCCAGCGCCACCGCGTGCAACGCCCGTGGCGCCCCGAGCCGCCCCTCGGCCACGCGGTAACCGATGGTCGCCGGGTGGTACATCCCCAGGCCGAGCCCGATCTCCGACAGGTCGCGCCACAGCCGCGCGGCCGCGGCGACCAGCGCGAGGGGATCCTGGTCGCGCCACGCGCGCAGCGAGGTGGAGGACGCGAGCGGCAGGGCTGCCGGCGGCGCGTAGAGGTACCCCGGCCCGCGTGCGGGCCGGCCCAGGCACCGGGGCGAGCGCCCCGTGGCCCGGGTTTCCAGCGCCCGGAAGAACGCGTGCTCGTGCTGCACGGCGCGCTCTCCGGCTTCGCCGGAGGCGGTGCGCAGCCACCCGTGCGTCATGTCGCTCAGGGGGAGTGGAACCACACGCGTCTCCCAGCCGAAGGCGCGCTCGGTGCGGACCGGCGCTCCGGCCGCGAGCACCACGTCGCAGGGCACCGCGCCGGCGCGAGCCAGGACGCGGACCGACGCCCGCGATCGCCGCGGGAGGAGCTCCCAGGCGGGGGTCGCTCCCACTCGCAGGCTCCCCCGCGCCACCACCTCCGCGAGCCACCGATCCGCGGCGATGCGGGCGAAGGGGAGGACGACGGCTGGCGTGCCGGTCTCCAGCCAGTAGCCGCCGGGGTCGGCCGGGAGGTCGAACAGTGGCTCCGCCCAGGCCTCAGGCTTCAGCGTCACCGCGTCCATCCCCGGGGGCACGGCGGCCACGCACTCGGCCCGAGCGCCGCAGCGCACTCCCCGCCCGCGCACCTGCACCGGCCACCCGTCGCCCATCCGGATCAGGACGTAGGCCCCGAACAGCGGGACGACGTACAGGGTGGACGCGGGAGTGGCCTCGCGCGAAGCCGGGGGCGAAGGACCGGGGGAGGGACCCCGGTTCCGCGACGCGTGGCGCAGGAGCACGCCCCATGCGTCCAGGTCGGCGCCGCTGGGCGCGAGCCCTGCGTCCACCAGCGCCACCGACTCGCGGGCGGCGATCTCGTCGAGCGCGCGGGCACGGCTCGTCGGTCCGGCGCCTCCGCGCAGGCGCGCCAGATGCCTCGCGGACAGGGTGCGCAGCGCCTGCGCGCCGTGCTGCGCACTCGCCGCCCGGTCGGCATCCTCCACCGCCGCCGCGAGCTCCGCAAGAGAGACCGCGTCGGGCCAGCCCGTCACCTCCAGCGGCTCGTCCACGTGGAGGGGTAGCCGGCGCTCGGCCGCGGCGAGCTCCTGCTCCACCCGCTCCAGCCGTGTGCCGCGGGCCCGCAGCCACGCGGATTCGCGGGCGCGGAGCGACTCCTCGTCCACGCCCGCCTCCTCGAGCGAGCGCGCCAGGTGCCACGGCAGCCGCTCCGAGAACCGATGGCAGAGACGGCGCAGCACTCGCTCCACCCCCACCGCCGCGTCGTGCCGCGCGGTCGCGCGGGTGGCGCGCCCCCGGACCGCGCTCCAGGCCCGATCGAGCGACCCTCGGGCCGGCCCGCCCTGGTCCAGCTCGGTGCCCCTGCGCCCCAGCGCGCGCAGCAGCGGGCTCTTCGCGCCAGCCAGGAAGCGCGTGAGGTCCGCGGCCGCCGCCGCCAGTGCCGCGTCGCCCCCGCCGGCCAGGCGCGCGTCGATGCCGGCCAGGAGCTCGCGGGCGTCGGTCTCCAGGGCGGCCAGGTGCCGGCGCGCCTCGTCCGACACGTCCAGGCGCTCTCGCAGGGCGGCGGCCGAGCGGGGTGCGGCGGTGCTCATCGGCGGCCTTCCACGCACGCGTCGCGACGGCGCCGCTGCACCAGGTCGCCCGGCAGCTGCGGCCGGATCTCCAGCTCGATGCGGCGGTCGGCGGGGTCGGCCTCCGCCCCGGCACGCGCCCGGTCGGGATCCACCGGGTAGTAGTGGCTGCGCCCCAGTGCCGACACCCGGCAGGCGGGAACTCCCGCGCTGTCGATCAGGAAGAGCGCCACGGTCGCGGCGCGCGCCGCGCTCAGCCCCCAGTTGCGCTCGTCGCTCCCCTCGCTGCTGGTGTGGCCGACCACCTGCACCTGGTCGATGTCGCTGACCAGCCGACCGGAGAGGAAGCGCCCGAAGTCGTGGAGGATTGCCCGTCCCTCGGGCTTCAGGCGGGCGAGCGCGTGCTCGTTCCGGGGAAAGGTGGCCTCCTCGGTGATGCTCACCAGCACGTAGTCTCCCACGCGCTGCACTCTCACGCGGCGGTCGGCGGCCCCGGCGAGCACCGCCTCGATGCGCGCCAGGTTCGACGCCTGGGCGTCGGCCTGGCCCGCGCGCTGGATGGCCGGTACCGCCAGCGCAGCGAACAGGATCAGGAAGAGGAGGGTGGTGGCGGCCAGCAGGTCGGCGAACGCCGGCCACGGCCCGCCGTCCCCTTCCTCGTCGCCCACGCCGTATCGCATGGCTCCTAGCCCCCGAAGGGGAGGAGCGGGAGCAGGGCGCGGCCGGCCAGGTACAGGCCGTACCCCAGCCCCAGGGCGGCGAGGGTCCCGGCGGCCTGGGCCGCGGCGAGCTGCCCCCGCGTGGGCCCGCGCTCCACCTCCAGCGCCGCGGCGATGCGGCGCAGGAGCACGCCCACCTCGGGATCGCGCTGCTCCCCGCCGTAGGCCGGCGACGCGGTGCGCGCGCCGGCCGCCTGCAGCGCCTCGACGGCCGCCTGCAGGCGGCCGTTCACGCTCTCCGCCGCCTGCGTCCACGCGGCCGCGGCGCGCTCGTCCACGCCGGAGACGCGCTCGGCCACCCGCTGCAGCATCAGCTCGACCGTGTCCATAGCGGGCTGCGCGCGCTCCACCAAGTCGGCCACGGCCTCCATCCGGGCGACCACCACCTCGCTCCCGTCCTGAAGCGCGGCGAGCGTCTGCTGGACCCCCGCGGCCGTGCGCTCGGCGCCCGCCTGGTAGCCGCCCAGGGAGCGGAGCGCGTCGTGCAGCGACACGGCGCTCTGCCGCATCAGGTCGATGGCCTGCTCCGACGCCTGGGAGCGCTCCTGCACCGTGTCGACGATTCCGTGGTACGCCCGGGTGACGCTCTCGACCGTCTCGGCGAGCGTGCCCACGCGGCGCTGCAGCTCGCGCAGCTCGCTCCCCGTCCTCTCGTGCAGCGCCTCGTCCTGCTGCGCGGTCAGCTCCACCAGCCGCTCGTTCAGCCGCTCGAACGCCTCGTGGAAGCTCTCCGACAGCCCGTTCATTCCGGACTCGAGGCCCTCGATGGCGCGCCCCGCGTCGCGGACGGACGCCGCGGTCTCGCGCAGCTCACGCACGGCCTCGGTGAGCGGATCGACCGAGCCGCCGCCGTGCAGCCCCCCGTAGAGGAACTCGGTGGAGACCAGCTCCAGCCGTTCCAGCAGGTTCCGCCGCCCGGTGGCCAGCCCCTGCGCCATCAGCCCCACGGCGATGGCGCCCACCAGCGCAAGGGCGTTGCCGCCGAAGGCGTCGGCCACCGCACGCAGCGGCGCGGCGATGTCGGCGGTGCCGGGCTGCGCCCCTCCCGTCTGCGACACCGCGTCGATCAGCCCGGGGAGCGCCGTCTTCACCCCGGCGAACGTCCCCAGCACGGCCAGCAGGAGGAGGAGCGACGAGGCGTAGCGGGCGAACACGCCGTAGCGCGCGGTGCGCGTCTCCGCGATCCCGCGCAGCTCGTCGGGCGACACGCGCAGGTACGGATCGCGGGCCTTCTCCAGAATCCGCCGGACGCGGTCGTCCATCAGCGTCTCAACGCGCCCCCCCGCCTCGGCGGTGTACTCGCGGGCGCCCTTGCGGAAGAGCTTGTCGCGCTGGGCCGCGGGGGCGAACACCAGCCCCAGCCCCTCGCGCCCGTGCAGGTTCACCCACTCCACGTCCTCTTCCTCGGCGGCCATCTCGGCGCGGTCCTGGCGGACGCTCAACCAGGCCCGCAGCACCAGCATGAACCCCAGCACGATCAGGCCGGTGAGCGCGTAGTTGGGCTCGTCGCCCAGCCCCACCAGCTCCAGCACGGCCGCCACCGTGGGACCGTCCCCGCGCGCCAGCAGCGCGCCGAACAGGGCCACGCTCGCCACCAGGTAGAAGAGCACCCCGAAGCGTTCGTAGACGGCCGCCGACCGGCTCCCGCGCGGCGGAAGGGCCAGCCGCCCCAGGGTCTTCGGCGCCGCGGGGCGCGGCGGCGGGGCCGCGGCGGTGGGCGGCGGAGGCGCGGAGGTCGACTCGGTCATACCGGCCTCGCCATGCCCTTGCGCAGCAGGGTGCCGCTGCCGCCGGACCACGTCACCAGCGCCGGCCGCGAGGTCTGGAACCTGGCGCCGGGCTCCCGCCGCTCCCAGTCGAAGAAGGTGCTCCAGCGCTGCAGCGCCGGATCCGTGAGCGGAACCGCCGGGTTCAGCCACACCTCGGCCTCTCCTCCCCTGCGCTCCAGCCAGGCCTCGGCGGGATGGCGCGGGCTCGGGACGATGGCGTCGTTGTTGGCCTCCACGAGCACCGCATCGGGCCGGGGCTCCGGTGTCTGCGCGCCTGCCGACGTAGCCCAACCCGAAGCACCCGAAGATCGCGAATCACCCGGCGTGCCAGGACGAGATTCCCTGCCGCGCACTTCGTCCGTTCCCAGCGGACCCGCGTCGCTTCCTGCGCGCTGCCACGCGGCGCCATCCGCCCACGTGGACTCCGCCCGGTCCCGGACCTGCTCCCGGAGCCCGCCGCCCGCCGATCCGCCCGCCGGCTCCGGCCGTGCCGGGACAAGGAGCCGATGGAGCCCCATCGTCTCCTCCAGGAGCCGCCCGAGCAGCTCGCCGATCCGCTTCAGGTCGCCGCGCACGAGGGGCATCCCCTGGATGTCCTCCCGGATCAGCTTGAGATCGTCGTACGCCAGCCGCACGCGCACGGCGGCTTCGTCACCCGGTCCTCCCGATGTCCATTCGGAGCCGACCGAGCCCCCGCGGCCATCGCCGCCGCCGCGCCAGCCGCCCCGCGTCAGCCGCCTAGGGACTAGGCCGGCGCGGATCAGTCCGAGCGCGAGGCCGAAGCCGGCCAGGGCGCCCACCGCCGCCCACGCAACCTGGCTCATCCCTCACCTCGCACGTAGGAGGCGAAGAACGCGTCCATCAGGGCGTCGAGCACGGCCGCGGCCTCGACCATGAACAGGGAGCCGGGAACGCCCCCAGTCTCCCGCAGCAGCCTCTCCAGCCGTCCGCGCGTGGCCTGCTGGATCCCCTCCGTGCCCATCCCCCGCAGCGCCTGCTCCAGGTGGTCGGGGAACGCCGGCCATGGTCCGCCCACCCCCGCCAGCCGCTCGCGCGCGGCCGCCGCCAGGGCGGCGTGGAACCTATCGATCTCCATGGGGCCGCTCTCCCAGCGGATGCCGCTGATGGTCTCGCCGACGGGCTTGAGGTGCGACGCGATGCGCGCCGTCGCGGCATAGCGAGCCGGCTCGGCCCCGGGGCGCTCGATGCGCACCGACTCGCCCACCACCGAACCCCGGGCGTCGGGGGCGAGCACGAGCTTCGTGGCGTCGACTCCCGCGACCAGCCCCAGCGCCACCTCGTGCTTGGGGGCGATGCTCGGCACCACGCGTGGCGGCTTCGCCTGCGGCGCCCCGCGTGCCGTCGCCAGGACCGAAAGCAGCACGTCGCGGAACGGGTTGGAGACCGTCTCGCCCCACTCGCGCTGCAGCCACTCCAGGAACCGGCTCCCGTTCCCCGCCAGCACCACCGCGTCCAGGCGCAGGTCGCGGTGCGCCGCGTCGAGAGCGCGCAGCAGCAGCCCCGTGTGGTGGAAGGCGGCCGCGAAGAAGTACAGCACCACGCCGCGGAACGCCCCGTACTGCGGGCTCTCGCGGAAGCGGAGCGCGCCGTCGCCCCGGTACCAGGGGCTCCGCAGCAGGTAGCCGAGCGCCAGGGCGTCGTGCCCCCCCTTCCGGAACTTGACCAGCGGCTCCAGCTGCGAGCCGGGAAGGCCGTTCTGCTCGGCCCAGTCGGCGAACGCCCGCACGAACGGGTTGGTGAAGCCCTTCACGCCGGCCTGCCGCACGCGCGAGCTCACCAGGTCGCGCCCGCCCCAGCGGAGGGAGTCGAGCACCAGCGCGGTCCCCCGCGCGTACACGGCTAAGTCGGTGGTTCCGCCGCCCACGTCCATGATCACCGACGCGTCGCCCGCGACCGTCACCGATCCGCGGCCCACGAAGTACTGGAGGGCGCTCTGCCCCTCGTCGAGCGGGGCCGCGATCCGCGGATGGCCGGGCGCGTCTCCGCCGCCTTCGGACGCGCCCAGCACCCCGCGCCAGCGGGCCTGCAGGTCGCTCAGCCGGTCGGTCTCGAAGGCGCGGGGGTAGGCGTAGGCGAAGGTGACGTTCTCGGGCCGCACGCCCGCCTCGCGGGCGCTGGCGAGCGCCAGCGCGGCCACGTTGCGCAGGAACACCGAGGCCAGGAACTCCTCCCGGTCGCTGGTGGACCACTTCAGGTCGTCGGCGACCCGGTTGCGCTCGTCGTCCTTCACCCACCCGGCGAAGGGGACGTTCACCCGCAGGGCCACGGGCTCCCGGGCTGCCCCGGTGTACGACGGGATCGCGCTCAGGTGCACCACCGCGCTGTTAAACGGCTCGGGCGAGATCTTCTCGGGAAAAAAGAACGAGTCGGTGTAGAAGGGCAGGTCGGCTCCCGCCCGCGTGAGGGGGAGGAGGAGCCGCTCGTGCTGGAGCACCGACGGCTCGTGGACGCCGTCCCTGCGCGTGGCGACCACGGTGTTCGAGGTGCCGAAGTCGACCCCTACCGTCCACCGCTCGGCGGAAGGCGCGGGGGCGGGGCGGTAGCGCGGAAGGAGCACGCCCAGCGCCTGCGGCGGCAGCCCGGGCCCGCTGTCGGCCTCGAAGGCGAGCACCGCGGGCGCGCGGCCGAAGGCATACGTGGACGCCTCTCCCGACCGCTGCGCCTGCCCCGTGTCGGGGAGCTCCGCCCCGTCGGCGAACGCCGTGAGCCGCAGGGTGGTGGAGGGGTGGATGGGCCCGGCGGCGGGGTCCAGGCGGAACACCGCGTAGTGGGGCCAGTCGTCCGCCAGGAAGGCGGGCCACACCACCACCTCGGGCCCTCCCTGGTCCTGCCGGATCTGGGCGGCGGTGTAGCGCCGGGTGACGCGGATCTCCTCGGGCTGCTCGCTCCCCACCGGGATGGTGAGCGTGACCCGCACCTCGCCGGGGCGCGGCACGTCGATCCTCAGCCACCGCTCCACCTCGGCCGGCTGGAACCAGCGGAAGAAGTCCGGCTTGAGCGGAAGGGCGATCTGCGGCTGCGCGTAGGGCGCCTGGGTCACGGAGGGGTCCGGGTGGTAGCACCCGTGCCCGTACGCACCTTCGGGGTCCAGGGGATAGCTCAGGATCACCAGCGCGTCGGCCAGCCAATCCGTCTCGGGAAGCACCCAGCGGCGGCGGTGCGAGGTGCCGGGAAGGACCGCGCGGTCGCGGATCCGCTCCAGCTCCGCGGGAAGCTCCACCCGGGGAAGCCCTTCGCCGTACACGCCGTCGAAGGTGCCGGGAACCAGCACCAGCGGCCGCGGCTCGGGTCCGGCCGTGGACCGCAGCGTCCACCGGCTGGGGAGGTCTCCCGGGGTTCCCGTGTACAGGGTGACGCCCGCGAAGGCGTGCTCCCCCGCGTGGCGCAGGCGGAGCTTCCGGACCTGCGCCTCCAGGCTCTGGGGAGCGGCCAGCTCACCCTGCCGCGGTCCCGCGCTTCGCCGCGCGTCTGCCACGGCGTCGGCCAGCCACTTGGCCACTCCGCGCCGTACGGCATCCTCGTCCACGTGCTCCGTGGGCGCGGGTCGCGGCGCCAGGAGCTGCGGGAGCACCACCGTGGCCACGTAGCGCTGGAACGAGAGCTCGCGTTCGCGCAGCGGCCGGCTCGGCGCCCCCTGCGCGTAGCGGAAGAGGTAGGGATAGTCTTCGTGGGCGGCGTCCTCGGCGGTGAAGAGCACGGTGTACGGCGACGACGCGAAGACCGGCCGGCCGTCGACGGTGGCGAGGGTGATCACCGGGAGCGCGCTGGCCTCGCGCGTCTCGTGCTGCGCCGTGCGCGGAGCCAGGTCCACCAGCGCCGACGCGTAGTCGCGCACCCGCGCGGTCACCTCGCTGCCCACCAGGTCGGGCACCCGCACCTGGGCGCTCTCCAGCCGCAGCGACTGGGGCCCGCACACCCAGGCCAGCTCCAGCGCGTCCAGGAACTCGTTCTCCACCAGGGCGCGGCCCGGGTGGCTGGGGTCGAGCATGGCGTCCCGGAAGAGGAAGAGGCGCGCCCAGGGGCTGGGGACCGACTGGACCCGCGTGCGGAACGCCCCCCCGTTGTCGTCGCGGGGCACCTCCAGCTTCCCCAGCTCGGCGGGGGCCGGCACCACGCTCCAGCGGCCGGGGGGAAGGTCGGGAACGTTGGTCTGCGGACGGAACCGCGGCAGCAGCCGGCGCGTCCGTGTGGGAGTCGCCATCTCAGCTCTCCTCCTGGCCGGGCTCTTCGGCCTCGGGGAATCGGTCATCGGCAAAGCGCTCGCTCCCGGCGCGCAGCACCTCCATGAAGGCGCCGAACCCGCCGTTCCTGCGGCGCGCGGCCTCGGCGTTCCAGGAGCGGAACACGCTGAACACGTCGTCCGACCGGCGGCCCCGCTGCCCACCCCGGCCGAAGCCCTCGATCAGCGCGTGAGTGGGCACCCGGACTGGCTGGTCGGCGGTGGCGGCGGCCAGGCGCAGCGCGGGGGTGGAGCGCCGCAGCTCGCGCAGCCACTCCCATGTGCTCATCCAGCTGCGCCCCACCGCGTCGAGCGCATCGGAACGGTCCGACCAGATGGCCGGCGGCAGGCGCAGCAGCCCCGCCCAGGTGACGCCGTGCAGCGCCGCCGCCAGGTCGGGCGGCGAGCCGCCGTTGGGGCGGAAGAAGGAGAGGTAGGTGTGCAGGGCGACCAGCGCCCCCTTGAGCGCGCGCCGGCTCTCCCGGTCCACCGGCAGGTCGGCCCACCCGGGCTCGTCGCTCCCCACGCCGGTGGCCCGGTAGATGGGGAGCTGGTCCTCGCGCTCCTCGCCGCCGCGCGCGGTGAAGTCGAGCGCCGCCAGCGCGGCGAAGAGCTCCACGTAGTGCGCCGCGTTGGCCTGCGCGTCGCCGCCCAGCTCGTTGCGCGCCTGCTCGCGAGGGAGGCTGTCGCCCACCAGGTAGTAGGCCCCGTAGCCGGGGTCGCGCTCGCGGTCCAGGTACGTGGGAAGTGCGCCCGCCGCGTTGTGCGCGAAGAGCGCGTTCTCGGGGCGGGCGCCCCCGTCGGCCGGGGCGCCGCCCGGCGTGGGCAGGGTGAAGTAGGGAAGGAGGAGGGCGGCGCCCAGCCGGGCCCGCTCGGCGCCCTGGATGGCCGATGCGCCGGGCCGCTGCTGCACACCGTCGCGCAGCGCCCGCCCCACGACGGGAAGCGCGGCCGCGCCGGTGCCGCCGAACACCGACCCGGCGGCGAAGAACACGGTGGCGCCTGCGGCGCCGTGGTACTGCGAAAGGAGCTGCGCGAAGAACGCCTCGTCACGCAGCCGGTTCATGAACACGGTGCCCACGGAGGGAACGCCGCGGAACCCCATCGCCAGGTCCATCTCCCGCACCCGGCGAGAGTTGAGCAGGTCGAACAGCACGCCCAGCTCGGGCGCGTCGGCGTCCATCACCTGCCGGTCGACCCCCGCGGCGAAGCGGGTATCCGGCATGTACCCGTCGTCGGCGATGGGCGACCAGACGCGCGACTCGGGGAGGGCGTCCACCACCTCGGTGCGGAAGAAGCTGGTCGCGGCGCCGGCATCCGCCAGCCGCTCGCGCGCGGCGCGGTACTGGTCCAGCACGCGGCCGACCCGGGTGATCGCGGCGTTCCCCTGGTCGGGGTCCACCAGGAGCACGCGGAGCTGCGCCGGCCCCAGCCCGAGCGCGCACAGGTGCAGCAGCGGCTCCAGCGCCCGGGCGCCGCTTCCGCCCAGGGCCAGGTACACCAGCGTGCGCTGGCGATAGTCGGCGGAGAGAAGGTCGGCGCTCATCGGCTCACCCCTGGCCCGGGTTCCACCGCGGCCACGGGCAGCCGCGGTAGTGGAAGAAGCCGCCCGCGCCGGACCACCGCCCCAGGAGCAAGGTGGCCAGCCACGAGGCGATGGCGAAGGCGAGAAGCCCCCACACCAACCCCGCGACCATCCGGGGGAGCAGAAGGTCGAACGGGAGGTCCACCAGGAACGCCGCGGGGCGGGTGCTGCAGCTCCCGGCGCGCGCGTGCACGGGCGAGGACATTCCCACCACCAGCGGAGCGAGCAGGCACAGCACCCCCGACACGGCCAGGGTGCCCCACCAGCGGACCACGAAGCCGCGGTTCAGGCTGGCCCGCGGGAGCAGGTAGCAGCCCAGCAGGAGCGCCACCACCACGGCGGCGGAGACGCCCGCCATCATCTGCCATCGGGCCGCGATCTCGGCCGCGTCGTAGAGGCCGGCCGGGTCGGGCTGCTCGCCCGCCCGCGGAGGGGGGCACACGAGGCGGACGCCGACCGGCGGCTGCGCCCAGAGGTGAAGGAGCCAGAGCAGCATGGGATCTCGTGTCGGGTGGGGGTGGATGCCGTCAGCTTTAACGGCGGCGGCGACGGAGCTCAGGGTGCCTCGGGTCAGCGGACGAGCAGGTGGGTCCTGGCGAGCGGCGGCGCCGTGGCCGCCAGCGGGAGGAACGGCTCGAAGAGCCGCCCCAGCCCGAAGGTGCGCTCCGCGTCGGCCGCCTCGCGCGCCTCGAAGCGGGTGAGCCACGGGGGAGCGCCCGGAGCGCGCGCCTCGATGCGGTAGAGCGTGCCGCAGGGCTCGTCCTCACCGACGGAGAGGCAGTCGTCGCCGCCGGGGCTGAACACGTCGACCCCCGTTCCGCCCACCCCGGCGCGCACGGGCCCCGTGCTGCCGTCCTGGCGCCACCACGGCGAGGCGGTGGAGTCGGCGGTGACCGGCCGGGCGAAGAGCTCCAGCCGCGCGCCGTCGGCGAGCAGGCGGGCCAGGAGCCTTCCCGCCGGCACGGTGGTATCGGCTGCGACCAGGGTCGCGCGGAAGGGGCGCGTGGCGGGCGAGGCCGCCTCCAGCTTCGGGACCTGCGGGGACTCGGAGCGCCACGTGGCGTCGTACTCCACGCCCGGATCCGGCGCCGTCCCCTCCGGCCGCAGCGCGACGGCGGAGAGCGGGGCCGTGGGAAGGGGATGGCCCCACACGTGCTCGAAGAGGCCGGCGAGTTCGGCCGCGATTCGGACTCCATCGCCCGGCGCCGCGAAGACGAAGGCGTACAGAGGGCACTGCCGAGCGGATCGGCCCCCCTCGCCCGCCGAGGCGGCGTGGCAGCCCGACGGGTCTCCCTGCACAGGGCGGAACGGCGCGCGCGAGACCGCGACGAGGAAGGTCCCCCGCCCCCGGCTCCACCGCAGCGCGAGCTCGCGCATCCGCACGAACTGGCGGTGGGCCATGTCGGGGTCGCTGCGGCGTCCGTCGCCGATCACCACGTGGCTCCAGGCGAGCAGCGTGTCGCGGGCGATGCTGTCGAGCGCCTCCTCCATCTCGGTGTCGCCGTCGCCGTAGAACTCGCGGCTTCCGAGCACGTCCAGTCCGGCGTTGGGCTCCAGGCGAACGCTGCTCCCGAAGCCGTACACCCGGCGGGGCCTCAGCCGGGCCTGCAGCCCATCGATCACCGAGCGGTAGTCGACGCGCGTGGGATACGCCGGATCCAGGAAGCCGCGCATGCTGCGGCTGCGGTCCGCGTAGACGGCCACGGGGTGCGCCGGCGCACCCATCCGCCACCCGGCGCTCCCCGGCGTCTCCGCCACCCAGGCTCGGACCACCTCCTGGGTTATCGCCTCGCGATCGTCCGGAGTCCCACACGCGCCCAGTGCCGCCACGCAGGCGAGGAGCGCGACCACGGCGCGGGGAGACAGGGCCGAGTGGGAGACGTGAGAGAGGTCCATGTTCACCCGGTGCATGACCGCAATACCATGGAGTGCACGCGCGCCGGTCGCGACGCGTGTGAAGCCGTGCCGGGCGGTAGAATGGGCCGGTTCGACAACGGGATGCCCCGACTCTCGGTGGCCGGACGAACGTTGGGGCGGTGCGGTCCCGTCCGCGGACCGCTGCTCCATCGTGGCGCTGCTCCGGCACGTCCGCGCAGGGTCGCCGCAAGACCCATCCGCGAACCAAAGCGAAGCCGGCACTCGCGAAACGCCACCGCCGCCGCCGTTCTGCCCCGCCGGAATCCTTTGTCGGCCCCGGGTCCGCAATTTCTCCGCACCCCTCCGGCATGGCCTCGAACGGAACGGCCCATTGCACCTGACGGGTTGTCGGATGTGTTCTTGCAGACCAACTTCAAGGTCGCCGCAAGCCCATCCGCCGTCGCCGGCTACCCGCTCGTCCCCGGCCGCAAAGGCCGCCTCCGCATCTGCGGAATCGATCGCGTCCCTGAATTCGCCGCCGTCTGTCCGACACGGCAGCAGGGTATCGCATCGCGTCTCGCATCACCCGATGCACCCCGACATGGAAAAGGCGAAGATCCTCTTCTTTTCCGCCGACCCGAATTCCGCGCCGCCCCATGGAAGCACCCCGAGGCTTCGGCTGGACGAGGAGGTGCGGCGGATCCGGGAGAAGGTGCGCGCATCGGAGCATCGTGACGCGCTCGAATTCGACTATCGCTTGGCCGCGCGCCCCGACGACCTGCTCCAGGCCTTGAACGAGGTCCGGCCGGACGTCGTTCATTTCAGCGGGCATGGCTGGAGCGAGGGCTTGATCCTCATGGATCCCGATGGCCGCGGGCCGCACGGTGTGGACGTGGCGCTCCTGACCGAGCTGTTCCGGATCTTTCGCGGCCGGATCCGCGTGGTCGTGCTCAATGCCTGCCTCACGCACGCCCAGGCCGAGGCGATCGCCGACGTGGTCGGGTGCGGGATCGGGATGCGTGCGGAGATCTCCGATCCTGCCGCGATCGACTTCGGAGCGGCGTTCTATCGCGCCATCGGGTTCGGGCACTCGGTCCAGGCAGCGTTCGACCAGGGGTGTCTCGCGCTGCCTTCCGCGGAGCGCGATCTTCCTCGGCTGGTGGCGCGACCGGATGTGAACCCCGCGGAGCTGTACCTGCTACCGGCCGGGGCCGCGGATACGGGCGAGCGTCGGGCGACGGAGCGGCTGGTTGACGGGGATCCGGATGCGGAGCTGCGCTCCAAGCGCGCGCGCAGGATCGCCGTCGGGCTCACGCTCGTCGGCATGGTGGCGGTCGTAGCGAAGCTGAGTGGCCTGGGTGCCGGTAAGGAGAACGCCGCCTGCGCCTGGGCCGGAGAACCCCGGCCGATCATGGCGCCGGCAGGATCTTCCACGGCGGGAACTTCAGGAGCGATGTCGGCTCTCGACCGGGCGAAAGTGGACTACGCGGCGGGGCGGCACGCCGAGGCATTCCCCCGTTTCAGGAAGCTGGCGGAAAGCGGGCATCTGGAAGCAAAGGGATACGTCGGCGTCATGTTCCTGCGCGGGCAGGGAACCCCGGCACACGCAGACTCGGGGATCCACTGGCTCCGCAGCGCGGCGTATGACCGCGATCCACACGCAATGACGGAGCTGGGCTCCGCGTACGAGGAAGGCATCCGTGTGAAGCACAACCTCACCGGAGCTCGTGATTGGTATCGCAAGGCCGCAGAAGAGAAGGGCTGGCCGGAGGCGATGCGCAAGCTGGGGGCGCTCGAACAAAGTGAGCAGGACCATACCGCCGCGCTCGCTTGGTTCCAGAAGGCTGCGAAGGCGGGATCGCTGGATGCGCGGATCGATGTCGGGCGGCTGTACGAGCACGGCCAGGGGACCCCGCGAGATCCGAAGATGGCGCTCTGCCTCTATCGCACGGCCGCGGAGGCGGGCTCGGTCGCGGGGATGCTCCTCATGGGCCGGGCCTACCGGAACGGGATCGGCGTTTCCCAGGATGATGACGAGGCGGCGAAGTGGTACCGGAAAGCCGCGGAGGCAGGCTCCCCCGAAGGAATGAGCGCACTGGGCGAGCTGTATCGGCACGGCGTCGGCGTGCGGCGTGACTCAGCCAAGGCGGCCCTGTGGTTCGGAAAGGCGAGGGACGCCGAGAGTGCCGAGCGCGCCGCCCCGGAAGCGACCGGACCGGTGGTCCAACGTTAGCTCCGCTGCGCTACTGAATTTCCACCGTCGTGCGGACGGCGGTCAACAGTCAGATTCGTGCCTGGCTCACCTCGCGTAACGCGGTTCCCGAGGCCTCGCCAGCGGACAGCACCGAGCCGTCCGCCAGCACCAGCCACGCCTCTCCCTCACGGCGCAGGACGCCGTATCCCGGCCGGCAGGTGCGGTATCTCCCGCGCAGCGCGCGGAGGCCGGCCGCCAGGCCGGCTTCGCTGGCGACCCGGTACACGCACCGGGAGCAGCTTTCTCGGTACAGGCAGCCGCGTCTCCACCGGGCCGGCCACACGGCCCAGTAGCAGCGGATCGCCAGGAGGAGCGTCCAGCTCACTGCCGGAACACCGCCATGGACACGGAGCGGGTGAGCATGGGCGAGGCCCCGATCCCGAAGCAGCCGTTGTTCCCGGCGATGTGGGTTTCCACCTGCTCCAGGCGCACGTACTCCCACCCGTCGGCCGCCTGCGACGCGATCACGCTCTGAAGCTGTCCGGCCGCTGCGGCGGCACCTTCGTTGTTGGCGATGCTCGCGGTGAACGGGATGACGCGGGATTGCATGGTCTTGCTCCTGGTGTGGGGATGGGTGCGCGGCGGGAAAAGACGACGACGTCACAACCGCACCGACGCGGCGAAGGCGCGCATCCCGCGGTCGACGCCGGTGAACGCGGGCGTGTCGAGCAGGGTCAACAGTAGGTCTCGCATGACGCCGTCGTGCGTGCTCGCCAGAACCTCGAACAGATCCCGCATGGCGGCGGTGTGCTCGGGAACGGGGAGCGCGTCGCGCACCCATTCCGCGAGGTGCGCCTGCAGGCTCTCCACGCAGTAGCGCTGCAGGTGCGACGATGCCGCGAACGGAGTCCGGAGGCTCTCGTACATCTCGCCTAGGAACCGCGCCGTCTGCCGGACCTCGGCCTCTCCTTCGGCCAGGGACGCCAGCAGTGGATTGCACGGTACGCCAGGGATGCTTTCGGCCGAGCCCGCCCCTACCCCCGGCTTCTTGAGCTGGTCGGAGATCCCGCGCTCGTTCAGGAACATGAGCGTCACCACCACCGCCGCCTGCCACCCTCCGGCGGCGATCCACCTGCGCAGCTCCGTGAACACCGGCACCGCGCCCCGGGTGGCGCACAGAGACGCCACTGAGAACTGCACGCCCAGAAACGCGCCGCCGTGCTCGGCGTAGATACGCAACGCCACGTCGCGCAGCACCGCCTGGCACGACAGGAGGACGGCGGCGGTGCCGGAGCGCTGCCGTACCGTATACCGGTCCACCTTCCCGAGCAGGCGCTCGATTCGTTGCGTGTCCTCGATCATCGGCACCAGCCGGTCTCGCACGAGGGCCCCCAGCTCGCGCATGGCCAGGGAGAGGTCGTGATCCCCCACCCACGACCACGCCGCGATGACCGCCGGGAGCTGTCCGTCGCCTTCGTCGCCGGATGACGCGGCGCGCTGAAGCGCCTGAAGGTGGCGCAGGCACGCGTCACGGTAGCGTTCGGTCCGGCTGGCCAGCACCCCGTCCATCAGCGCTCCCAGCGCGGCCCGCCGCAGCGGGCTTTCGGAACGCGCCCACCGGTCCATCAGAGGCAGGGTGATGCGGGCCGCGTCCATCTCCCCGATCCGACCCAGGATTCGCGCCGCCAGCACGCGCAGCGTCTGGATCTCCTCGTCGCCACGCTCGGCCAGCGCGCGCAGGCCGGGGACCACGGTGAGCAGCGCACGGCGGTGGCGGCTGAACATCGCGTTCCACATCCCGTCTGGCGTGGCGCCGTCACGGAAGCGTACGGTGTACGCCGGCGCGCCCGCGTCCACCACGGCGTGCACACGCTTGAGCAAGCGCGTGTCGGAGAACTCCAGCCGCGTGTCCGCGTCGGCGTCGGCATCCACGGCGGGGCCCGGCGTGTCGGCGTAGCGCACGTTCAGGTCTCGCCGCAGCCACTGGCGCACGTGCCGGTGCAGCCGGTCTACGTCCACCCACGCCACCCCGCCCGCCTCGCCGCCGCACTGGGCGAGCGCCAGGGTGAACGCGAAGCTCCACCCCTCGAAGTCGCCGTCCAGGTCCTGGAGGATCCGCCCGTCCGCGTTCTCCATGCGACGGCGCGCGTCCTCCAGCTCCAGCCCGGCGCTTCCCATCTCCACGTACTGGTCCACGAAGTCGAGCACCTGCGGCGCGAAGCGGAAGGTCTCGAGCATCCAGGCGCGTCCGTTCCGCAGCGTCTCCAGCAGCTCCGGCGCGCCGCCCTCGGCGTGCTCCATCGCCTCCAGCTTCCGCTCCAGCTCGCCGGCCAGCAGGTCGGGCGGGTGGGGGGAGAGCGCGCGGTGGACCCCATGGGCGGGCAGCCCCTCCAACGAGCCTGCGTCGGCGGGATCCGTCGTGAAGACCACGTAGGCGCCGCGTGCGCGAAGCTGTTCGCCCAGCGCCTGCCAACCCGCGCGGTCGGTCGTCTCAAACAGCCGGGTGACCTCGGGGTCGGCACGCGAGAACGCGTTGGCAAAGATCACCAGCCGGTTGCGGAGATCGCGGTCGCGCGCGGCGAGGTGGCGCACGTCGACGCGGACCCTGCGGTCCAGCGACTCCACCAGCAGCGTCCCGTCCACGCAGCGCCCCTTCTGGCGCAGGTGCCAGCCCAGGTAGAGCGCCGTCCGCACCTTGCCGGCGCCGCGCTCCGCCGCGAGCACCAGCACGCGACGCTCCTCCAGGTGGGCGATCAGCGCGTCCACCTCGCTGTCCGCGCCACGGAACGCGACCACGCTGCCGCGCTCCCACTCCGGAGGCACCGGCTCCACCTCGGCGCAGGCGAAGCGACGGATGGCGGACCGGGACTGGTAGAGCTGGACGATCTGGCTCTCGACGTGGGTGCCGATGATGGTGAGGTCCTCCACGTCCGCGCTGCCGAAGCTG
This sequence comes from Longimicrobiaceae bacterium, assembly GCA_030146875.1. Classification (GTDB taxonomy): domain Bacteria; phylum Gemmatimonadota; class Gemmatimonadetes; order Longimicrobiales; family Longimicrobiaceae; genus JASLAX01. The sequence continues at coordinate 42,195 of JASLAX010000110.1, forward strand.
ACGTTCTGGGTCGCTCCCGAGGAAGCGCCGCCGGCGTCGCCCCCGGCATCCCTCGCCGCTCTCTCCCCCTCGTCGGGAGACGGGGGGAGAGGCGGGGGAGAGGAAGGGGGCGCGGATGACGGCGAGGGTTGGGGCGGGGCGGCGGCGGATTCCCGGCCGGTCATGGCATCGGACATCGAGGGTCTCCATCTGTCGGACGGGAATGCGGGACGAGGCGCACCGTGCGCGGGTGCCGGATTCGGAGTCGTGCGCGCGTTCAGCCGCGCAGCGCCTTCTCGAGCTCTACGGGGTCGGACAGGGCGCGCAGGGTATCCAGCTCGCACGGCGCGAGGCTGCGCTCCAGCGTTCCGAACAGCTCGCGCGCGCGGTCGGCGTAACGCGTACGGGTCGCCGGCTCGCCGAGATCCTCGAGGAGCACCTCGGCGACCAAGTGCAGCAGCGCCGAGCGCAGCTCCAGGCGCCTTCCCGACCCGCTGACGTTCTGCGTGGCGGATACGACCTGCTGCAGCAGGGCCGATAACCCGCCGGTTCCCGCCGTGAGCGCCGCGATGGGCGGGGTGCCGGCCCCGGGGAGCATGCTGGCCGTCGTGCCGGCGGCGCCTCCCGGGTGGATGCCTCCCTGGAACACCGTCCGGAACTCGTCGGCCGTGGAGACCTCGCCCGCCACGGTTCCGATCGCGCGGATGCGGCCGTCCACCGCGGCAGCGCGGATCCGCGCGGCGTCGCGCACCTCCTGCGCGGCCGCCTCCAGGTCGGCGCTCCCCAGCGCGTGCAGGCTCGCGGCTTCGCCGATCCGGCGTGCGCTGTCCATGCCGGCCACGGCGATGCGCTCGCCGCGTTGGATCTTGTCCAGCTCGCGCTCTTCCTCGGCCGCGGCGCCGGTGGCCTGTTCGGGAAGCAGCCTCTCCATCTCCACCGAGCGCAGCGCGATCCCGTATCCGGCGGCGAAGGCCCTCAGCTCCGGCAGCCTCTGCCGCAGGACCTCCTGCCCCGAGACCGCGAACGCGAACACCACCTCCGTCCACTGCATCTGCTTCACGTCGCGGCGCAGCACCTGGCGCGCGCGATCGGCGACCACCCCGAGCGGATCGCGGTTGCGAAGGCTGGCCAGCAGGTGCGGGTCACTAACCGAGTAGTACAGGTCCATCAGCAGCTCGAAGCGGTGCGCCACCTCGTCCTCGAGCACCACGTGCTCCTTCACGTCCAGGTGCAGCTCCGGCGACGCGTCCACCGCCACGGCGAAGAACCGCCCCTGCGGCCAGAGGCGATCCAGCAGCCCACGCTTCAGCGGCGTGCCGGGAGGCAGGATGGTGCGGAACTTCTCGCCCGTCTCGCCCACCCGCTCGAACACCACCACGTTGTGCCCCTCCAGCGGCTCGGCGAGGCAATCCTTCACCAGGCGTTCCTCGAAGGTCTGGTTGCTCATGGTTCTCTTCGGTTGATGAATTCGGTAGACGCCGTCGGCCGGGGCTCGCTTCCCCCATCCCTGGGCGGGGCGCCCGCGTTCAGCATGGCGTTCGCGCGATCCATGCGGTCACGCTGCGCGGCCACCCGGCGCATCCCCGTCTCCACCCGCGCGCGCCAGAGCGCGGCGGTGGCCGACGTCCACGCCTCCGGGCCCGCGACGGCCGCGGCCACGCCGCGCAGCAGGGCGTCGTCGTCCGGGCCCGTGGCGCCGGCCCGGCGGAGCTCGCGGTGGAGCCGTCCCCGGTCCGCCAGCGAGAACGCCAGCTCCCCCGCCAGCCGTTCCGCCAGCGTGAGGAGGCCGTCGAGCGCGAGCGCCGCCACCGCCTCCAGGCTGCCGTCCGTCACCGGATCGCCCTGGTCTGTGCCCGCCAGGGGCCGCGTGTCGGCGCAGATCGAGCGGATCTCGCCGAGGTGCGCCTCCAGCGCCTCCACCAGCGTGGCCGCCGCGCGCTCGCGCCGCTCGAGCGGCGCGCATTCGGCGAGCGACACGTCCGCCAGGTACCCGGCCTGGGCGTAGCGCTTCCCCGCCATCCGTGCGCGGGCAGCGTCCAGCAGCTCCGCGGGCGCCCGCACGCAGGGAAGGGCGCGCAGCCGGGGCACCCGCACGCGGTCGTGGAGCATCCGCACCCCCGCGTCGGCCTGGTCGATCTTCGCGGCCGCCCCCACCAGCCCCCGCATGGCCGCCAGCGTCCTGCGTCCGCGAAGGACCTCGTCCAGCGCCGCGCGATGGTGCTCGCGGCGGATCGCGTCGTCGGCGCGGTCGCGGAAGGCGTCGCGGGCGGACAGCAGCCCGGGATCGTGCCGGCGCACCGCGGGCACGCCGCCCTCCAGCGCGTCGAAGTCGCGGGTGGCGCGAAGGTACGCCGCGCGGAGCAGCCGCTTGATGCGCCGGCCGGACAGGTGCCCGTACTCGAAGCGCCACAGGGCGCGGCGCAGGGCGGTGTCGTCCGTCCGCGTCCCCTCCGCGGGCACGCTCACGGCGCCCCCGCGTCGGCGGCGGGAGGCCGGCCGGAGAAGTAGATCCGCAGCTCGATGCGCCGGTTGCGGCTCCGGCGGCCGCTCACGGGGCGGTTCTGCGCGTAGCCGTTCACCGACATCCGCCGCTCCTCCAGCGGGCGCGCTCCGCGCGTGAGGAACCGCATGACGGCGGTGGCGCGCGCGGTCGACAGCTCCCAGTTGTCGTGCGGGTAGGCGGGGCGCCGGAAGGGCAGGTCGTCGGTGTGCCCCTCGATCTGGATCTGCTCGTACAGCAGGCCGGCGCCCTGGCCGTCCACCTGGTGGAAGACGTCGCGCAGCCGCCGCAGCAGCGCGGCCCCGCGCGGGTGCAGCCGGTAGCTGCCGGGCTCGAACAGCACGCCGTCGCCGAAGCGGATCTGCAGCAGGTTCAGGTTGGCGGAGTCGGCCACCTGTCCCGACCTGATCTCGGCCGCGAACTCCCGGTGCAGCACGGACACGAACAGCGCCTGCTTCTGCCGCGCGATCGCCAGCTGAGCGCTCGCCGAGCTGAAGTTGCTCTCCACGAAGTGGATGAGCAGGAAGAACATCAGCATGGACGTCAGCATGTCCACCAGGCCCGGCCAGTAGTGCACGCGGGTGCTCACGAGGTTCGACGCCAGGTCCCTCTTCATGGTCGGCGCTCCGCGTCAGAAGAGGAGTACCAGGAGAGCCGCGAGCACGCCCGCGCCCAGGAGCGCCCGGAGCGGGTTGCGCCGGGCCAGGGTCAGGCCGTCGTCCACCCACGCACCCACGCTCGCGCCCCGCACCGCCATCGCTACCGCTTCATGGCGCTGCTGCACCGCGCGCATGGCCACCGACTCCGCCACCTTCACCAGCGCCTCGTTGGCGTCGGCGAGCTGCTTCACCAGCCCGGTGAGCGCGCCCGCCGCCTCCTCCGCGGGCCCACGCGCCGACTGCTGCGTGATCGCGCGGATGCTGCCGACGATGGCGCCGAACGCGTCCTGCATCTCCTGGAGCCGCTCCAGGTTGCCGGCCTGGTGCTCCGAGAGGCTCCCCAGGCTTGCGAAGGTGTCGCTGAGCTGCAGCGACAGCTTCTCCATCGCCGTCTCGTCCTCCACCGCGCCGACCGCCGCGGGGAGCAGCTCTTCGGTGGTGAACCGCTCCAGCGCGTCGTAGCACGCCGATTGCGCGCGGGCGAGGAAGAAGTTGAGGAACGAGACGGCGATGGCGCACGAGAGCCCCACCAGCGTGGTGACGAACGCCGTCTTCTTGCTGGCGATGATCTCTCCCAGGCCCTGCGCCGCCTGGGCGAACCCGCCCGCCGCCGGCACCCCGGAGGCGCTGGGGAGCACGCCCTGCATCTGCAGCAGCATCAGGCACAGCCCCACGAAGGTGCCCAGCATGCCCAGCATCATCGCCAGGTCCACCGCATAGCCGGGGAACGCGAGCCCGGCGCTGGCGTTCTCGCGCAGCAGGGTGATCTGCTGCAGCGCTTCCACGTTCACCTTCACGCGTGCCTGCTTCATCCGCGCGAGGGCGGCGAGGCGGTCGCCGATCAGGGTGCCGGCGGGCACGTTCTCCCGCAGCTCGGCGAGCTCCACGGGAGGGGGCACGGCGGGGCGGCCCCCCTCCGGCTGCTCGGCCTCCTCGCGCGCGCGGATGCCGCGGAGCTTGGCGCGCACGCTGTCCAGCGCGATCCGCTCGACGGTGCGGTAGCGGTGCAGGTGGCGGATCGCTGCCGCCGCCGCCGCCGCGCCGAGAGCGAACAGCAGCAGCAGGGTCAGGCGGCCGATGCCGGTGTTCTGCTGCCAGAGCAGGCTGAAGATGCCGGGTTCGGTCATGGTTGAGCGGCGGAGGCGTCGGGTGCAGACGACACGGGTCAGGTCAGCGGGATCCGCCGTTCCGAAGGGTGAAGCCACGAACGGTAGTGGGCCCGAAGCGGTTCACCTGGTTCTCATTTCCAGGACGATTCTCGATCAGCACGTCCTCGCCGTTGAACGTCTCGAATGTGTTCTCCTGGCCACCTCCGGGCGCGTTGATCCCTTCTCGGCCGTTCGGAGCCAGGCCGGGGGCGGGCTCTGCGACGAGCCGCACGGCGGGGTCCACGCCGGGGCGGATGCGCAGCACGGGGATGGTGGACTCTGTGTTCTCCTCGAGCTCGAGCTGGTTGACGGCGCGGTCGAACGACGCCTGCACCGTCTCCCCCATTGCCAGCGCGCCGTAGAAAGCCTCTGCGAAGTCGATCGCCGAGGCGTCGCTGAGGGGCTGTTTCGTCCCAATGGTGTAGTCCACGATCTCCCGGAGCGCATCGACGATAGGCAGGGTGTCGCACCCGTTCATGACCACCACCTCGATCCCTTTGGAGAGGCCGAACATCTTCGCCAGCGCCTCCTTCCCCACCGCGACGGGCCGCCCGTACACGTCGCCCAGGTAGAAGCCGCCTTCGTCCTTGCCGTGCCCGGCGAAGTGCACGATCCGCGGGTGGTGGCGCATCAGCGCGTCCTGGAGGTCACGCGCGCGCGCCGCGAAGCAGGCCACCAGCTCCACCCGGTCGCGCGCACTGCCTTTGCGGAGCGCGTGCTCGATCGCCCGCACCTCCTCGTCGAGCCGCAGCGGCGCACGGCCGCGGAAGGGGTCGGATGCCAGGAAGAGGATCTTGATCTTGTCTTTCATGTGCCGTTTTGTATTGATTGTCGTATTAGAAGCGGTAGGCGGCTAAGGTCCGTTACTTCAGGGATGAGAAACCCACGGGCCGGTCAGCCGCGCCAGCCGCCCCGCCTGACCGGGCCGTTCAGGTGGAACGCCCTCTCCAGCGGGAAGCCGGGGTCGGCGGTCCCCAGCATCTCGATCTGGGGCTGCTGCCCGGCGTTGTCGTGCAGAACGAGGTCGCACAGGCGCCGGTGCAGGGCGCGGAAGTCGCCGGTGAACTTTCCGCCGTCCCACAGCGCCAGGAGGTGGTGGAGGTAGAGACCTTCGCGCGCCTTCTGCCCTTCGCCCGCGGCCGTCATCAGCAGCAGGCTCGCGCGGATGCCTTCGTCGTGAGCCGGCGCGCCGACGATGCACGACCCCTCCGTCTCTTGCGACACGTACTGCTTCACTCCCCGCACTACCGGGCCGGGCGAGCGGTAGACCGGCCGATCGTGGGGAGGAAACCGGTGATGGGCCATCACGTCGTCGCCGGTGCGCCCGATCCCGCCGCCGAAGCAGCTCTCGGACACCACCAGCACGCGCGTCCCCGGCTTCGCCTGCTTCCAGATCTCCGTCAGCTCGTCGTCCACCAGGTCGGCGTCGTGCAGGCACCACGTCTCGTCCCACCCGTCCCGCTCGTCGCTGTTCGAATCGGGAACGCGCGAGCCGTGGCCGGAGAAGGAGACGAACAGCGTATGGCGGGGCTCCAGCGCCTCCGCCGCACGGGAGAGCAGGCCGTGGACGGCGTCGCGGGTCGCGTCGGCGCCGCGCAGCACGTGGATGGCGCCGTAGCCCGCCTGGTGCGCGAGCCCCGCCATCCTCCACGCGTTCTCTTCGCTCTGGGAGAGGGGGCACTCGCGCGTCGAGGCCGGGTGGTTCACTCCGATGTGGATCGCGATGCCGCGTGGCATGTCCGGTCGCTGGCGAGGGTTCGGTCGCCGCCGCGGACGCGGCGGCGACGTGGGTCGAGCCGTGGCTCAGCCGCCGCCGCTCCCGCTGCCCCCAGTGCCGCCTGCATCGCCGCCGCCGGTGACGCCCGCGACCAGACAGGTGTACGGCATGCCGCCCATGTCGCGGGGGATGGCCTCGCACGGGTTGGCGACCGGCGGGCAGTCGGCCAGCTTTCCAGCGAACCGGGGGAGCACGGTGGGAACGGGTCCGCCGAAGAGCGCGTAGTAGGCGGTGAAGTGGTGCGGGGTGAAGCCGCGCGCGGGCACGGGCTGGCTCTCCACGGGGAGCGGCTCCGGCGGCAGGTCTTGCGTGGTCTCGTGATAGACGAACAGATTCACCCGGCCGTTCATGGGGAACAACGTTCCCAGCGCCTTCTGCTCGCCGCCTCCGCCGATGAGCTCCGACACCAGCGTGAGCCCCTCGCCCTCCACGTCGGCGATCTCCCACTCCACCCGGTGGGCGATCGGGCGGAACTCGCCGGGGTTCCACTCCCAGCACACCCCCGGCGACACCCGCGTGATCCCTCCCGCGCCCAGCGTCACGCGCGCCGTCAGCTTCTTTCCCGTGTCGGGGCCCAGGTGGTCGGGGTCCACCGGGCGCTTGGTGACCTGGCGCAGGTCGGGAATGTGGCCGCACAGCGCGAGCACGGCGTCCTCGCCCGCGACCGGCGTCACCTGCCGGCCCGAGATGGGCGCCATGGCGGTGATGCCGGTGGGCGTGCCCCCGGGAGTCAGGTGTCCCGTGTCGTACGCCACCGCCGCCACGTGCCGGTCGGCCCCGGAGCAGTGGTGGCCGAACATGCCGGGCATCAGCACGTGCATGCGGCCGGTGCTTCCGCCGCCGCCGGGCTCGGGCACGAAGAGGCAGAGTCCCGAGAACGTGATCCGAAGGGTGAAGGCCATCGTCGTTTCAGCCCCGTCTGAGGGTGATCGTTCCGTTCCGCGGGCCGCGGATCCCGGCCGTCTTCCGGGTTCGACACATTCGTCGGACGGGCCTTCCGCGATTCCCGTCCTCGCTGTTCCAGCATGCCTTCCCGCCACGCCTCCGACGAGATCCACCGCTCCGCCCAGGGGTGGTGGGTGGGTCGACGGGCGCGCCGCACCACCCGAGTTCCTTCTCCTCGCCGCCGCAGATGCTTGACCTCGAGGTCGCCGAGGCGCTCTTCCTGGAGCACCTGGACTGGATCGGCAAGGTCGCCTCGAAGGCCTGCAGCAATCAGGGAGTCTGGGGCGCCGACGCCGAAGACATGACCTCGCAGGTGCGAATGGCGCTGATGGAGGACGACTACGCAGTGGTACGCCGCTTCCAAGGCAACTCCGAGATCAAAACCTACCTGGCGGCGGTGGTCGTGCGCCACGTCGTCAACTTCGTTCGCGAGCAGCGGGGCCGCTGGCGTCCTTCGGCCGCGGCCGTGCGGCTGGGGTCTCCGGCGGTGGAGCTGGAGGCGCTGGTGCGCCAGGCCGGGTACACCGTGCAGCAGGCAGGGGAGAAGCTGCGTACCGAGGGCCGCACCACGCTCTCCGACGCGGCGCTCGCCCGCCTGCTGGCTCAGGTTCCTGAGCGCGCTCCGCTGCGCCCCGTGCTGCGGGAATCCGGCACGGCCGTCGACTTCGCCCCGGGTGCCGCGCACGCCGACGAGCGGGTGCTGGAGGCCGAGGTCGACACCCGGCGCGCCGAGATGCTGGGCGTGCTCGAAACGGCCATGGAGCAGCTGGAGCCGGAAGAGCAGCTGATCGTGCAGATGCACTTCGCGGAAGGGTACACCCTGGCCGACGTGGCCCGCGCGCTGCGCGTGGAGCAGAAACCACTGTACCGACGCGTGGATCGCCTGCGGGCCCGCCTGCGCGCGCTCCTGGAGAGCGCGGGGTTGACCGGCGACGACGTGCGCGGCCTCCTCTACGGGTTCGACGCAGGATGAGCGGGCGAGATCGCGGGCGCGGAGAGCCCCTGGCTGGAGGTTGTCGGTGAGCGATCGAGAGAGCGAAGACGAGCGGCTGGCCGCCTTCCTGGACGGCCGGATGGACGCGCGCCGCCGGAGCGAGATGCTGGCCCACCTGACCCGGACCGAAGAGGACCGCGCGGTCCTTGCGGCCACCGCGGCCATCCTGCGCCAGATGGAGGAAGAGGAGGCGGCAGCGGCACCCGGGGAGGTGCTCGCACCCGCGGCAGGCCAGGAGCACGCGAACGCGGCGGACGGCGCGATCCCCCTGGACGTGCACCGTCCCCTGCCGACCCAACCCGATTCCGTCCATCAGATGGGCCGCCGGGCCCTCCGGTGGACGGCGCTCGCGGCGGTGCTGGCGGGCCTCGCGCTGGTCACCGGCCGCGCGCTGCGGCCGGGCGCCTCGATCGGCGGCGAGCCGGTGCGCCTGGCCGCGCGGCTGGAGCACGGCACCCTGGGGCTGCCGTCGGGGTGGACCGACCGGCGGCCGTGGACGTCCGCGCGCGGAGACGTTCCGGGCGGCGCTTCGTCGCCTCGCGAGCGGGCGGTGCGGTCCGCGCGTGCCGGCGCCATGCTGGTGGACCTGTCTGTGGCCGTCGAGGCCGGCGACTCCGCGGAGACACGGGCGCTCGCGAGCCAGATCGCCGCCCGCTTCGATCCGCAGGGAGGCCGAAGGGGCGCGCTGCGTGAGATCGCCGACGGGGCCGGGTCGAACCCGGAGCGGCTGCGTCCGCTGGTAGGGGAAGCCACGGAGCGGATCGCGAAGCGGCTGGACCCGGACGCCCTGCGGTTGGGCGCCTGGACCGAGGCCGCCGCGCTGGCGGCCGCGCGGCAGGACGCTGGCTTCTTCCGCGACGGCGAGACCCGGCAGATGCTCGACAGCGCCGCGCGAGGGAGCGGAGGAGACCCGGCCGCCGCGGCGGTGCAGCAGGTGCGGCTCCTCCTGACGGTCGATCCGCCGCGGTGGGAGGTGCTCTCGGCCGCGATCGACGCGCTGGCCCGCGAGATCGCGACGGAGTGAGTCGAGGCTGCGTCCAGCAGCATCTCCTGGCCACCCCGAGGCGGACTCGCCGGACTCCTCAGCTCAGCGGCCGATGTAGCGGAAACCAGCCCACGCCGCGGGGGAACGCCGCGCGGGGTCGCGCGAGCGAAGCATCTCCAGCTGGGCGTGGCGCAGCGCCGCGGCGGGATCGCCCGTGCGGCGGTAGGCGCGATGGAACGCCAGCATCAACGGCTGCGTCAGCCGGTCGTCGGCCTGCCACAGGCTTCCCACCACCCCGCCCGCGCCCGCCGCCAGCAGCGCACCCGAGAATCCCGCCAGCCCGCCCGACCGCCCTTCGCGCGAGCGCACCGCGTGGCACGCCGCGAGCACCACCAGGCGCACGCCGCGAAGCTGGAGCTCGTTCACCGCTTCCGCAGCGAGAAGCCCGGTGGTGTCCGGCCCCGCCAGCACCAGCGCCGACCGCTCCGGCTGGGCGTCGTCGAACACCGCGTGGCCGGCGTAGTGGATGACGCCCGCGCCGGGTGCGCGGTGGAGCAGGGCGTCGCGTGTGGCGGCGGGACCCTGGAGAACCTCGCTGGCACCGTACACCGCCCGGAGCGAGTCGACCTCCGCCCGCGCGCCACGAAGCCGGTCGAGCGTGGGATGCCGTATCCGATCGAAGGTGGGGTCCGCGACGAGCAGGGCAGGGGCGGAGCCGCGGACCGGGGGCGCGGCTCGAACGGCGTCGCCCAGGGTGGCTGCGAAGCGCAGCGGGTGGTCCTCGATGAGGTAGCGGGCCCGCGCGGCGTCCAGCAGGGCGGCAAAGGGGACGCCGGCGATCTCGCCGTCCGCGATGATCACCAGCGGCGTCTCGGCCGGCCCCAGGTGCTTCTCGATCGGCCGGACCAGCAGCTCGTGGAGACGCGCCAGGTCCGCGCGGGCGGACGCCGCCCGCGCGGGCGACCCCAGCGCGCCGACGGTCCGCTCGATCATCGCCCGCACGCTGTCGCGGCTGACGGTCTGGCGCAGCAGGCGCACGTCGCGTCCACGTAGCGTCCACGTGAGGAGCGTGTCGCCGATCAGGGCGTACTCCACCGCCACCTGCCCCTCGGGAGACCTCGGCCGGCCGGCACTCAGCACGGAAGCTCCATATCCGGGCGCGAACGAGACGCGGCCGCGCTCGACCGCCCGCAGCGCGGCGATCGTGTCCCCGGCGCCCAGATGCAGCATTGCCATCTGGTCGAACCGGCCGCGCGCGTGCTCCATCACCGCAGCCCGCGTGGACGCGTCGGGAATCTTCTGAGAGAGGCCGCGGACATGGGCAGTGGCCGCGTCTAGATCGGACATGGCGGCCGCCAGGTTCCCCCTTGCGAGCCGCACGTCAGCCCGCAGGAGAAGGGCGGGGAGGAGCCACCCTGAATTCTCTTCCTTGGTGAAGAAGGCTATGGCGGAGTCCAGGTCCGCGATCGGCGCGGCGGCGGGTGCCGCGAGGGCTCGCGAAAAGTGCACCGTCTCTGCGAGCCACTTACGCGTGCGTTCGGTGCGTATCCTTACCAGGAGCGACTCAATGCGATCGATGTCGCCCACTGCCATACTCGACCGCCCGCTGATCGATCGAATGCGGGCCCGGCCGAGGAGGGCCTCCATCGGCGTTATCCAACGGTGGTCCCGCATGGCTACCGCAACGTCCTCGTCCTGAACGATCGACGCCGCGCGCGGCATCCGGTCGATGACGGCACAGTTCGCCAGCATGAGCAGCGCGTTGTGCAGCCACACGGAGGAGCGATACTCGCGGAGGACCGTCAAGCTCCGGTGGATCGAGGCATACGCCGCGAGCGTGTCGCGCTGGCGGTGCGCCGCTTCCCCCTCCGTAGCCAAGGCTGCTCCGAGAAATTCCTTCTCGCCTGCTCGTTGGAAGAGGTGGGCGGATGCTTGGAGTGCCGTGCGCGCTCTCGCAGGATCGCCGTTGCGCAGGAGTCCGGAGCCGCGCATCCATAAGGCGCGTCCCGCCAGCGCTGGATGTCGTGTTGAGTCGATCCGGGGCAGCAGCGCCGAGAGCATGGAATCAGCGCGGGGGTAATCGCCGTCGTACACCACCGCGGCGGCCTGGAAGACATTCGCCGTGAGCACGAGCACCGGGGACGGAGGGCGGGCGTTAACGACCCCCGTGAAAGAGTCTCCTGCGGCGGCGTGCTCCGTGTTCTCGTACAGCCGTTGCCCCGCCGCGTACTTGCGATGGGCGCGGGCGAGCGCACGCGTCGCCGCGGGATCGCCCTCCACGGTGCGGATGGCGCGTACCGCATCCGCGAGCGATGCGTCTCCACCGCGCGCTTCCAGCTCCCTGCCCAGTCGCTCCGCGAGCTGCAGCAGCTCGGCGGCCCGTCCCGGGTGCCCTGCCTCACGTGCGCTCCCCCAATCCCCGAGCACCGAATCCCACCCGTACAGGCGCGCCTCCTGTGGATGCGCCCAGGCGTACGCCCCCACCTCCGCCTCAGTAGCGTTTGCCTGGGGCGCTCGGGCGATCGGGCGGTGCTCGAGGGAGCTACGCCGCTTTCGCGCCTCGTCGGCCCAGGTGCTCGTCGAGTCGATACGGAGGTAGGCAGCCCAGGCGATCTCGGCCTGCTCATCCACCCCCAGCGCTTGCAGCGCGAGCGACTTGTTGAACCGCGCGCTCGGGTTGCGGGGCTCGACCTCGATGGCCTCGACCGCGTAGTTCAGTCCTTCCAGCAGGTCGCGCGGATTCTGGGTGCGCTGGGCGCGGACGAGGTGTGCGCCGGACAGATCCACCAGCAGCGACGCCCGCCGGGGCGAGAGCCGTAGCGCCCTGGACAGCCGAGAGATCGCCGCGGCGGCCGCGTGCTCCGTGTCGTCGTCGCCGAGGATAGCCACCAGAGCCGACGCCTGGATTGAGTCCACATCTGAGCCCTCGCCCGCACCGGCCAGCGCTTCGAAATTCTCCAGTTGTCCAGCCTCGGTCGCGCATCGTTCGCGGGGCACCGTCTCGTCCGCCGGTGCCGGGGCGACGGAGCATGGGTGGTATTCCACCGGGATCGAGAATCGCGGCGAAAGGATCCGCACGGGACGGGCGGCCGCGAGCTCGTTCAGGACGGTGCCGGGCGAGCTTCCACGGTGGGCTCCGATCCCCATCCCCCCCAGCACAGCGGCGCCACCCAGGAGCAGAAGGGGCCAACGCTTCGACAGGGTGGGGGTCGAGCGGCGCAACAGGGACGGAGGCATGAGCACGCCACGGATCCTGGTGACAGGCATCGAGAGGTGAGAAACGGCGAGTCGAGCACGAGGCCACGGCGCATGGGTGGGGGTCGCGCCGTCGCGTCCCGGGAATTGTCTCACATCGTACGATCCGAGTCAACACATCGCGGGAAGCACGGACGCTTCCACCGCGACGGTCGTGGGACCAGCTCGGGGCAATGCGCGGCCGCTCAGCGCTTTCGCCTGCGGCGAGTCGGGGAGGGATCCGGAAACGGGGAGGCCACATCGCAATGACGTCTACCCTCTTGTCTCATTCACCACCGACACGGGAGCGGAGGCGTTCCTCCCGCGCGCGGGGCATGGACGGGGCGGCGCTGATCGAGCTGATGGGGAGGACGCAGGAGGAGTTTTCGCGCCGCTTCACGGCTCGGCGGTGAAGCGGAAGGCGCGGCGGGGGCTGCCGCGGAACGTCGCGATCGCGCTGGGGAGCTGGGGCTCGGCCGCAGCGGCACCGTCACCCCACTGCGGAGTGCGACATTTTCGAATCGCCGGATCTGCGACATTTTCGATCGCCATTGACACCGCTCGCGCGGGGCACGCGGCGTGGGGCTCCGGAGGATGGCGTCCGGGGGGAGGACCCCCACCGGACGTGGTCGCCGGAATCGATGCGCCGCCCGGCCGTCAGCTCGCCCCCGAGGAGGAGGCGTGGGTGCGCGAAGAGCTCTCGCTCCCGAGCGAGACTGTCCGAAAACCGGGGTGGCCGAGTAGATTTTCTGAGAGGGGATCACCGACGAAGGGGCCGCCGACCGAGGATCGAGCATGCCGTACGTCACGGGAGTGTCGCGGGAGCAGCAGGTACTCTTCCCGGAGTCGCT
>JASLAX010000115.1 GCA_030146875.1 Longimicrobiaceae bacterium
GGGGCCCCGCCCCACCCGCCCCCCCGGGGGGGCGGGCCGGGGGGGGCGGGGGGGGGGGGGGGGGGGGTTGTGGGGGGGGGGGGGGCCGGCCTGGGGGCGGGGGGGGGGGGCAGCGGGCGGCGGCGGGGCCTCAGTCGGCCGCCGCCGCGTCGCCTTCCTCGCTGCGTGCGTGCTTGCGCAGGGCGTGCAGCACGTCGTCTCCGTAGAACATGGCGACGTACTTCGCCTGCACCTCCGTCACGCGGCGCACCGCCCAGACCAGCTCCACGTAGTTGGGCTCCCGGGGCACGTGCAGCACCTTCAAGCCGCACTCCTCGGGCAGGTGGCTCCCCTTGCGGTTGTTGCAGGTGGAGCAGGCCGTCACGACGTTGTCCCACTCGTTCCCCCCGCCGCGCGAGGTGGGGACCAGGTGGTCGCGCGTCAGGAACTCGCGGGTGCGAAGCTCGTTGCGGTGGCGGCCGCAGTACTGGCAGCGGTAGCCGTCGCGGGCGAAGAGGAACGTGTTGGTCACCTGGCGGCGGAAGCGCCGGGGCACGTGGACGTACCGCCGCAGCCGGATGACCAGCGGACAGGCGACGCGCTCCCTCTCCGAGCGGAAGATGCGCGCGTCGTCGGCCTCCAGGATCTCGGCCTTGTCGTCGAAGACCAGCCGGAGCGCCCGCTCCACGGGCAGCATGGTGAGCGGTTCGAACGATGCGTTGAGCGCCAGACACCCCATGTTCCACCGACCTCCCGGTGACGCGTTCCTGGGTTGCACGTGCCTCCCCTCCCCGGTCGAGCCGCCCGCCGTCATTCCCTCGTCGTCATGCCCCCGGGCTCCTGGAATGGAAAGCGCCCATGCGAAGCGGGTCGCATGGGCGCTGTGCGCGGCACGTGCCGGGCGTGGCGATGGGGATGCCGATGCTCCCCCTCGGGGACAGTCGTCCCCGTCGCCGTCGCGCGGAACGGCTCGCACGGGCGCGGCTGGCAGCCCGGGACGAGTTCGTGGGGTTGTCGGAAGGGCAAGCGACGGATCCGTTGCGCGCGGGGGTTCGGACGTACGTTTACCTGTCAAGTATGGCGCGTTGCCGGCGGAAAATCAAGCTCCCGCGCCCCCCGGCCTCGCCGCCGGCGGGGAGGCTCGGAGCCGGCCCGGAACGCGCCGGCGGAAACACGGTCCACTCCGGAGGCTGCCATGCGCATGAAGCCCTTCCTCACCCTCGTCCCGCTCCTCCTGTCGTCCGCCGCCGCGGCGCAGCAGGCCGCCCCCCCTCCCGGCGTGATGGTCGTCTCCTCGCAGAAGTGCCGCATGGAGACGATGGACGAGCTGAACCGCTTCCACCGGGAGGTGTCCGGGCCCATCCTGGACGCCCTGGTGCGCGAGGGGAAGCTGACCGGCTGGGGGGTGCTGGCGCACGCCTGGGGAGACGAGTGGAACCACGTGGTCTACTACACGGCCCGCGACGAGCCCACCTTCTTCCGCGCCTTCGGCGAGCTGTGGCGCACCCTGCTGCGGCGCCGCCCCGACGCGGTGCGGACGCTCGCCGGGTGGTGCATGGAGCACCGCGACAACATCTACTCGGTGGTGGTCACCGAGCGCGGCACCCCTCCGCGGTAGCGCAGGTCAGGCGCCGGCGAGGCGCGCCACCTCGTCGGCGCACCCCCACGCCAGGGTGAAGCCCGCGCCGCCGTGCCCGTAGTCATGGATCACGGCGCACCCTCCGCCCACCTCCTCGCGCTCCAGCCGGATCGAGCCGTGGCGGGCCGGCCGCAGCCCCACGCCACGGTCCAGGACGCGCACCCCGGCCAGCCGCGGTTCCAGCGCCACGCAGCGGGCCAGGATCGCGTCCTCCACCTCCGCGTCCGGGGCTTCGTCCCACGCGTCGTCGTCCGCCGTTCCGCCCAGGATGCAGTCGCCCGCGCGGGGAAAGACGTACGTCGGCGCCTCCCCCGGCCCCTCCCGCAGCAGGTGGCCCACGCCGGGCACCCTCTCCACCCGCAGCACCCGCCCCCGGCACGGGTAGACGGCGGCGTCGGCGCAGAGGCGGTGCGAGGCCAGGCCCGCCGCGTTGACCACCACGCGTCCCGGCGCGTACAGCTCCGCGAGGTCCTGCGCCACGCGCCGCTCGATGCGGACGCCGGCCTCCCGTGCCCGCCCGAGAAGCCAGCGGAGGTGCACGGGCGTGTCGACGAACGGCACCCGCATCCGCACCGCCGCCGTCGCGCCGTCCGGGAGCGGCACGTCCGCCGGCTCCGTCCCCACGTCCGCGTGCCACACCTCCCGCGGAACCGGCCCGTCGAACCACTCCGTCAGCTCCACCTCCGACACCCCCGCCGCAGGGTCGGACGAGAGCCGCCGCAGCTCCGCCAGCGTCTCCACCGCCCAGCGGTCGACCAGCGCCCGCGGCTCCGCCCTGTACGGGTACCAGATCGCCGCCGCGCGCGGGGAGACCGGCCGCGGCGGCCACTCCCCCGCCCCGCGCGGCGGCACCGCGTCCGTCGGCAGGTCCGCCGCCACGATCGTGACGGGGAGCCCCGCGTCCCGCAGCCGGATCGCCGCGGCCAGGCCGATCACGCCCGCGCCCAGGACCACGGCCTCGCGGGGACGGGTGGAGGAGTCGCTCATCGGGGTGCTCGGATGCGGAGGAGGGGACGGAGGACGCGTCGCGCGCGAGGGGCGCGGACGGTCCCGCGGACGTCGACGGCCTGGCGGCGCAGAAGTGGAGGGCAGCAACGACCTGATCGAGATCTACCCGTCGGGCACGACGGGGCTGGGGAGGAGCGACCGGATGACCCTGCAGGTGGGCCGCACCCAAGTGAAGCTCGTGGAGGCGTACGAGAGCGAGCACTGACGCCGCGGGCGGGGTGGGGCGGCGGAGAGCCGTCCCACTCTCCGCTCACAGGAGCTGCACGGGGTCGCGGTCCAGCGCCACGCGCAGGTCGGCCTTCCCGGCGGGAACCTCGAACTTCTCGTGGAAGTACCGCATCACCTCGCCCAGCAGCTTCGCGCTCTCCGCCCGCACCAGCAGGTGCCACCGCCAGCGGCCGCGCAGGCGGTCGATGGGGCACGGCGCCGGGCCGACCAGCGTCACGTCCGCGACCCCCCGCGCCTCGACCAGCCCGCTCAGCCACGCCGCCGCGGCCTCCGCCGCCTCCTGCACCGGCGTCTCCTCCGTTCCGCTGACGACCACGTTGACGAGGCGGCAGTGCGGCGGGTACGACGGCTGCCGCCGCGACTCCAGCTCGCGCTCCGCGAAGCCGACGAAGTCGTGGTCGGTCGCGCAGATCACCGCGTAGTGCTGCGGGAGCGCCGTCTGGATGAAGACCTCCCCGCCCTTCGGCCCCCGCCCCGCCCGCCCCGCGACCTGCGTCAGGAGCTGGAAGGTGCGCTCCGTGGCTCGGAAGTCGGGGAGGTTGATCCCCGTGTCCGCGTTGATGACCCCGACGAGGGTGACGTTGGCGAAGTCGAGCCCCTTGGCGATCATCTGCGTGCCCAGCAGGATGTCCACCTCGCCCCGCTCCACGCGGCCCAGGATCTCGTGGTGCGCCCAGCGCGCGCCGGTGGTGTCCACGTCCATCCGCGCCAGGCGGGCGGACGGGAACGCCTCGCCCACGGCGCGCTCCACCTGCTCCGTCCCCACGCCGCGGAAGGAGAGGTCGTTGGACCCGCACGCGGAGCAGCGCTGCGGCGCCTCCTCCTCGTGCAGGCAGTAGTGGCAGGTGAGCCGCGCGCGCCGGCGGTGGTACGTGAGCGAGACGTTGCACTCGGGGCAGTGCCACACGAGCCCGCACTCGCGGCACTGCACGAACGTGGCGTACCCGCGCCGGTTGAGGAGGAGGATGGTCTGCTCGCCCTTGCGGATGCGCGCGTGCACCGCCTCCACCAGCGCGTCGGCCAGGATGGTGGGCGAGCGCTCCTGCAGCGGCCCGGTGGAGGACGCCTGCCGCTTGCGCTCGGCGCGCAGGTCCACCACGCGGATGGGCGGCATCGGCTGCCCGCCCACGCGCTCCGGAAGCTCCAGCAGGCGGTACTTCCCGGACCGGGCGTTCGACCAGCTCTCCAGCGAGGGCGTCGCGGAGCCCAGCAGGCAGACGGCGCCCTCCATCCGGGCCCGGACGACGGCCACCTCGCGCGCGTGGTAGCGCGGCGCCTCGCCCTGCTTGTACGAGCCCTCGTGCTCCTCGTCCACCACGATCGCGCCCAGGTCGGGCAGCGGCGCGAACACCGCGGAGCGCGCGCCCACCACGATGCGCTTCTCCCCCGTGCGCAGCGAGCGCCACTCGTCGTACCGCTCCCCGTCGGAGAGCGCGGAGTGGAGGACGGCCACCCGGTCCCCGAACACGGCCTTGAAGCGCCCCACCGTCTGCGGCGTGAGCGCGATCTCGGGCACCAGCACGATGGCCGTGCGCCCCTGCCGCTCCACCACCTCGCGCAGCAGCTCGATGTAGACCAGCGTCTTCCCGGAGCCGGTGACCCCGCGCAGCAGGAAGGTGCCGGGCTCCGGCGTCCGCGACGCCTCCACGAGGGAAGCGATGACGCCCGCCTGCGCCCGTGTGGGGCGGAGCGCGGGCGCGGGGCGCACGTCGATCCGCGCATACGGGTCGCGGGGGACCTCCTCCTCCTCGAACTCCGCCAGCCCTTTCTCCGCGAGCGCGTTCAGGACCGGGTACGAGAAGTTGAGCGCCCCGGTCAGGTGCCCCACGTCCAGCTTGCCGCCGGCGTCCTCGACGGTCTCGTACGCCTCGCGCTGCCGCCTGGCGCGCCCGAAGAGCGTCTCGCGCTCCGTGAGCGACGGAAGCTCGCGGGTGATGCGCAGGACGCGGCGGGTGCGCACGGCGGGTGCGGTGCGCGGGGGCTCGGTGTCCACCCGCACGCGACCCGCCGCCTCCAGCCGGCGGATGCTGGGCCACCAGACGCGGTCGCCCAGCTCGCGGCGCAGGCGCGCGACCGGCTGCGGGCCGTCCTTGCCGCCCAGCCAGGTCAGCACGCGCTCGTCCTGCGGCGTCAGCCCCTCGGAGGGCCCTTCCGCGTCGAGGAGGACGACGTGCTCGGTGGAGGAGTCGGAGAGGCCGGCGGGCAGGGCCGTGCGCAGCACCTGGCCGAGCGGGGCCAGGTAGTAGTCCGCGATCCAGCGGCCCAGGGCCAGGATGGTGGGCGTGGCGGAGGGCTCCACGTCCAGCACGCCGTGGATGGCCTTCGTCCTGCCCTTCGCCGGCTCGCCCTGGGCGACGCGGTCGATCCAGCCGATTCGCTCGCGCGGGCCGAACGGCACCAGCACGCGCATCCCCGGGCGGGCGGCGGCGGCCAGCTCGTCGGGAACGCGGTAGGTGAAGGTCCGCGGGATGGGGAGCGGGATGGCGACCTGGACCAGCATGCGCGGTGGGGCGTCAGGCGGGAGCGCGCGAGACCCCGAGCCCCGGCTCCGCGTTCAGGCGCAGCGCCCCGTCGGGGCCGATGCCCGGGCCGGCGAAGGGGTCGTTCGCCAGCAGGGCCGCGCCGTCCAGGTCCACCCAGTCCACCAGCGGGGCGAGCTGCGCCGCCGCGGCGATCCCGAGCGTCGTCTCCACCATGCAGCCCAGCATCACCTGCATGCCGTGGACGCGGGCGGCGTGGACGATCCGCACCGCCTCGCGGAGCGATCCGCACTTGGCGAGCTTGACGTTCACGCCGTCCACCGCCCCCACCAGCTTCGCCACGTCCGCGGCCGTCTCGCACGACTCGTCCGCGACGAGCGGCAGGGGGGAGGCGCGGCGCACGGCGCGCAGGCCGTCGATGTCGTCCTTGGGCAGCGGCTGCTCGACGAGCTCGACCCCGTACTCCGCCAGCATGGGGAGCGCGCGGATTGCCTCCTTCGCCGTCCACGCGGTGTTGGCGTCCACGCGCAGGACCTTGCCGGGGGCCTCGTCGCGGACCAGGCGCAGGATCTCCTCGTCGCGGCCGGTCCCCACCTTCAGCTTCAGGATGGAGTACGACGCCGCCTCGCGCACCTTCCGGCGCATCACCTCGGGCGTGTCGATGCCGATGGTGAAGGAGGAGACGGGGGCGACGGGGTCGAGCCCCCACATCTTCCACACCGGGACCCCCAGCCGCTTCCCCACCAGGTCGTGCAGCGCCGCCGAGACCGCCGAGCGCGCCGCCGGGTTCCGCCCTATGGCGAGCTTCAGCGCGGCCTCGATCCGCTCCAGGGCGAACGGATCGTCCTCGCCCTCCAGCACCTGGGCGTAGCGCGGGAGCACGGCCGCGACCGTCTCCGCCGTCTCGCCGTAGAAGGGCGTCGCGGCGGCCTCGCCCCACCCCTCGTTCCCCTCCCCGTCGCGGACGCGAACCCACACGGAGCGCCGCGCGGCATGGTCCTTCTGCCGCGCGATGTGGAACGCATGCTTGGTGTGGAGGTCGACGACGTCGAATTCGAGGCGCATCGCGGCCGTGGTGCGGGGTGAACCGACGAGCCGGCCTCTCACCGGCGGTTGAAACCGCTGCAACGACGACACGAAGCCTGCCTTCGCAGGCTGACGTGCGGGCGGTGCGCCCGCGGGGCCGTCGGACGCGACAGGCTTCGGTGGGTCGGCGGGCGACCCCTCACTCCCGGGCCCTCCCCACGGAGGGGGAGGGGTGACGGTGGTCGGCAGGGTGAGGCGCGTTCGTCTCCTCCGGTGTCCCGCGGCCTCTACCCGTGCATCGACACGAAGTCGTACGGGGGCCAGGGCCCGGTCAGGTCCATCTCCAGCGCGGCGTTCAGGTGGGCCAGGTCCTCCACCTTGGAGCGGAAGGCGCTGGAGGAGGCGCGGTCCACCAGGAAGGCGGCGCTCAGGATGCGGCGGCCGCTCTTGGGGAACGGGACGGCCGACGCGGAGAGGCGGCGCAGCTCGGCGTAGACGTGCGTGACCAGGTCCAGCGCGAACGTCTCGGCCAGGGCGTTGTCCACCACCATCACGTGCAGGCGGAACTCCCAGCGCCCCTCCACCATCGCCAGGGCGCCCTTCAGCAGCGCGTACGACTCGGTGAGGAAGCGCACCACCTCGGCGTCGGACGCGAACAGCACGCCCGCGGGCGCCGGCGCGATGGTGCCGCGCAGCAGGGCGCGGTGCACCTCCCAGTGGCGGGCGGCGACCTCCTCCGGGTCGGTCTCCCTGCCCGCGGGCGGCGGCACGGAGAGCAGCGCGGAGAGGTCGCGGTACGTCACCAGCCGCACCCGCAGCGACGCATCGGCCGCGTCCCAGCCCTCCGGCACGTCCGCGCCCGAGGGCACGACCCCCAGCAGCGCGCTGGGCACGGCCTCCGCGGCGCCGTCCCCCGGCGGGACGGGAGCGGTGGCGGCGTGCTCGGTCGCGACGGGGGCGTCCTGCTCCACCTCGTTCACCGGCCCCCGTCGCGCAGCAGGGCGTACAGGTCGTGCTGCGGCTCCGGCGTGGTGACCTCCGGCCCGTCGGGGCCCACGAACACGTCCACCTCGGTGCGGAATCCCAGGTCGCCGGGAAGGTAGATGCCCGGCTCGATGGAGAACCCGACCCCCGGCACCAGCCCGCGCACGTCGCGCGTCTCCTGATTGTCGATGTTGGGCCCGGAGCCGTGCAGCCCCCGGTCGATGGAGTGCCCGGTGCGGTGGATGAAGTTGGGTCCATAGCCGGCCGCCTCGATCACCCCGCGGGCGGCGTCGTCCACCTCCGCCCCGGTGAGCGGCCGGCCGGCGGCCCAGCGGTCGCGCAGCAGCGCCAGCGCGGTGTCCCGCGCCGTCCGCAGGACCTCCCAGATCCCCTGGATGCGCTCCGGGATCTCGGCGCCCACGAAGGCCATCCACGTCTGGTCGGCGTAGACGCTGTCCTCCGTCTCCTTGCCGAACAGGTCGATCAGGAGCAGGTCGCCCTCCACGATGGGGGCGCTCTCCTCCGCCGTGGGCGCGTAGTGCGGGTTGGCGGCGTTGGCGTTCACCGCCACGATGGCCTCCGTCCCCACCTTCACCCCGCGCTCGTGCAGCGTCGCCTCTACCCAGCGGCGCAGGTCCCACTCCGTCATCGTCTCACCCGCGCGCACCGCGTGGGCCACGCGCGCGAACGCCTCGTGCACGGTGCGGTGGAGGACCCGTGCCGAGCGCCGGTGGCTCGCCGCGTCCGCCTCGCTCCAGGGCGAGTAGAAGGCGCTCACCAGCTCGGCGGAGGAGACGACCTCCACCCCCGCCCCGCGGACCAGGTCCAGGACCCCGCCGGGGACGTAGTCCACCGTGGGGACCGCGTTCCCGGGGGAGTGCTCCATCGCGACGGTGCCGACGCCGTCCAGCAGGCGCTTGAGCTCCGTCTCCAGCCCGCGCCACCCGTCGTACGTGCGCTTCTCGCCGATCCACCCGCGCCACGGCCCCTGCTCGATGGGGTGCGTGAGGGCGATGGGCGTGCCCTGAGCGGGGATCAGCACGAAGTAGCGGCGGGTGAGCGCGGGCGGCAGCCCCAGCAGCTTGGCCGCGATGGGGTTCACCGCGCGGAAGTTGAAGAGGAGCCACCCGCCGATGCCGGCCGCGCGCAGCGCCTGCTGCACGCGCGCGACGGTCTGGGTGGAGAGGGAGACGGTCTCTTCTACGACGGCCATGGGATCGGTCCCGGATCGTTGGATGGAGTCGGGTCAGGAGGGCGCGTCGCCGTGCCAGCGCGTGCCCTTGATCAGCGAGAGGCCCAGCACCCGCTCGCGCGTGAGGAGGTGGTGCACCTCGCGCTCGCGCAGCACGGCGCCGCGCAGGCCGCGCCAGCCCCAGCGCGTCAGCGCGCGCCGCAGGATCGCCACCCGCTCGCGCAGGGAGAAGATCCCGCTGAAGTCCGGGAAGGGCGCGTGCGCCGCGGGGCGGAAGGGGGAGGGCTCATCGGACCAGTCCTCCACCGTCAGGTCCACCACCCCCGCGTCGCGCAGGAGCTGCTTCCACTCCACCAGGATCATGGGCCGCGCGCCCAGGTGCCGCACCAGGATCTCGCGCCGCTCGGGGTCCACGTGCCCCGTCCAGATCAGGACGACCAGCACCACGGAGCCCAGGGGCTTGGTCACCCGCACCAGCTCGTGGACGGCGCTCCCCGGGTCCGCCGTGATCGCCAGGCCGATCTCGCCCACGGCCACGTCGAAGATGCCGTCGCGGAAGGGCAGGTCGTCCAGCGCGGCGTGCTCGAAGGCGACGCGGCCGGACAGCTCCGCCTCCTGCGAGCGCACCCCCGCCTCGGCGACCAGGACGGGGTCGGGGTCCACGCCCACGGCGTCGGCGCCGCAGGTCTTCGCCAGGAACAGGGTGGACATCCCGCGCCCGCAGGCCACGTCCACCACCTCCTGCCCCGGCCCCAGGTCGGTGAGACGGCAGATCTGCCGGTACAGCTCCTCGCCCCCCGGCGGGAACACCGGGGCGCGCGAGAGCCGGACCAGCTCCAGCATGCTGGGCACCCCCTCCCGCTCCGGCGGCAGGGTCGGCCCGGTCTGACGCGGCGACATGGTCGAAGTATACGGGAAGGGGAGCGGCGGGCGCTACGGGGCGGGCTGCCACGGGGCGGATTGCGGAGGCGGGCGGGAGGACGGATGTTGTCAGCCCAGCCCGCCCGCGGTACGCTCCACCCTCACCCTCTTACGGCGATGGCCGCACCCTACCCGCCCCCGGTCGACCTCCTCCTCGCGCTGGGCGAGGAGCCGGCACGGCAGCATCCCTGGCCCGACTACCTGGAGCTCGGCCCGACCGCGGAGCACGTCCCCGAGCTGGTGCGGATGGCGGCCGACCCCGCGCTGGAGGAAGCGGACTCGGAATCGGCGGAGGTCTGGGCCCCGGTCCATGCCCGGCGCACGCTGGGGCAGCTCCGCGCCGACGAGTCCGTCCCGGCGCTCCTCCGCCTGCTTCTGGCGGCCGACGAGAAGGACGACGACTGGGGGAGCGAGGAGATCCCGAAGATCCTGGGGATGATCGGCCCCGCCGCGCTGGAGCCCGTGCGAGCGGCGCTTCCGGAGGCGTCCCGGCACCCCAGGCCGTGGACGTCCGCGGCCCTGGGCAGCGCGCTCGCCCAACTGGCCGCGTGGCACCCGGAGACGCGTGGCGAAGCGGTGGCCGCGCTCCACCGGCAGCTCGAAGGGTGGCCCCGGCAGACGCCGGGGACGAACGCGTTCCTGATCTCCAGCCTCCTGGAGCTCCGCGCGACCGAGGCCGCCGCGACGATCGAGGAGGCCTTCGCGGGCGACGCGGTGGACGTGAGTATGGTGGGGGACTGGGAGGACGCACAGGTGGAGCTGGGCCTCCTCCCCCGGCGCGTCACGCCGCGGCCCCGCGCGTTCTTCACCGGGCCGCGCGAGCCCCGTCCGGCGCCGCCCCCGCCCGCCGCGAAGAAGGGCGGGAACGCCGCCGCGAAGAAGAAGCGCAAGGCGGAGAAGGCGGCCCGGAAGCGGAACCGGCGGAAGGGGTAGCCGCCGTCCCTCGCGATGCGGCGCTCAGCCGCGCCGCGCGAGGCCGTCGAGCCGCTTGAGCAGGGTCGGCTTCTTCGCGTGCTCCGCGCGGAGCGCCCCGATGCGCGCCTCCGCGTCCGCCGCGCGTCCGTCCCGCTCCGCCAGCTCCAGCAGGTCGGCGAGCAGCGCCGCCGCCTCGTCGTACCGCTTCGGCTGGCGGGTGGCGATCAGCTCGTCCACGCGCCGCCACGCGCGCTCCTCCCGGGCGGAAAGGCCATCCAGGTAGGCGGCGCGGGCGGCGGCACGCTCCCGCGCCCGTTGCTCCTCGGCCGCGGCGGCGCGCCGGAGCGCCCGCTCCCTCCGCTCGTCCTCCCGCCGCTCCGCAGCGGCGAGCAGGTCCCCCACCGTGCGGCCACCGAAGGACGGCGGGCCGCCGCGCCCCGCGCGGAACCGCTGCACCAGCTCCGCCCGTACGCCGGCGCCCTCCCCGCGCGCGGTGCGGACGAGAAGGTCCGTCCGCTCCGCCTCCGGCAGCGCGGCGATCCAGCGGCGCAGCGGCTCCTCGTCGTCGTCCCCGGGCCCGAGCGGCGCGCTCGCCTCGGCGGCGGCGGCGACCAGGTCCGGCGAGATGCGGAGGAACCCCCGGAACGCCTCCTGGGCGGGGGTCAGGGCCGCCAGCCCGGGGGGCACCGGCGGCTCGGGCGCGTCGTCGTCCATCTCCCCGTCCTGCACCGAGAGCAGCCAGCCCAGGTAGAGCGCACGGTGGTCTCCGCCCGCGACCTCCTCGCGCACGGGGAGGATGGACGGGAGCCAGCCGGAGCCATCGTCCCACTCGTCGTCTCCCCCGTCTTCGTCCGAGTGGTAGGAGAGGAGGACGTGCGCGTCGGTCTCCGACACCACGGCGAAGTCGTCCGCGGCATAGCGCCCGGCCGCCTCCGCCGGAAGCAGGCGCTTCGGCAGGCGCAGGATCAGCTCGCGGGTGCCCCAGTTCGCCAGGTAGAGGAAGGCGTCGAAGTATCGCTGCACCCAGGCGTACGGATCACCCTTGAAGTCGCCGAAGTCGTACGTGTTCACGAACGACGTGGGCGAGATGGCCGCGCGCGTGGAGACGGCGCGCAGCCCCCGGATCTCCTCCGCCTCCAGTGCCCGGTCGACGGCCCTGAACTCGTAGTACTGGTACTCGCTCACGTCCTCCCTCCGTCTTCTACAGCTCCACCTCGTCCCGGTCCACGAAGCACCATGCCCAGTCCTCCCCCGGCTCGAAGGACTGCACGATCGGGTGCGACGTGGCGCGGAAGTGCGCCGTGGCGTGCTTGCCGGGCGAGGAGTCGCAGCACCCCACGTGTCCGCAGGTCCTGCAGAGCCGCAGGTGGACCCACCGCCCGCCGGACGCCAGGCACTCCTCGCACCCCTCCGGCGTCCGCGGCTCCACGTCCCGCACCTCGCCCACGTGCTCGCACCGCGCCATCTGCTCACCTCGCTTCGGATGGGGGAACGTCTCGGCCCGCCGGGACCGACGGCGGAGGGGCGGCGCCCGCGCCGCGATACGAGTGGACGAAGCTGACGGCCATCGAGCCCTCGCCGACCGCGGAGGCGACGCGCTTCACGGAGTCGCTCCGCACGTCGCCCGCCGCGAAGACGCCGGGGACGCTGGTCTCCAGGAAGTACGGGGCGCGCCCGGCCGCCGTCCACGCGGCGGAGCGCGTCACCTCCGGCGGAAGCGAGCTGCCGGTCAGCACGAATCCGCGGGAGTCCAGCCGCACCGAGTCGCGCAGCCACTCCGTGTGCGGCACCGCGCCGATGAACAGGAAGAGCGCGCGGGCGTGGATGCGGACGTCCTCCTCCGCCTCGTCCTTCCGCAGGGCGACGGCGCGGATCTCGTCCTGCCCCTCGACCGCGATCACCTCCGCGCGGCGATGGAGGACGACGTTCTCCACCTTCTCCACCCGGTCCACCAGGTAGCGCGACATGCTCTTCCCCAGGTCGTCGCCCCGTAGCACGACGTGCACCCGCCGCGCGAAGCCGGCCAGGTAGACCGCCGCCTGCCCCGCCGAGTTGCCCGCGCCGACCAGGACCACGTCGTCGCCGCGGCAGAGGCGGGCCTCCATGTCCGTGGCGGCGTAGTAGACGCCGGCGCCCTCCAGCTCCCGCAGGCCGGGCACCTCGAGCGAGCGGTACTCCGCGCCGCTGGCGATCAGCACGCAGTGCGCCCGCACCTCGCTGCCGTCGTCCAGCACCACCACGCGCGTCCCGCCCTCGCAGCGGAGGGCGGCGGCGCGCCGGGGAACGGAGATGCGCGCCCCGAAGCGCTGCGCCTGGAGCTGCGCGGCACCGGCGAGGGCGGCGCCGGAGATGCCGGTGGGGAAGCCCAGGTAGTTCTCGATCCGGGACGAGGTCCCCGCCTGCCCGCCCACGGCGGTCGCCTCCACGCTGAGCGTGGTGAGCCCCTCCGACGCGGCGTAGACGGATGCGGCGAGGCCGGCGGGCCCGGCGCCCACGACCACCAGGTCGAAGATCTCGCCGCCGGCGTCGGGAACGTCCAGCCCCATGTAGTGCGCGAGCTGGGACACGCTCGGGTTGCTGACCCAGCGCCCGTCGCGGCCGATGACGATGGGCGTGGCGTCCGCCGTCACCCCGAAGTCCCGCAGGAGCCGCTCGGCCTGCTGGTCCTGCTCCAGGTCGATCCAGGTGAAGGGGATGGCGTTGCGCGATGCGAAGTCGCGCAGGTGGTGCGCCTCGGGCGAGAAGCGCGAGCCGATGATGCGGATGCCGCGGAAGCCCTCGCCCAGCAGCAGGGTGCGGCGCATCAGGAAGCCCCGCAGCAGGATCTCGCCCACCTCCGGAAGCTCGCCCACGGCAGCGCGCAGCTCGGCGGGGGAGAGCTCCGCCACCCGCCCGGCGGTCCGCATCCGCCCCTCCACCAGCGAGACGCGGCCGGTGAGGACGTCCACGTCACCCGTGAACTCCCCCTGCACGTGCACGGTCACCACCCGCGGCTCGTCGCCGGAGAGCTCGCGGACCTCCACCTCACCGGAGAGGATGACGAAGAAGCCGAAGCCGCGCTCCCCCTCGCGCCAGAGGTAGTCGCCCCGGCCCACGTCGCGGACCCGCCCCCGCGCGGCCAGCGCCGCCACGTGCTCCGGCGCCAGCACCGGGAACGCCACCGCCCGGCTCTCCGCCCCGTCCCCCGCCCTCGTATCGCTCACACGTCTTCTCGGTTCCGGTGTCCGCTCCTCGTCGGACGAATATCTGCGGCGAGGCGGGCGAGCGCCACGGCCCCGCGCCTCAGGGATGCGGAGCACCGCCGGGGGTACGGAGAGGCGGCCGCCCCCCTCGTGGGAGACGGCCGCGCTCGGATCGGACCCTCTCGGAGCCGGACGCGGCCGAAAGCCGCGCCGCGCTCACGGTGTTCTTCAGTCCAGCGCCTCCGCCTCCAGGCAGGCCGACAGCGAGGCAGCTCCCTGGCCGGGACCGAAGATCACGGTGACCGCCGCGCTCACGGTGACGCAATAGGCTTTCTCGCCGAGCGTAAGCTCCGCCGCCAGCTCCGCGGCGTGCAGCCGCGCGGGGACCAGCACGAGCGCTAGCGAGAGGAAAACGGCCTTCGCTGCCCGGAACGTGTTCTGGGTCGTCATAAGTACCTCAATCGTGGAAGTGTCGGGAAGTGATGTACAGTAGCCGCTTCCACGAGGATTCGCAACCCACACCGTCACGACGCTCGCGCCCCGGGACGAGCTCCCGGGTCGAGGGAGCCTACGACGGAGGGAGCCCCGCCAGCGCGCGGAGGTGCTGCACCGTGGCTCGTGCGAGCCCCACGGGATCGTACCCGCCCTCGAGCACGGAGACGAGGCGTCCGCCGGCGCGCGCATCCGCCCACTCCACCAGCGTCCGCGTGAGGTCGTGCACGTCGTCCGGCGCCACGGCGAGCCCGCCGATGGGATCGCCGGCCAGGATCTCGAACCCGGCGGAGAGCAGCACCATCCCGACCTCCCCCTCCACGGACGACAGCGCGGCCCGCATCGCCTCTCCGAACGCCTCCGCCCCGCTCCCCGGCGGCACCGTCCAGCAGTCCGGCGGAGAGGGGGCGCCCTCCTCGCTCTCCGACGCCGACGCGCCCTCGGGGAACGAGCGCGGGTCGCGGTGGATGCAGAGGACGCGCACCCCCTGGTCCCCGGCGAGCACCGCGGCCGTGGCGGGGCGCGTGGAGCCCCAGTCGACGACGAGCACGCGCCCGGCGCCCGCCCGGCGGCGCAGGTGCCGCGCGGCGATGGCGACGGCGTTCACCAGCGAGCAGCCGCCCGGCGCGTCCGCGGTCGCGTCGCGCCCGGGCGGCCGTGCGGCGCAGAAGGCGTTGCGCACGTCGCCGCGGAGGACCGCGTCCACCGCCGTGAGCGCGGTGCCGACCGACGCCAGCACCGCGTCCCACGTCGCGCCGGAGACGGGCACGCCGCCCACCTCCAGCGTCTGCTCCTCCGCCGCCGCCCGCGCCGACGTGTCCCGCACCTCCGCCAGGTGACGCGCGGTGTGGACCAGGAGCAGGTCCTCCTCCGCCGCCGGCGTCGCCTCCACCTGCAGGAGCGGCTCGTAGAGCGCGAGCATGTCGCCGTACACGGCGCGCGTGATCGCCGGGAGACGTCCCTGGTGGTCGGGGTGCTGCCAGCCCACGTCGTGGCGGGGGCAGTCGGAGTGCGAGACGTATGCGGTGGTCCTGGTCAACGTCGCGGAGGCGGAGGGTGAGGAGGTCGGAGGGATCGGCGGCTCCCGCCACGCCGGCGGTCGAAACCGCTGCACCGACTACACGAAGCCTGCCTTCGCAGGCGGTCGCGCTCTCGGCCGGTGCGCGAGAACGTCCGACGCGACGTCGCCGCGCGGTCGGCGTCCGTCTCGTGGGCGGAGGTGCGGCCGGCCCGGATGGAGGACGGTCCGCGCAGACGGACGTCGTGCGGTTCTCAGCCGCGAATCGTCCGCGGGCGGGGGTCGGGCCCCGTAAAACGGGTTGCCTCACCGCACCGACCTCCCCCCCCCCGACACGCCCCCCCTACGCCCGCCCTCCCAGCCTCCGGATCGCCCACTCCGCGCCCGCGAGCAGCACCAGCGCGGCGAAGAACACCAGCCGCCCGTCGGGGCCGCCCCGCTCCTCCGCGTCCTCGCCGGCGATCCGCCGGACGGCCGCGTTCAGCGAGTCGCCGGGGACCGCGGCGCCTCCGGAGGCGGCGGCGAGGAGCGCGAGGCGCGACCACGGGGCTTCCGCGCGCTCGGCGCCGGCGGTGGCACGGAAGCCGGCGCGGGGGCGGCCCTCCACGGCCAGGAGGTGCAGCCCGGGCGCGGCGGGGACGAAGGATGCGTGGAGCGTGCCGGGCGCGTTTGCGTCGGGGGAGAGGACGAGCGCCTCGCGCCCTCCACCCGGGCGCGCGAGAGAGATCGCGCGCGGCGATCGACCTCCCACGTCGTAGACGCGCACCTCCACGGGAACGCCGACGGGGCCCACGGAGGAGGCGACCTCGACCGCGACCGGGTCCCGCGGCGCGGCGGCGAGCCAGTCGACCAGGGCGCGCCACGTCTCGCGGTGCTCCTCGATCCGGCCGGCCTCCATCCTCCAGCGCCACGTCTCCGCCAGCCCCAGCGCCGCCACCCGCCCTCGCCCGAGCGGCCGGAGCGCGAGCAGCGTGCCGTCCGGCGACGACGCGGCGGACACCGCGCCCGGGAGCGGCGGGCCGTAGGCGACGGCATCGGATCGTACGCGGTCGGGGGGCAGCGGCGCCAGCTCGGCGGGCGCGCTCCACCGCACCTCCGCCCCGTTTACCGCGACGCGCTCCGCGGGCCGGCGGACCAGCGCGAGCGCGGGCGAGACGGCAGCGTCCCCCACGGCCAGGATGCCCCCCCCTTCCCGCGCGACGCGCTCCGCCAGGGCGCGGGGCTCGGCCTCGGAGACGGGGGCGCCGTCGAGGAGGACCGTGACGTCGGCGGGCTCCGCGGAGGGCGCGGCGCCCTCTCCCGGCGCGACGGCCAGGCCGCGGCCCAGCGACCACGCCACGCGCACGCGGGCGCCGGACTCCTCCAGCGCCCGGGCGACGAACTTCCCCTCCCAGCCGGGCAGGCCGGCGCGGATCAGCACGCGCGGCGGCCCGGCGGAGTCCACCCACGCTCCCGCCGTCGCCCGCCGTCCTCCCCACTCCGCCGTCCACTCGCGCCACCCCGGCCGCGGGGGACGGACGCGGAACGCCGCCTCGCCCCGCCCGTCGCGGCCCAGGCGGACGACGGCGGTGTCGAGCGGCCCCGCGTCGTCGGAGAGGACGACGCGCGCGCTGTCGCCCGCCGCGCCGCGGAGGCGGACGGCGAGCGCGGCGGCGCGGCCGGAGGCGGGGGAGGACGGCGCGTCGATCGAC
>JASLAX010000118.1 GCA_030146875.1 Longimicrobiaceae bacterium
CCCGCGACGCGGGGCGCGCGAAGGCGGGCGTCCAGCGCGCGGAGCGCGTCGGCCGCGTCGGGGACCAGGGCGGGTAGGCCGCTGGGGCCGCGCGACAGGATGCGCTCCCGCCCGTGCGGCCCCGCGTCGCGCCACGCGCCCACGTTCCGGATCGCCTGCCACAGCGCCAGCCCCGCGTCGTCCATCCCCAGGCGCGCCAGCTCCGTCACCACGAACAGGAACGGGATCCGCCCCGCCTGGGGGAGCTCGAGGGGATCGGGCGGTGGGGGAGGGGGCATCGGGGGCCGTGCGGGCGACGGGTGGAACCGCTTCTGTCGACCCGACATCATAACGCGAACGGGGCTATCGCACCAGTGTCTCGACCGGAAAGGATCGTCGCCCGTTTCCGCGCCGGGCCACGGGAAACGGCAGCCCTCCGCCTCCGCGAAGGGGTTCCTCCCTGCCGGGCCCCGGGGGGCCGGAGAGCCGCCGCGGCGGCAACGGCCGCGGGGCCGGCGGGTCAGTACACGTACACCGGTGTCCCCACGGGAACGCCGGCCCACAGGCGCTCCAGGTCGGCCGCGTCCAGGCGGATGCACCCGTGCGTGGAGGGGAAGCCGATGGAGAGGCCCTCGGTGGTCCCGTGGATCAGGTACCCGTCGCCCAGGTCCAGCTTGTAGGCGCCCAGCACCTGGGGGATGGCGCGCGCTCCCGTCCCCACCGGCGGGATCCAGAGCGTGTCCCGGTGCACCAGGAACGCCCCGGCCGGGGCGGGGGTGAAGGCGCCGTCCGCCTCCACCGTCCCCACCTCGCTGCCGCGCACCTCCAGCCGGCGCCCGTCGTCCAGCGCCACCCCGCGGCGGGGGAGCTGCGCGTGGGCCAGCTTCCGCTTCCCCGCCTCCTGCACGTAGTGCCAGTCGGGCGGCACCCAGAGCGGCGCCTCGGCCCTGGCGCGCACCGTCCGCCGGCCGCGGGGGGTCGAGTGGTCCCACCGCTTCCCGAACACGGTCACCACGCCCATCCCCACGCCGGCCGGCGCGGAGAGCAGGGTGTCGGCGCCCTCGATCAGCCACAGGCGGCGGTCGTAGAGCGAGACGACCACGCGGCGCCGCGCGTCCGCCTGGGCGGCGCGCCGCGCGCGCACCCACGCCAGCGAGTCCGCCCGCGAGGTGGGGCGGCGGGGGAAGGGGTCGGGGCTCTCGATGCCCCACGCCCGCATCCGCGCCGCGAACAGCTCCTCGCGGGTCACCAGTCCCGTGCGGCGAAAGATCTCGACCGTGTCGCCTGCGACGGTGTCCCCTCCGGCGGCGGGGGCCTGCGCGGCCAGCGGCGAGGCCAGCAGGAGCGCCGACAGCGCGGCGGCGCGGATGCTCGGGTGCTTCACGTCGGTCCTGGGTCCGGGTTCCCGTCTCTCCCCCGTCCTACCCTCCAGCGCCCCGCGGGGTTCACCCTCACGGCGCGGGCAGGGCCACCAGGTGCAGCGCGGCGGCCACGGCGGTGCCCAGCAGCACGGCCAGCGACAGGGTCCCGGCGAAGCGCGCCACCGGCCCGGGGTCCCACCCCACGCGCTCCGCCGCGCCCGGGCGGGGGACCAGGAGCATGCCCAGCAGGAGCCCCGCGACCAGCCCGCCCAGGTGGCCTGCGTTGGCGATCGTGCGGAACCCGGCCAGGCCCACGGCGGCGACCAGCGCCACGTCGCGCACCATCTCCGCGCCGAAGCCGGTGGGGAGCACGGCGCGCCGGCGGTACCCCATCACCACGGCGAAGCCGATCACCGCCAGCAGCCCGCCCGAGATCCCCACCACGGGCACGCCAACCGGGAAGAGGAGGGAGGCCGCGCCGCCGCCCAGGACCCCGGCCAGGGTGAGCAGCGGCAGGAAGGCGCGGTGCGCGTGGACCTCGGCGATGCGGCCCAGGGAAAGCAGGGCCAGGAAGTTGAGGGCGAAGTGCAGGACGTGCGCGTGCACCACCCCGTACGTCAGCAGGCGCCACCACTCCCCCCCCAGGGCCTTCGACGCGAGCAGCCCCACCGCCGGCAGGGTCCGGCCGGAGGAGAGGACCTGCGAGAGACCCACGGCGGCCACGGCCACGGCCAGCATCCGCGTCCACGGCGTGGGCACCGTGCGCACCCAGGCCTCGTGCTGCGCCTGCTCCACCCGGGCGCGCACCTCCGCCGCGTCCATGCGGGGCGCGCGGTGCAGGCGACACAGGGCGTACCCCGTCCAGATCAGCGCCGCCGCCAGCCAGAAGGTGGCCCCGCCGCCCAGGCGCACCGGCGCGTCGCCCAGCGCCATCCCGGCCGCGATGCTCGCCGCCAGCGCCAGGGGGGGCAGCACCCCGGCGCGGGCGCGCTCGCGCCCCTCCGCGCGGATGGCGTCCAGCAGCTCCGGCACCTCCTCGGGCCAGACCAGGCGGCGCTGCTCCGGCGTCCACACCAGCAGCGGCGCGGGGCCGCGGGCCACCCTCCGGCGCAGCTCGTCGGGCCCGGCGCGGTGCATCTCCCGCCCGTCGTGCAGCCCCCAGTCCCATCCCTCCGGCGCGTCCACCGTCGGCTTGGGGAGCCGCCACGGCTGCGACGGGGAGGGGCGCTCGACCAGGCGGGCGGGGATGGACGGCTCCGCGTCCGGCTCCTCCCCGCCGTAGCCGCACCGGGGGCACTTCTCCGCGCGCTCGGCCCACCCCGTGGACTGGCCGATGGGCACCCGAATCACCGCGTGGCCGGAGAGGTTGAAGCCGCACTGTGGGCAGCGCACGGCGCGCGAGGCCAGCGCGAAGGCGAAGAAGAAGAGGCCGAGCCCCACCAGCGAGAGCGGCTGGTACCCGGAGAGCTGCGCCCCGAACCAGATCGCCATGCCGCAGAGCTGCAGCGTCTCGCGGCGCCGCAGGCGCTCGGTCTGGCCGGTGCGCTCGGCGAGGGTGGGGGTGGTGGGCACGTGGAGGTCGGGGCGTGGGACGGGACGGTGGACGCCCTGAATCTACCGGCGGGGGCGAGGCGGGGGACAGGCCCGCGCGGCGTCCGGGGTGCCCGGCGGCCGTTTTCGGCGTACGGGGCCCGGCGGGGCCCGCGGCCCTTCCCCCCTTCACGCAGAGCGAGCCAGGAGAGCACCATGCCGAAAGCCAAGTCGACCCTCACGCTCTCGCAGATCGGCGAGAACGGCGGCGCCCGGTGGACCAACATGGAGGGAGCGATCGAGAAGAAGAAGGTGGGCCGCTTCGACCTGAAGGTGGTGGGCGCGGACAACCTGCGGGTGGGGGCCTCGGGGTCCATGATGTACCTGGACGGGCTCACCTACAACGGCAGCGACGCGCACATCTCCCTCACGCCGGACGGAAACGGCGACTGGACCTACTTCCACTTCACGGCGGTGGGCGGCAACGGCGCCAACGCCTACTACGCGCTGGAGGAGAAGGACGGCGACCTGGCCGTGTCCGGCTCCCAGCACACGGTCGTGGACGGGGAGAAGAAGAACGTGAGCGGCGCCCAGTACTTCTGGAAGAACGTCCCCGCCGACCTGACGGCGGACGTGGGCGCGATCGTGACCTCCCTGGTCGCGAACCACTGGGAGGAGGGCGAGGCCGTCTGAAGCGGAGCCCCCGCGCCGACCTCGGCGCGGGGGCTCCGCGCCTCGCAATGACGTCCGCGCGTCCCGTGGACGGCGGCGGGCGCGCTCGGGGGCGCCCCGACCGCTTCTCCGACGTACGGGACGGTGTCGACCTCGCCGCGGCCCCCCGGGCGACGCGGCGAGGTGGATGCCGTCCTTCGCGCGCCTCAGCGCCGCGGGGGCTCCGGCACCGGCGGCCGCACCTCCGCCAGCCGCACGCCGGGGGGAAGCTCCGCCTCCGCCACCACCATCCGCTCGCCCCGCACCGGGATGCGTACCACGGCGCCGTCGGGGAAGGCCAGTCGCACGGAGTACGGGGACTCGGCCGCGGCGCCCGTCGCCTGGGTGGACTCGCCCACCTCCAGCGTCAGCCGGGGCAGCTCGCCCCCGCGGTCGCCCAGCACCGCCACCGCCTGCAGCACGCGGTCCGGCGACGCGTACCAGATGGTCAGCACGGCGTCCGCACCGCCGCGCTCCACAACGTGCTCGCCGCCCCATCCGTCCGCGCTCAGGTACGCGATCCGGCGCGGGGAGGCCGGGTCCTCTCCCTCCACGTGCATCACGTCGGAGGTGGAGCGGAACACCATCCGCCCCGTCCACAGCGAGTGGTGCCAGCGCGTGGTGGCGACCGCGCAGCACCCCCGGCGCTCCAGCACGTAGAAAGGCTCGTCGACCTCCACCGGCCGCGCCTCGGACGCCAGGCTCCACAGGCGCCGCGCGGGGCCGCGGCCGGGCCGCAGCCACG
Source organism: Longimicrobiaceae bacterium (assembly GCA_030146875.1). Classification (GTDB taxonomy): domain Bacteria; phylum Gemmatimonadota; class Gemmatimonadetes; order Longimicrobiales; family Longimicrobiaceae; genus JASLAX01. Next base: position 4,327 of record JASLAX010000118.1, read on the forward strand.
CCGTGACGCGCGCCGACACCTCGTCCTCCTCCGCCCGTGGGGAGGTCGAGGTCGTGACCTCCTCCACCAGCAGGAGCGTGGTGTCGACGCCGGCGGGCTGCACCCGGAAGGTGCGGTTCACCACGGCCCGGCTCCAGGCGCCGTCCGCCCCCCGCGTCTCCCGCACCTCGGAGACCGCGCGCGTGGGCGGGCCGGGGACCGTGGTGGCGGGGCGCTGGGCGTGGAGCGGGGGCACCGCGACGGCGACGGCGAGCGCCGCGAGGGTGGCGGAGAGGCTCGTGCGGGGGGGCATGGGCACGGGTGCGCGGGGGGTGCGTGCGCGCGGGGTGCGCGGAGAGGGGCGACAGGGTATAATACGGTGCCGGGACGCGCCCTGCACCCCTCTTCCCGCCGACGCAGCATGAGCATCGCCGAGATCTTCGAGACCATGGAATACGGACCCGCGCCGGAGAGCGCCGCCCCCGCGCTGGCCTGGCTGCAGGAGCGCGCGGGCACCACGCGGCACTACATCGACGGCGACTGGCGGGAGCCCTCGGGCGGGGAGTGGTTCGACACCGCCAACCCCGCCACGGGCAAGCCGCTCGCCCGGGTGGCCCAGGGAACGGTGGCGGACGTGGACGCGGCGGTGCGCGCCGCGCGCGCGGCGCTCCCGGGGTGGCAGGCGCTGGGCGGGCACGGCCGCGCCCGGTACCTGTACGCCATCGCCCGGCACGTCCAGAAGCACTCGCGCCTCTTCGCGGTGATGGAGTCGCTGGACAACGGGAAGCCGATCCGCGAGTCGCGCGACATCGACATCCCCCTGGTCGCCCGGCATTTCTACCACCACGCGGGCTGGGCCCAGCTCATGGAGAGCGACCTGGCCGGCTACGAGGGCGTGGGGGTGGTGGGACAGGTGATCCCCTGGAACTTCCCGCTGCTCATGCTGTCGTGGAAGATCGCCCCGGCGCTCGCGATGGGGAACACGGTGGTCCTGAAGCCGGCGGAGTTCACGTCGCTCACGGCGCTGCTCTTCGCCGACGTCTGCCGCGAGGTGGGGCTCCCGCCGGGGGTCGTCAACCTGGTCACGGGCGACGGGCGCACCGGCGAGGCGCTGGTGACGCACCCCGAGGTGGACAAGGTCGCGTTCACGGGGTCGACGGAGGTGGGCCGCATCATCCGTGTGGCCACGGCGGGGAGCGGGAAGAAGCTCTCGCTGGAGCTGGGCGGCAAATCGCCGTTCATCGTCTTCGAGGACGCCGACCTGGACAGCGTGGTGGAGGGCGTGGTGGACGCCATCTGGTTCAACCAGGGGCAGGTCTGCTGCGCCGGCTCGCGCATCCTGGCCCAGGAGGGGATCGCCGACCGCCTGGTCGCGCGGCTGCGGGCGCGCATGGAGACGCTGCGCGTGGGCGATCCGCTGGACAAGGCGGTGGACATCGGCGCCATCGTGGCCCCGGTGCAGCTCGAGAAGATCGCGCAGCTCGTGGAGCAGGGGCGCGAGGAGGGCGCGACGATGTGGCAGCCCTCGTGGAGCTGCCCCACGGAGGGGTGCTTCTACCCGCCGACGCTCTTCACCGACGTCTCCCCGTCGTCCACCGTGGCGCAGGTGGAGATCTTCGGGCCCGTCGTCGTCCTGATGACCTTCCGGACGCCGGCGGAGGCGGTGGAGCTCGCCAACAACACCCGCTACGGCCTGGCGGCCAGCGTGTGGACGGAGAACGTGAACCTGGCGCTGGACGTGGCGCCGAAGGTGAAGGCGGGCACCGTCTGGATCAACTGCACCAACGTCTTCGACGCCGCCAGCGGCTTCGGCGGGTACCGCGAGAGCGGCTTCGGGCGCGAGGGCGGGCGCGAGGGCCTGTTCGAGTACGTGCGGCCGAAGTGGGAGGCGGAGGCCAAGGGGCGCCTGAAGGCGGGCGGGAAGAAGAAGGCGGAGGCGTCCTCCGCCGCGAACGAGGGCGAGCTGCCGCCGCCGGTGGCGACGGGGCTGCCCCCCATCGACCGGACGGCCAAGCTCTACATCGGGGGGAAGCAGGCGCGGCCCGACTCCGGCTACTCGCTCCCCGTGCGCGGCGCGGACCGGCGCCACCTGGGCGAGGTGGGCCGCGGCAACCGCAAGGACGTGCGCAACGCGGTGGAGGCCGCCCACAAGGCGGCGAAGGGATGGGCGAGGTCCACCGCGCACAACCGCGCGCAGGTCCTGTTCTACGTGGCGGAGAACCTGGTGGCCCGCGGGGAGGAGCTCGCCCGCCGCATCGCCTCCATGACCGGCGACGCGGACGCCGCGGCGCGCGAGGTGGAGCTCTCCGTGCGCCGCCTCTACACCTGTGCGGCCTGGGCCGACAAGTGGGACGGGCGGGTGCACCACACGCCCTTCCGCAACGTCACGCTGGCCATGCCGGAGCCGCTGGGCGTGATCGGCATCGCCTGCCCGGACGCGTTCCCGCTCCTGGGCCTGGTCTCCACCGTGGCGCCGGCGATCGCGATGGGGAACGCGGTGGTCGCCGTGCCGTCGGAGCGCGCGCCGCTGGCGGCGACGGACTTCTACCAGGTGCTCGACACGTCCGACGTGCCGGGCGGCGTGGTGAACATCGTCACCGGGTCGCGCGACGAGCTGGCGGAGACGCTGGCCGCGCACGACGACGTGGACGGGATGTGGTACTTCGGCGGCGCGGAGGGCAGCACCATGGTGGAGCGCCACTCCGCCGGCAACATGAAGCGCACCTGGGTCTCGTACGGCCTGCAGCGCGACTGGGCCGACGCCGTGCAGGGCGAGGGCGAGGACTTCCTGCGCCACGCCACGCACGTGAAGAACATCTGGGTCCCGTACGGCGAGTAGGCTCGACCGATGCCGGGCGTCCCCGCGGGCGCCCGGCGGACCCCCTCCCTATCCCATCCTCTTCCATGCACCCGCGCCTCCGCGCAGACCTGGACGCGCTCCCGGCGCTGCTCGGCGACGCCCGCGACGCGGCGATCGGCTTCGTCCGCGGGCTGCCCGGGCGACCCGCCGCCCGCACCGACCCGCCGCCCCCCGACCCGCGCCCCCTCCCGGAGGAGGGCCCCGGCGCCGCGGAGGCGCTGCGGCTCTTCCGCGCGCGGCACGAGGCGTCGCTCTCCGGCTCGGCGGGCCCGCGCTACCTGGCGTTCGTGACGGGCGGCACGACGCCCGCCGCGCTGGCGGCCGACTGGCTGGCGTCGGCGTACGACCAGAACGTCTCGCACTTCGGCGCGTCGGGCTCCGGGGCGGCCGCGGTGGAGGCGGAGGCCATCTGGATGCTGCGCGACCTGCTCTCCCTCCCGTCCGCCTTCTCCGGCGTGATGGTGACCGGGGGCACGATGGCGAACGTGGCGGGACTGGCGGCGGCGCGGCAGTGGGCGGCGGGGATCGCGGGGGTGGACGTGGCGGAGGAGGGCGTGGGCGCCGCACCGCCCGTTCCGGTGCTGGCGGCCTCGCCCCACGCCAGCATCGCGAAGGCGCTGGCGATCCTGGGGATGGGCCGGCGCGCGCACGTCCCCGTCGCCACCCTCCCCGGCCGTGAGGCGATGGACGTGGACGACCTGCACCGGGTGCTGGAGGGGCTGGACGACGTGCCCTCCATCGTCTGCGCCAGCGCGGGGACGGCCACCACGGGCGACTTCGACGACGTCGCCGCGGTCGCCGACCTGTGCCGGCAGCACGGCGCGTGGCTGCACGTGGACGGCGCCTTCGGCATGTTCGCCGCGGCGTCTCCCGGCCTGGCGCACCTGGTCCGCGGGGCGGAGCGGGCCGACTCGCTGGCGCTGGACGCGCACAAGTGGCTCAACGTGCCGTACGACTGCGGCGTGGCGCTGGTCCGCCGCCCCGACCTGCTCCGGCAGACCTTCCGCGCCGCGGCGGCGTACCTGGACGCGGAGCCCGGCGCCGTGCCCGACCCGCTGCACCTGGGGCCCGAGAACTCCCGCCGCTTCCGCGCGCTCCCCGTCTGGGTCTCGCTCCACGCCTACGGCCGCGAGGGGTTCCGCGAGATCGTGGAGCGCGACTGCCGGCTGGCGCGGGAGCTGGGGGAGCGTCTGGCGGCCTCCGCGGACTGGGGGCTGCTCGCGCCGGTGCGGCTGAACGTCGTGTGCTTCCGCCCGTCGGACGCCGTCCTCCGCGGCCGCGACGGCGGCGAGGTGGCGGCGCGGCTGCTGAAGCGGGTGGCGGACGATGGCCGGGCGTACCTCTCCCCCGCGCGATTCGGGGGGCACGCGGCCCTGCGCGCCGCGTTCAGCGGCTGGGCGACGGAGGATGAAGACCTGGAGCAGGTCTGGACGGCGCTGGAGGAGGCGGCGGGGGCGGAGCGGGACGCGTAGACGCACAACGGAACCACCATGGCGATCATCCAGGCATCCATCCCGTTCTTCTTCCTGCTCATCGGCATCGAGCTGGTGGTCTCGCGCCGCCGGCGCGAGCCGCTGATGCGGCTCAACGACTCGGTGAGCGACCTGTCGCTGGGCATCCTGAGCGAGCTGACGGGGCTGTTCGTGAAGGTGGCCAGCGTGGGCATCTACGCCCTGGTGGTGAAGCACTGGGCGGCCCAGCGCTTCCTTCCGCTCCCGTCGTGGAACGCGGGCGCGCCGGTCGTGCGGGCGGAGGGCCTGCCCGGCTTCGCGGTGGACGGGGCGGCTCTGGCGAGCTGGGCCGCCGTGTTCCTGCTCGTGGACTTCGCCTACTACTGGCTGCACCGCTACTCGCACGTGGTGAACGTGCTGTGGGCCGGGCACGTGGTGCACCACTCCAGCGAGGAGTACAACCTCACCGTCGCGCTCCGCCAGTCGTCGCTGCACGGCCTGCTGAGCTGGATCTTCTACATCCCGCTGGCGCTCATCGGCATCCCAGTGGAGATGTTCGTCGCGGCGTACGCGCTGAACCTGGTCTATCAGTTCTGGATCCACACGCGGGCCGTGAACCGGCTGTGGGCGCCGGTGGAGTGGGTGATGAACACGCCGTCGCACCACCGCGTGCACCACGGCATCAACCCGCGCTACCTGGACCGCAACTACGCCGGCGTCTTCATCGTCTGGGACCGCCTGTTCGGGACCTTCGAGCCCGAGACGGAAGAGGTCGTCTACGGCATCACCAAGCCGCTGGCGAGCTGGAACCCGGTGTGGGCGAACGTGCACGTCTTCGTGGACATCGCCCGCGGGCTGCGGGCGGCGCGGAGCTGGAAGGACCGGGCGCACGTCGTCTTCGGGCCGCCGGGGTCGGAGGGCGCGGTGATCGCGGCGGCGGAGGCGGTGCCCGTTCCTGCGGCGATGTCGCCGTCGACCGGGACGGCGGCGGACGGCGAGCGGCCGAAGTTCGATCCCGCCGTGCCGCGCCCGCTGGCGTGGTACGCGCTGGCGCAGTTCACCGCCGTCCTGGCCGGCAGCGTGAAGATCCTGGAGGCCGCGCCCTCTCTCGTCCTGCACGAGAAGGCGGCGCTGGTCTTCTACGTGGGGCTGGCGCTGACCAACGTGGGCGGGATCTTCGAGGGGCGGCGCTGGGCGGGGCCCATGGAGGCCGCGCGCCTGCTCACCGGCGCCGCCACCTTCGTGGCGCTGGGCGCCGCCGGGCTCGCCGCGCCCCTCCTGGCGGCGACCGGGGCGGCGTTCGCGCTGGGCTCGCTGCTCTGGCTGCGCACGCTGCGCCCGCTGCTGGTGAACGACGCGGAGGAGCACGCCCACGACGCCCCGCTCGCCCCCGCCTCGTAGCTGGCGTCCCACGACGTCGGACGACGACGCGAAGCGCCCCCCGCCGGACGATATGGGGGGCGCTCGTGAATCAACGATGGCGGCGGCGGTCCGTGCGCCAGGCCATGCGCGCGGGTCCTCGGCAGGCGAAGCTCCTACCCGTTCGATCCGTTCGCCGAAGGGCCGTTGGGCACCGCGGTCCGGCCGGTTCCACGAGCGGGGCCTTCGGGAGACCGCTCCCGTTCGAGGTGGGAACGTACCATGGAAGGGTCCGGTGAGTAGCCGCCTGCAAGGGGCGGGTATCCAACCCCTTGAAACCTCCTGGTCCTGGAGTGCTGCTGATCGCCCATGATCGTCTACCTCCGCAGTGGGAACCGCGACGAGGCAATCCATGGGACCGGCGCCTTCTTGCGACACGCGGAGCGCCCCCCGCACGACCGTCCGGCGGGGGCGCTTCGCGTCACGGCGGCGGCGTGCCCTACCGGTTGTCCCAGTCGTGCTGGAGCCGGTCCAGCGCGGGGATCAGCACGTTGTCCACCACGCGGTTGTAGGCGTCGAAGTTCATCTCGCCGCCCCAGGTGTTCTCGGAGGTGATCCGGATCACGTTCACCGGGATGGCGCGCTCGCCCAGCCGGTCGGTGAGCGTGTCGACGTACCCCGCCTCGCCCGTCTCGCGGTAGGCGGCGAAGTCGCCGTCGAAGTTGTCCATCACGTCGCGTTCCAGGAGCCAGCGCAGCAGGCGCGGCCCGGTCATATCGAGCGTGGTGTTGAGCCGGTCGGACTGGCGGTGGAAGTTGACCAGGAACTCCGTCAGCTTGTCCTGCAGCCGGCCGGTGAAGGACCGGTTGCCCGCGAACGCGTCGCGCATCCCCTCTACGCGCTCCAGCAGGCCGTCGCGGATCCGCAGGTAGTCCGCGGCGTCCTCCACGGAGGGTGCGTAGCGCCGGCGGTACTGCGCGTTCATCTCCGTCAGCATGCTCTCCAGGAACCCGTTCCCGGCCGAGCCGCCGATCACGGCGTTGTTCACGACCTGCGGGTCGGTGAACACGCCCACCAGCAGGTCCTGGCCGTCCGCCAGGTCGTCCAGGTCGCCGATGCGCGCCGCCGGGAAGTTGTCCAGGTCGGTGTACAGGCCGCCGTGCTCCAGCACGATCGCCACGCGCAGCAGGTCGCTCGCCGCGCCGAAGTTGGCGTTGCCGCCCTGGATCTCCTCCCACGCGTGCGTGACCCACTCCTCGTTCTGGTGGGCGTTCAGGATCTCGGCCACGTCGTGGATGTCCACCCCGGCCTGGCCGAGCTGGTCGGCGGCACCCTGGGTGAGGGAGCGGCCGGGCTCCACCCACAGGTTCACCTCCCAGGCGGGAAGCGCCTGCTGCCAGGCCAGGATGCGGCGGTAGTTTGAGGTCCCGTCGGCGGACACGTCGATGGGGTTGAGCGTGCCCATCCAGATGATGTGCAGGCGATGCGGAACGGGCATGGGGCTGTGCTCCGGATGCAGGGGGACCACGGTGCGGCCGCGGTGCGGCCCGTCCGGAGAACGGAGGGCGGCACCGGACGCGCGAGGGGGCGTCCTCCCCCGGAAGGCGGCCCCCTCGTCCCGTCGCCGACGCGATGCTACGGCAGCCAGCCCGCCCCGTCCACCGCCGACTGCGGGAGCGGCGGCGCCAGCGGCTCCGGCTCCTCGGGAGCGGCGTTGGAATCCGCCGGCGTGGGCGGGCGCTGGTGCATCATGGCGGCGGCGCCCAGGATGCTGCCGGCGTTCACCGAGTCCACGATGCTGCTGGGCACCATCATCATCGCCCCGCCCTTCTGCTTCAGCCCCTCGTACAGGATGTTCATGGCGCGGAGCTGCAGCGCCGTGGGGTTGTCCTGGTAGCGCAGCGCGGCCTGGTGGAACAGGTCCGCGATCTCCTTCTCCGCCTCGCCCAGGATGATGCGGGCCGCCTTCTCGCGGGTGGCCTGCGCCTCGCGGCTCATGGCGTCCTGCAGCGCGGTGGGGATCACCACGTCGCGCATCTCCACCGAGTGCACCGTCACGCCCCAGGGCGTGGTGCGCTCGTCGATCAGCGCCTGCAGCTCCTGCTCGATGTGCTCGCGCCCGCGCAGCAGCTCCGCCAGCGAGGTGCGCCCGATGATGTCGCGCAGCGCCGTCTGCGCGGCCCAGGAGATGGCCTGCGCGTAGTCCTGCACCTCCAGCGCGGCGCGCTCCACGTCGGTCACGGTCCAGAAGAGGACGGCGTCCACGTTCACCGGCACGGCGTCGGACGTCAGCGTCTGCTCGGCGGCGAACGGGGTGGTGATGGTGCGCTGGTCGATCCAGGCCACCACCTGGTCCACGAAGGGGACCACGAAGAACAGGCCGGGGCCCTTGGTGGACCCCGTGTACTTGCCCATGCGGAGGACCACGGCGCGCTCCCACTGCCGCGCGATCTTGGGCGACGTGGCGGCCAGCAGCCCCAGCGCCGCGCCCACGACGATGCCGAGGGGCGACGCGGTGACGGCGGTCACTGCCAGCCCGGCGCCGATCCCGCCGATGGCCGCCAGCCCCGCCAGGAAGTTGCCCCGCGGGCCGCCGGAGGTGGCCGTGGGGAGCTTGGGAGAGAGGGGTACCAGGTCTCTGCCGGACATGGGAGTCACCTCGCCGGCTTGCGCCGGCCGTCCAGGTGGATGATGATCTCGTCCAGGGAGAAGCCGAGAGAGGCCGCCTGCGCCAGGAACGCGTCCTCCAGCGCGGCCAGGCGCGCGAGCCGCGCCTCGCGGTCGGGCCCGCCCTCCGCCACGCGCCGCACCACGGCGTGGCCGCCGGTCAGGTCCAGCACGCCCTGCTCCTCCAGCGCCTCGTACGCGCGGGAGACGGCGTTGGCGTTCACCTTCAGCTCCACCGCGAGCTGCCGCACGGTGGGAAGGGCGTCGCCCGGGCCCAGGACCGCGTCGGCGACGGCCGCGCGGACCTCGCGCTCGAGCTGGGCGTGTACGGGGGTGGGGTCTCGGGGGTCGATCCGGAACATGGGTCTCCGCGCGGGTACCCTCGTTGTTTAACCCTCGGCGCCGCGCCGAGTCAAGCCCTTCGCGCCCGGAACGCATGGACAGGAAGCGACTCGCCGTCTCCCTGGCCGCGCTGGCGGCCACCGCCGTCCTGCTCTGGCTCCTCCACGCCCCGATCCTCCGTTCCCTCTACGGGTTCCTGGTCACGGAGGATTCGCCGGTCGGGCGCGCGGACCTGATCGTGGTGCACGGGGGAGAGGTGGACGTGCGGCCCGGGAAGGCGCTGGAGCTGTGGCGGGGCGGGGTGGCGCCGCGGGTGGCGTTCCCGCGCGAGCCGCCCACCCGCCCGGTGCGCGTGGGGGTGAGGTGGAGCGGCGACCGCATCTCGGGCGAGACGCTGGTCGCCTCGGGGGTGCCGGCCTCGGCCATCGTGTACCTGGACTTCCCGGGCGGCGTGCGCAGCACCGCGGACGAGGCCGTGGCGCTGCGCCGCTGGCTGGAGGCGCGCGGGGGGCGCGACACCGTGCGCGTGGTGGCCGTCACCCACCGCTGGCACCTGCGCCGCGCCCGCTGGAACCTGCGGCGCACGCTGCGCGGCCTGCCGGTGGAGGTGCGCATGGCGGGGGTGAAGGACCCCGGCTTCGACGAGCGGGCGTGGTGGCGAAGCGAGGCGGGGCTCTCCACCGTGGTGACCGAGTACCTGCGCTTCGGGCACAACCTGGCGTACCGGTAATCCTGCGGAAACCGCTTTCCGCGGTGCGGGGTATTTGAGGTAGTCCACCCGCCAGCAAACCCATAGAACAACCGATCTGCCATGACCATCCTGGCATCACCTGCAGCCGTCTTCATCGCCGCCCGGAACGAAGCTCGCGCACGTAGGAAGGAAATGCTAATGACGGCGACCCCGGTTCACCTTACGGCTCTCGGGGTGATTCCGTCCGTCGGGTGGGACTGGAGAGTAGCACAACTTTCCTTAATGGTCGGCGCATTGCTGTTGCTCTTAGCGTCGAAGCGTACGTCAACGTACACCTCCATTCCAAGGGGGCGACTGCCGCTCGCTTGTAGGGAGGCGGCTCGGCAAGCGGACGCAAAGTTCTTCAGCTGGAGAGCGCTTACAGGCGAATATCTCGTTCCGTCATTGGTGTGGCTCCTTCATGGGATAATCGCGCTAATCGCCCTCTATAGGTAGGAGGTGCCTGAGCGGTGGACTCACCCCGGCGGCGGCGTCTCGCGGTCCTCGTCCTCGTCGGAGTCGTCGGCCTCCACCTCGACCTCGTCCTCCTCGTCCTGTTCGACCCCGATGGTGCGCAGGGCGGCGCGCCGGCGTTCGACGGTGGTGGCGCGCTCCAGGGCGTCGATCCCCGCCAGCGTGAAGCCCTCGCCGGGGTCGAAACCCAGCGAGGCCAGCAGCTCGCGCACGTAGGTCTCCTCGAGCTCGCGGCGCGCGATCTCGGCGGCGATCTCCTGGTCCGTCATCCGCATCGGCTCCCTCCCGCGACTGCCTGGAAAAACGAGAGACGGGGCGCCTCCCGGCGCCCCGTCCCCGCGTGCACGTCCCGCGCCGTCCGGCGGCTCAGCGCAGGTCTGGGGGGAGCGTATACGCCAGCACCGCCGGCGATGGTGCGTGGCGCAGGGCATAGAGCCGGTCCCCATCGACCGCCACCGCGATGGCGTCGGCATCCAGAGCCAGTGTGCCACGCAGCCGGCCCTCCCAGTCGTACACGTGCACCGTACGCCCGAAGTTGGCGCGCCCGGGATGCTCGCTCCGCGTACGCCCCGAGTAGAGCGCGAAGATGGACCCGCCGGTGGCGGTCACGTCCACGTATCCAAAGCGCAGGTCGTCCCCCGTCGCCATGTACGGCTGCCCTCGCGAAGTCCGGACCTCGAACCGCGGGTCGAACCGGGGGCGGCCGCGCACGCGGTGCAGGAGCCTCCCGTCGCGATGGTAGATCTCGAGCTGGTCGGCATGGCGGGTGCCGAGTGCGAGCCGCCCCCGGTCGGGGCGCGCCGCCAGCGTGCCGGTGTACGCGTGCTGGAGCACGCGGTACGGCACGTCGCGCTCCGGTGGCGGAAGGGAGCCGGTCGTGCGGAGCATCCTTCCGCTCCGGTCGAACCAGCCCAGGCGTCCGCTGGCGAAGAAGCCGGGACTCGCCACCTCGTCGCCCACCCACGCCGGGCTCATCGGGAGATCCGAGGCGGGGAACGACAGGAGCTCGGCGGGGCGGGCGTCTCCGCGGGCGAGCGCGCTCAGGCGGAGCCTGGACATGCGGCGGAGCTCCACGTCGAATACCCACACGTCCGGTCCAGGCGCCGCCTCGAGCGAGCGGGCCCCACGGTACTCGCCCGGTCCCTCGCCGGAGCGCCCGGCGGAGCGGAGCAGCGCGCCGTCGGACCGCCGGAGCAGGTGCAGCGCGGGGTCCCCCGCCGCGTCCAGGATCACCAGGTACTCGCCGGCGGAGACCACGTCCGACGGGAGGCCCAGTTCCGCGCCCTCGTGCAGGACCTCGCCGGTGAGCTCGAGCGCATCGCCGCGCGCGTCCGGCGCGTCCGTCCCGCTGCAGGCGGAGAGGACGAGGAGGAGCACGGCGGCCGCGGGACGCATTACCCGGCGTCCACCGGCTTGATGCAGGAGCCGCCCCCGAGCTTCGCGTACTTGTCCGCCCGCACCCAGTCCCCGATCACGCAGGTGGAGCCCACCTCGGGGCAGCACGTGCAACTCTGGCGGGCGGTGGGGGTGGGCGCGAAGACGAGGAGGGCGGCGGAGGAAACCGCCGCGAGGAGCACGGCGCCGCCGGCCGCGGTCCGGAGGCCGGCGAGAGGGGGGATACGCATCGCAGGGATCGGGTTCGAGTGGACGCCGGCCTCACGCCCGGCGGGCATCTACGGCCTTGCAGCGCCCCCCGCTCAGCTTGGCGTAGCTCTCCTTGGTGAGGATGTTGTTGATCACGCAGTCCGACCCCACTTCGGGGCAGCACGTGCCGCCCGAGCAGGACGCCTCGGCAATCCGCACCGCCGCGTCCGAGATCCCCAGCGGGGCGAAGCACGCCGCGACCGCCAGGACCCAGCTGACCCTGCGCGGAACGTTCATGGACCCTCTCTTTCAGGCGTCTGCTGGAATGGCGCGAAGTGGATGATAGCACGGCGTGCCGGAGGGGACAAGGTCTGCGATCGGCGGCGGTCCGGAGGGAAGAACGACGGCGGGGCGCCGGTATCCGCCGGCGCCCCGCCTCTGCCTTCCACCGTCCGCCGCCTCAGCCGCGGCCGTGCATCATCTTCTTGAGCACCGGCGACAGCAGCAGCAGGATCACGCCCGCCGTGGCCGACGTGGCCACGAACAGGGTGAAGAAGCTCTGCAGCGACTCGAAGTCGCCCATCATGGCGCTCAGCTCGCCCGCCAGCTTGTTCGCGGCGAAGTTCGCCAGGAACCACACGCCCATGAGCAGCGACGCGAAGCGCAGCGGCGCCAGCTTGGTCACCAGCGACAGCCCCACCGGCGACAGGCAGAGCTCGCCGAAGGTGTGCAGCGTGTACGCCCCGATCAGCCACATGGGAGAGACCTGGATCCCCGCGTCGGCGCGCGCGGCGCCGATCACCATCACCACGAAGCCGGCGGAGAGCAGCAGCAGCCCGATGGCCATCTTCGCGGGGGTGGCCGGCTCGCGGCCGCTGTCGCCCAGCTTGGTCCAGATCCAGGCGAAGACGGGGGCGAAGAGCAGGATGGCGAACGGGTTCACGCTCTGGAACCACGACGCCGGGAACTCCCACCCGAAGAGCATGGTGTCGGTGTGGCGGTCGGCGAACAGGTTCATGGACGCGCCGGCCTGCTCGAACGCCGACCAGAAGAAGATCACGAAGAAGGCCACGATGAAGATCACCGCGATGCGGTGCTTCTCCTCGCGCGTGAGCGGCCCCTGCGCCGCCCGGGTCTCCTCGCGCACCTCCTGCTTGGGCGCCACGCCGATGCCCGGCAGGTAGCGGTCCCGGCCCCAGAGGAACAGCAGCAGGCCCAGCACCATCCCCACGCCCGCGGCGCCGAAGCCGTAGTGCCAGCCCACCGTCTCGCCCAGGTAGCCGCAGATGAGCGGGGCGATGAAGGCGCCCAGGTTGATCCCCATGTAGAAGATCGTGAAGCCGGAGTCGCGCCGCGGGTCGTTCTCGCGGTAGAGCTGCCCCACCATGGTGGACACGTTGGGCTTGAAGAAGCCCGTGCCGATGATGATGAGCGCCAGGCCGATGTAGAACGCCGTCATCCCCGGCACGGCCAGCGAGAAGTGGCCCGCGGCGATGACGACGCCGCCGATCACCAGCGAGCGACGCGTGCCGATGAACCGGTCCGCCAGCCACCCGCCGATGATGGGGGTCAGGTACACCAGCGAGGTGTAGTTGCCGTAGAGCCGCGACGCGTCGGCGTCGCTCCACTTCAGCTCGTTCACCAGGTACAGGACCAGGAGCGCGCGCATCCCGTAGTACGAGAAGCGCTCCCACATCTCCACGAAGAACAGGAGCCACAGGCCGCGCGGCTGCGCGTGCCCGTCGGGTCCGTCCATCGTGGGATTTCCCGTGTCGATTCCGACGGCGTCGGTGACGGTGGCCAAGGTGCGTCCGGGGTGAGGGGTGGCGGGGGGGATGCGGCTGCGGCGCGTCCCGGTTCGGGCCGGCGAGCTGCCGTGGTGGCTCCGGAGGGTCGAACGTCCGGACGGCGGAGGTCCGCGGGGGGGCGGACGCCCGGCGGGCACGGCGCGCTGGGCTGGAAAAGAACGCCCTAGTATGTGCGCGGACGCGCGTTTTCGCCAGGGGCACGGCAGGGGGCGCGTGACACGCCCGTGGCGGGCGCGTAGCTTCCCCGCGCTCCCACGGTCCGCAGCTTACTTCCGCCCGCGCCCCGATGTTCCCCTACGCCGCCGAGCTCCGCACCGCCCTGGCCGCGGCCGAAGATGCCGCCGACCTGATCGCCGCCGGCGTGGGCGGGGTGACGGTGCGCGAGAAGGGCCGCGCCGACCTGGTCACCGCCGTGGACGAGGCGGCGGAGGCCCTGATCCTGGCCCGCATCCGCGCCGACTTCCCGCGCGACGCCATCGTGGCGGAGGAGACGGCGTCCGCCCGCGTGCGCTCGGGGAGGCGGTGGATCGTGGACCCCATCGACGGCACCACCAACTTCGTGCACGGCCACCCGTTCGTCTGCGCGTCCGTCGCCTTCGTGGACGACGGCGGGCCCGCCGTCGGCGTGATCCACGCGCCGCTCCTGGGCGAGGTATACCGCGCCGTCCGCGGCGGCGGCACCTTCCTGAACGACCTGCCGCTCTCCGTCAGCAGCGTGCGGGACGGCGCCCGCGCGCTGCTCGCCACCGGCTTCCCCTTCCGCGAGGGGAAGGGCGACGTGGACGCCTACATGCTGATGCTGGCGGACGCGCTGCGCGCCACGCACGGCATCCGCCGGGCGGGCAGCGCGGCGCTGGACCTGGCGTACGTGGCCGCGGGGCGGGTGGACGCCTTCTTCGAGATCGGGCTGGCGTCGTGGGACGTGGCGGCCGGCATCCTGTTGGTCACCGAGGCCGGCGGACGCGTGACCGGGTGGCCGGGGGACGAGGACGAGCCGCTGCACACGGGCCGCATCGTGGCCAGCAACGGCGGCGTCCACGGGGCGGTGGAGGAGCTTCTCGCGCGCCACGTCGACCGGCTGTAGCGGCCGCGGCGGCGCTCACCGGCGGGCCGCCGCAGGTGTCCGGGAGGGCGTCACGCGGTGCTGTCGATCCGGCTCGGGCTCGCTCGTCGTCAGGGAGAGCCCGCGTTTCACCCACGACCCAGGACCGACCATGAACTTCACCCCGTACCTCAACTTCAACGGCGACTGCGCCGAGGCGTTCCGCACCTACCAGCGGATCATCGGCGGGGAGCTGGAGCTGATGACCCACGGCGACTCGCCCATGGCCGACCAGACGCCGCCGGAGTCGCGCGACCGCATCATGCACGCGCGCCTCGTCATCGGCGACGCGGTGCTGATGGCCTCCGACGCGCCGCCCGAGTACTACCAGAAGCCCCAGGGCAACTACGTCTCCCTGGGCGTGGGCGAGCCCGCCGAGGCCGAGCGCATCTTCCGCGAGCTCTCCGAGGGCGGCACCGTGCAGATGCCGTTCGAGAAGACCTTCTGGGCCTCCGGTGGCTTCGGGATGTTCGTCGACCGCTTCGGCATCCCCTGGATGGTGAACTGCGAGCCGGGGGACAAGCACCTGCGGTAGCGGGACGCTCGACAGAGCTTGAAGGACGACGGGGCTGCCGCGGAATCGCGGCAGCCCCTTCCGTTTTCGGTTGTCTCAGCATGCGTGAACCAAACGTACGAAACCCCATGCTTGCAGTTTTTGCACGTTGGGTGCATCCTTATTAAACCGAA
This sequence comes from Longimicrobiaceae bacterium, assembly GCA_030146875.1. Lineage (GTDB taxonomy): Bacteria > Gemmatimonadota > Gemmatimonadetes > Longimicrobiales > Longimicrobiaceae > JASLAX01. The sequence continues at coordinate 19,370 of JASLAX010000118.1, forward strand.
ACGATACCGAATCGCGGGGTGGCTTACATCTGCGCGACGGCACCCACGAAGGACACGTTCCGATGCGCAACAGCTCGAAGATTGAGTGGACGGATTCTACGTGGAACCCGACTACCGGGTGCACCCAGGTGAGCAAGGGCTGCGATCATTGCTACGCACTCACGCTTGCCCAAACTCGCCTTGCGGCAAACTACATCAAGCGTCTCCCTGTTGTACAAACAGAAGGAAATCTTCAGGACCCATTTGCAGTGAGGGTCTGGGAGGAACGCCTCGTACACCCGGCTAAGTGGAGGGATTCACGTCGGATCTTCGTAAACTCGATGTCCGACCTCTTCCATAGAGATATTCCAGAGGCCTTTGTAAGGCAGGTCTTCGAGGTGATGCTCACCGTTGATCACCACGTCTACCAGGTCCTTACAAAGCGGCCCGCTCGCGCCGTTCGATTTGTTGAGCGGAACGCCGACCTTTTCAAGGACGGTTCTATCCCGGCTCACATCTGGATGGGAACCTCCATAGAGGACCAGGACGTAGGGTATCGTGCGGATCACCTCCGCGCGTTGCCGGCAGCAATTCGCTTTCTCTCGTGTGAGCCTCTCCTCGGTCCAATCTTGCTTGACCTAACTGGAATTCACTGGGTAATCGCCGGGGGCGAGAGCGGTCCCGATTTCCGTCCGATGGATTTGGATTGGGCTCGCTCCCTCCGAGACCAGTGTCGACAGGCGGGCGTAGCCTTTTTCTTCAAGCAGGTCGGCGGGCGCACGCCTAAATCGGGCGGGCGCTTGCTCGATGGCGAGATGTATGATGCATACCCTGACATCGAAGTGATCAGGGGCGCTCGTGAGGAGCTGGTGGAAAGCGCAGCGTAAGCGGCAGTTTTCTGGTTACCGCTACTGTCTCCTGCAATCGCTTCTTCACCGCGGCAAACTGCATCGGGAAGATGGCGGTTTGCTCAAGGAGATAGCGTTTTATCGTATCGACGTTCCCCCGGTCTCGTTCTTCGCTCCAGCGAACCTCACGTCCTGCGAAGTTTCTGGAAATTTGCCGGACTACTGCGGGTTCGTTCCCCTGCAACTCGGCCCAGATCGACTCCTTCGAGGTACTTGGCAGGCTCGCGTTCCTGAGCGCGCTATCCATTGCTTCCTTCATCGTTCGGAGTCCAACGGCGCTTTTCGTTGCGTATACCAGTTGATATACCCGCTGGTTGGATGAATCCCGTACCGGAAGTGCAAGCACGAACTCCGCGCCGGAGTCCTGCAACGCATGCATGTATCGCCGGACGAGCCACTCGCGACGCTCCGCCTCTAGTACGCCTGCGAGCTCTTCGAGCGTGCCAGGCCCAAGAGCGTCGACTAGAATCCTCTCGGACGCGCCCTGTGTTGCGCGCAACGATTTAAGACTCTTCTCCGCCTCTAGGCGTTTACGCTTCACATCTTCCTCTACAAACTCCTCGAATAGGGAGGGCTCCGCGCGAATCGCGTTTTCCTCGGCATCGGGATCACGACCGGCAGACATCAGAACAGCGTGTAATCTGTTCGCGCCCACATCCGCGAAGAGAGCGAACACCTCGTTTTGTGGGCCACTGAGCAGCTTCGGCAGTAGCTCTACGAGCAGGCCTTCGACTCCAAACGGATCCAAGAAGAACAAAGCAGGTTGATCCTTGAGATATCGTAAGAACCTGTCCACCAGATCCGTCAGAGTGCCGCAGCGCACCTCGCAGATCTTACGGTCGACATAAGGCTGCATCACGTCCTTAAGGCGGGCGCATCTCTCGTGATCCTTCTCGATCGCGAGGATGCGCATGGCGCCTCCCCCATCGAGCTGAAACGGCTCTGCAACCTGAGCCGCAATGAGGGGTGAGCCGGGGTTACCTCTCCCATCTCGGCCCTCGCCCGCGAACGCATCTACGAACCACACTTCGCGACGTGGGCGGCGCAACTTCGCGGCCCATGCGCCCACGTACTTCCTTAAAACCAAGTGCTTCAGTAGCGTGTGCGCCTGGAACTCTTCGAAGTGGCGGTCACCGGCTCTACTCATTGCTGTCACCTTAGGCGGTGTGACTTCCTACCAGTATACGGGTAATCTTCGGAAGTTCTCTGGAGTGGCGCAAGGGCCGCGTGCTGAAACTGCCAGCTTCGAATTTCCCCCCGTTAAACGCCAGAACGGGCCGGGCGCGGCAGGTGAGGGATCGGGAACTTCCGCCGCCGCGATGCCTCTGCCCCGTAGCTGACGCCGCGTCCTCCAAACGGTGCACCTAGAAGTCTGTTGAAAAAGGGGTGATCCGGCAGTGCGTTGGAGCGGGGCGGGCGGTAAAATGTGGAAACCGCAGAGTGCTCCCCCAGCCGTCATTGCCATGCTCGGACGCAATCGATCTGAACCGGCGCTCTTCCAGTA
>JASLAX010000123.1 GCA_030146875.1 Longimicrobiaceae bacterium
CCGGCCCGGGGCCGGGCGACGGCGCGGCGGACGGGCTGCAGGCGGCGAGCGCCAGGGCCGCGGCCATGCCGCCCAGGACGCGCGGGGCTGTACGATGGGGGGTCAAGTCGGCTCTCTCCGTTCCGGGGTTCCGGCCCGGGCGTCGTGCAAGGGACGAGCCGAGAGGAAGCGGCTCGGAGCCGGGGGCAGGCGGCTGGCAGACGCTCGATGGCCGCTCGTGTGTGGTCGCCGCTGCCTCGCGTCCGCTAGACTGTTCGCCTCCCCGCCCTTCCCCGGTACTTCCGCAGCGCTCCCGATGTCACCACACGACGACAACCCCGCCCAGGTGCTCCTCCCCAACACCGGCATCGCCCACCCCTCCCCCGAGGAACTCGAGGCGGCCACCCGCCGCGCCGAGCTGGAGGAGCGCATCCGCCTCGCCGAGCTGGATCGTCTGCAGGCCGAGGCCGGGAAGCTGCTCGCCGAGAAACGGCGCGCCGAGAACGAGTCGCGCAAGCTGCGCGTGGAGTACGCCGACCTGCGGCGGCACGCCCGGCGCCCGTGGTACCGCCGGGAGAAGGTGGTGCAGGCCGCGGTGGCGGGCGCCCTCTCGCTCCCCATCCTGTGGTGGTACTACGACTCCGTGGTGAAGCCGATCTCGCAGTCGGAGACGTACGTGCTGAAGTTCGAGAACGACACCACCCGGCTCGCTCTCATCAAGAAGGCCGCGCTACTCGCAGAGCGAGACGCCTCGCTGAAGGCGGTGGGGCAGCGCGTGGAGGACGAGAAGCGCCGAAACCAGGCCGCCGATGCAGCGATCCGCCGGCAGCGGGCGGAGCTTGACTCCCAGGGGGTGCGGCTCGCCAACGCGACGGACGAGAACGAGCGACTGGACCGGAGCTGGCGGGACTCCCGGGCCGACGCCATGCGGACGCGCGCGGGCCTCGCCCTGCAGCGGGACAGCACCGAGTCGGCGAAGCGCCAGGTCCAGATGGCGTTCGACACCCTGGCAACTCGCGAGGCCGCCAACGCCGAGTGGCGCAGGCGAATGAGCGCGCTGGGGGACACGCTCCTGCGGCGCTACGAAGTGCTCGCCTCCGGCGCGCGCGAGGCGGACCCCGCCGAGGCGAAGCGCCTGCGCGGCCGCCTGGCGGAGCTCGCGCCCCCAGCCCTGGCAGGGGCGGGGGCCGGGGGAGCGCTGCGCATCGGGTCCGGCGGCTGGCTGGAGGGCGCCGGGGTGCGGCGGGGGAGCACGCCCAACCGGGGCGGGAGCTTCGCCACCGGCGGGCCGCGCTTCCTGCTCCTCCACGGCACGGGGACGGCGGACCTGGCGAGCACCGTCTCCTGGCTGTCGAACCCACAGGCGCGCGCATCCGCGCACGTGGTGATCGGGCGGGACGGGAGCGTGGTCCAGCTCCTCCCGTTCGGCGCCGTCGCCTTCCACGTGGGGACCGGCTCGCGGATCGAAGGGGTGGCGAACGGCACGGCGATCGGGATCGAGATGGTGAACGTGGGCAGGCTGCAGCCCGACGGAAGCGGCGGCTTACGAGGCCTGGGCGGCCTGGGGTATCGCGTCCCCACAGCGGAGACCTTCACCGACCCCGCGGGGGCGCGCTGGCAGGACTTCACCCCCGCCCAGGTGCAGCGTGCGGTGGAGATCGGCAAGCTCCTGGCGGCCCGCTATCCCATCGCCGCCGTCTACGGACACCACGAGACGCACCCCGGCCGGAAGGTCGATCCCGGCCCCGCGCTCCCCCTGGAGCGGATGCGTCGCGAGATCCTGGGCGGCCGGTTAGCGGGAGGCGAGACACGCACGCGGTGACGTAATCCTTGCGCCGGGCGACGCGGCGCGTTACCCTTGGATACTTCCGTCGGAAAATACGCATCCTCCTTTCGGCCCCACCATCATGGGGCCTCACGAGGCGTCGTACGTACGTCCGTTCACCTCCAGCTTCCGAGGTCGCCCGATGCACCCTCGCCGTACCGCCGTTCTCCTCGCCGCCCTCGCCGCCACGGCTGCGTGCGCGGACGGGTCGCCCACCGGCTCCTCCTCCGACCGGAGCGCCGCGCCCGTGGTCCTGAACGAGCAGATCCCCACGCGGCAGCAGCAGCGCGCGGGGACGTTCATCGAGCAGTCCGACGACCAGCTCTGGGCGAACATCGTCACGAGCGGCGGGCGGGCGGACGCGGACGGGCGGATCTCGGCGGGCGGCGCTCGGCGGGTGGTGGTGGGGCTCAAGGCGCCGGACATGCCGCGCGGCGTGTGGCGCGGCCGGGTGCTGATGGACCGCGCGCAGTGGGCCCGCGCGCGCGCCCGGGTGCTGGCGCAGCCGGGGGTCACCCTGGTCCGGGCCGACGACCTGCTGCCGAGCATCGAGGTGGAGCTGGCGAACCTGGTCTCGCTCCGCGCTGTGCGCCGCCTGTCGGTGACCGACTACGTGGAGCCGGTGGAGGTCGAGCAGGCCATGCAGCAGTTCGCCGGCGTGGGCGGCTGCGACTGGGGGAGCACCTGGACGGGCGACCGCCAGTACACCGCCAGCCGCGACGTGTACTCGCAGAAGCTGACCGCCATGGGGATCCCCTCCGCGTGGACGCTCAGCAGCGGCGCGGGGATCACCATCGGCCTCACGGACACGGGCCTCGCCTCCACCCAGGGCCAGTTCACCTCGACCTTCGCGTCGGGCGAGAGCTACGGCCGCACGGTGAAGTTCCTGAAGGTCTCGTCGTTCTCCACCCCGTACGACGAGTGCGGGCACGGCACGCGCATGGCCGGCATCATCGCCGCCCCGCGCGACGGCGCCAACGTGGGCGGCATCGCCTACCGCTCCAACCTGGTGAGCGTGCGCCAGGCGAACGGCGTGGCGGCGGTCTCCAGCAGCGACGCCAAGTACAGCGTGCGCACCGCGGCCCAGAACGGCTCGCAGGTGGTGGTCATGGCGTGGGAGTCGCTCAACTGGTTCTGGCAGGTCTCGGACGAGATCGAGTACTGGCACTACAACCGCCCCATCCTCTTCTTCGGCGCGGCGGGCACCTCCGGCTGCTGGGACGGCATCCTGGACAGCAACGTGGTCTTCCCGGCCGACATGCCCGAGGTGGTGGCGGTCACCGGCGTCACCTATCCCGGCGGCGGCGTGCCCTGCGGCATCCACCGCGGCTCCGAGGTGGACCTGACGGCGTATCTGGACGTCCCCAGCACGGGCCGCTACACGGCGGACATCGTGGGGATGGGCGGCTCCTCGAACGCCACCGCCATCGCCGGCTCGGTCGCGGCGCTGGTGTGGTCGCGCAACCCGTGGATGACCCGCGACCAGGTCCGCGCCCGCATGGAGCAGACGGCCTCGCGCTACCCGTACAAGTCCTCCACCGAGGGCTACGGGCTGATCAACGCCTACCGCGCGGTCTCGGGGAGCTGATCCCCGGCGCGGTTCGCTGAAGCACCAGGAGGCCCCGGGGCGATTCGCTCCGGGGCCTCTGCTTTCGAACGGCAACGGCGGTCTCATACGGACGGGCGGAGGGCGCGGAGGTGCGGCGGCGGGCTCTCCCCGACCCGCGTGCGCCCTCGGGATGGGAGTCGATCGACGAGTACACGCGGACACAAGTACGATCACGAACCTTGATCGTCAGGCCCTTAAGCGCCTTGCTGCTGCCTTGATCTGCCGACCAGCGGTTCTTGTTGCTTACATGAGAGAACTTCTGTTCCGATGTACGAGCGGGCTCTCGTCTCGCGCGGGAAGCACGTTTTCCACGCGGAGACGCGGAGGACGCGGAGACGCGGAAGAAAAACGGAGCAAAGTTCTCCGCGTCTTCTATGAGAAGGCATGTAGTGTCAAGGGCCAACGTGGTGGCCCCTCGCCGGCCTCCGGCCGGCACACTCCGCCCGCGGACCACTCTTCTATCCGCACTCGAGCTCTCCTCCGCTCTCGCTGAGGCGCTGGTGCATGCTGGTGTCCGTACAACCCCGCCGACGCTGCCAAACTCCGGCGGCGATCTCAGCTTCGGACCAAGACGCGGATCGCAGTCGTCGAGACGAGATCTTCCCGGGGCGAGTGTTTTCTGCCTACCCTCTCCGTTCTTTGCCCTACGCCCTACGCCCTACGCCCTACGCCCTACGCCGCTTGAGCCCGTGGTCCGGATCGTAGTCGGCTTCGCTCGTCCACAGCCGGTGCATCAGGACCGCCAGCTTCCGTGCGACCGCGACCACCGCCCGCTTCTTCGCGTTCTTCCCACCGCGCGCCGAGATCGCCTCCCCGTGGCGCCGCAGGTCGCAGGCCGGCCCGTGCGGCCCCAGGATGTAGTGCGCTGCGTTGACCAGCAGCCTCCGCCCCAGCTCGTCCCCCGCCTTGGTGATCGGACGCTGCGGCTGGAAGTCGCTGCTCTCCTCCAACTGCGGCACCAGCCCGAAGTAGGGACCTACGTCCCGGCTCTTCCGGAACCGGTTCGGGTCCTCCACCAGCAGCACGAAGCCCATCGCGGTCAGCGGACCCACCCCGGCCAGCTGTCGCAGGCGCTGCACCGCCGGGTAGTGCGCGGCCATCTCCTCGATCTGGCCATCCATCTTCCGGATGTGCGCGCTCATGTTCGCGATCACCTCCAGGAGCGGCTCCAGCGCCGGGAGCAGCTCCTCCGGCATGTGCTCCCGTGCTCTGCCTGCGAACGCCTCCGTGGAGCACTTCGGAATCCGCCCGCCCACCGGCTTCACGCTTCCGCGCACGCCATTGACCAGCTTCGTCCGTGCGCGCACCAGCTGATCGCGTGCTCGGATCAGCGCCAGGTGCTGCTGCGCCTGCTCACCACGGTGCTGGATGGGATACAGCAGCGTCCGGTCCGATCGACCCTGCCGCGCCAGGAACTCCGCGTCAAGGCGGTCGCTCTTCTTCTTCCGCCGCGGCTGTCCCCGGTACACCCGTGCCGTGTTCGCCACCACGGCCTCGTGTCCGAGCTTCGTCAGCAGGCGCCACACCCAGGGCGAGTGCGTCCCCACCTCCAGCACCACCCGGCAGCGCTCCCGCCCCCCGAAGTACGCCTCGATTGCCGCGGGCTTCGTCGCCACCGAGGCGCGCTTGATCACCTCCGCATCCGCGTTCAGCTCGCACGTCTGGCTGAGCGTATCCCCCAGATCGAGTCCGATCGTTACCTTGGGGAAGCTTCCGCTGCTCTGCATGGCTGACCTCCGGCTAAAGGGTCTCCGGCCCCGACAACGGTCATCTTCTGGCGAGCAATCTACTTCGCTACGCCGCGACCGGCCGGGGGTCAGCCTTCTCATACCAACTCCGCGCTCTCCGCGTCTCTTCCCCTGAGAGGTAGCTGGATGGACGAGAAGTCCCTCCGCCGGAACCGCCTCACCATCAGCACGGATGAGGGTCGCACCCGCCGCGTTCTCCCCGCCTCCGGGTGAGCCCGGCCGTTCAGGGGCGGAGGCGCCAGCGCTCCTCGGGCGACGGCTCGCGGTCCACCTCCCAGTGCAGGAAGACGTCCCCGCGCTGGTGGTAGTCCTCGGACCCGAAGACCCGCCGCCAGAAGATCCCGCGCGCGGGGAGCAGCAGCGGCGGGAGCGGGTCGCGGCGGTCGACGGGGGTGAACGCCACCTCGCCGCCGGCGTCCTCGTCCGGGCGGGGGGTGTGGAACGACCAGCTCGCGGAGAGGAACGCCGTGTCGGGGGAGAGGACGATGGTCCCCTCGATCCACGGCGCGTCGGTCAGGACGGGGCAGAAGGAGAGCGAGATGCCCTCCGCGCCGCGGCGGCGGATGCTCAGCACGTGTCGCTCGCCGAACAGGTCCGAGGCGAAGTGCGTGGCGTACCACGAGTGCAGCGCGGGATAGTGCCACGCCACGAAGTCCGGGTCCGGCGAGCGGAAGCCCGGCGCCTTCCACGCCTGCGCGAAGGCGTACCCCCGCTCCGCCACGCCCCGGGAGACGGCGGAGGAGTAGGCGGGCGAGTAGCCCGAGACGGAGGGCGCCAGGTCCACCTCGTCCAGCTCGCCCACGGCTCCGGGGGAGACCTCGCCGCGGGAGACCAGGTGGCGCACGGAGATCTCCCGTCCCGCGGGAACCGCCGCGTAGCGGCGGCGGGCGGCCTCCCACAGGCGGCGCGCCTCGGGGACCTCGCGGTTCGGGCAGGCGCGCGCGGCGACCGCTGCGGTCAGGGCGGGGAGCGCGAGCGGCTCCGCCTCCAGCCGCACGCGGGCCTCGCCGTCCCGCGGGACCGGCAGCGTGCGCGGCCGGTAGCCGATGCGGCGGACGGCCAGGGTCACGGCCTCGCGCGCGCGGGCGGCGTCGAAGAGGAAGGCGCCGTCCGCCTCCGTGAGCGCGGCGCCGGCGCGCCCGCGCGGGCTCCACAGCTCCACGGTGGCGCCGGCCAGGGGGCGGCCGGCGGCGTCGGCCACGACCCCGCGGAGCTGCGCGGCGGCGGGCGCGGCGCAGAGCAGCAGGGCGAGCGCGGCGAGGAGGGGGCGGAGCGGGAGGATCACGGGCAGGGCGGGTGCGGGTGCGCCCGGAAGATCGCCCGGCCCCACGGGCCGGGTCAAGCGCCCCGGCGCTACCCGCGAGACGCGGGGGCGGCGGGGCCGGCGCCGGAGGCCAGCACGCCGTCCAGCGCCTCGCGGAACCAGAGGGTGAAGCGCTCCGGCTCGCGCTCCGCCTCGGCGCGCACCTCGTCCACCCCCACCCAGCGCCACTCCGCCACCTCGGTGGGGTCGGGTCGGGGCTCCTCCTCCGTCGTCCCCACGAAGACGTGGTCGTACTCGTGCTCCGTCAGCTCCGGCCCCACCCGGGCCCGGTAGACGAAGGCGTGCGCGGGGACCAGCTCGCAGTCGATCCCCATCTCCTCGCGCAGGCGGCGGCGGGCGGCGTCCGCCATCGCCTCGCCGGGGCGCGGGTGCGAGCAGCAGGTGTTCGACCAGAGCCCGCCGGAGTGGTACTTCCCGCCGTGGCGCCGCTGCAGCAGCGTCTGGCCGCGCGCGTTGAACAGGAAGACGGAGAGCGCCCGGTGCAGCCGCCCCTCGCGGTGCGCCGCCAGCTTCTCCATCGTCCCCAGCTCCCGGTCCTGGCCGTCGACCAGCACCACCCGCTCCGCCGTGTCCATGCGCGCCCTGCTCCCGCTGTGTGCCGCGCGGGGCGCGCCGCGCGCCCCGTCCGCGCGCCTGTACCCCGCGCCGCCCGCGGCGGGTCCCGCGGGCGGCGGCGGACGCGAGAGCGCCGGGGCGGCTTCGAAGCCACCCCGGCGCCGCGGTTCGTCCTCGCTTCCGGCGGAGGGCGTCCGCCGGGCTACGTCCCCGTCGAGCGGTGGTAGCCGCTGTCGGGCGCGGGCGAGGAGCCGTGGGCGTGCCCCGCCAGCTCCCCGTCCAGGAAGTCGGTCGCGGCGGCCACGTACTCCGCGGGGGCCGTGCAGGCGGGATTGGCGAGCACGGGACCGTGCAGCACGTAGTCCTCGCCCGCGCTCCAGTCGTCGCCGCGCCAGGTGCGGGTGCAGCGCACGGCGGCGATCACGTCGCCGGCGGGAACGCGCTCCGTGGCCAGCTCGTGCGCGAAGAGCGGCCAGAGCGCCGCGGCCGCCTCGGCGTCCTTCTCGTCCTCCCTCTTCCCCCGCAGCCGTCGGCGCAGCGCGGTGAGACCGTCGGCCACCTGCACGCGGTGCGTCTCGTACAGGTCGGCGACGTCCACGTAGACGCAGTAGATCCACGTGTCCGACACCCGCGGGTCGCCCGCGTCGAAGCGCAGGGGGAACATGGTGGCCCCGGTGAAGCGCGCCGAGACGCAGACGGCGCTGTGCGGGTCGATGTCGCCCGCCGCCTCGTCCCCTTCGCGGTAGACGATCCCGCCGTCGGGCGCCCGCTTGCGGAAGCCGTAGCGGAAGATGTTCCGGTTGGGGTCCGTCGGCGTGCCGTCGTCGGTGGGGGCGCGGTCGTCGCCGCGGAAGCAGATCTTGCCCGGCATGGCCGTCTCCCGTCTCAGGTTCCCGTGGACTTCACGAACCCCGCGGTGTGCGGGGGGATCTCGCCCTGGCGCAGCGACGCGAGCGCCGACTCCAGGCGCGGGCGCAGCCACTCGCGGTAGGGGCGGGGGACGGACGCGTCCGGGTTCCACAGGACGGGGTCCACCAGGTCGTAGCGGCCGCCGTCCAGGAACGGGCTCCCCTTCCAGGCGCGGCGGGCGCGCACCGCCGCCAGCACCTGCCCCGCGGGCACCTTCCGCGTGGCGTACTCGTGCGCGGCCAGCGCCCAGAGCGCCCAACTCGCGGCGTTCTCCTCCGTGGAGCGTCCCTCCTCCAGCTTCTCGCGGACGCCCTCCGCCCCCGTCTCCCACTGGATGCGGTGCGCGGGGAAGAGCTCCGCCATGTCCACCACCATCACGTACAGCCAGTGCGCGTCCGTCTCCGCCAGCGCGATCGCGCCGGTGAGGGAGCGGGAGAGGACGACGGCCGTCCGCGGGTCGACCAGCGACGCCATCCCGTCCGGCGCCGGGAGGAAGCGCGGCTCGCCGCTGCCCTGCCGGAAGCCGTGGTCGAAGACGTAGCGCTTGCGCTCGCCCTCCTTCACGTGGTCGTCGGCCCCCATCTCCGCCGTCCAGCGCTCGCGGCCGGCGCGGGTGGGGTGCCGCGGGTCGCCGCGGAAGACGAGCCCGGGAAAGCGGGCGTCCTTCAGCATGGGTCCGGGGTCGGTGCCGGACGGCACCTCGTCCTCTCGCTTCATCGTCGTCGGCTTTCCAGGTGGCCCGTGGGCAGTTTCGGAGGTCGGCGACGGGGGAAACGGAGGGGCGGCACTGCACGGCGCCGCGCCAATCGGACGCTTGTTCAATTGTGGACCCGAAAGGCGCCGTGTACTATCCGGCTGCTTCCGGCAGGCAGGCGTCCGCGCCCCCGCCGGGGCCGCCGGCCGCAGCAGAGCCGGCCCGACCCGCGGGCGGAGCCCCGCGTGACCCATACATTCGTGAGACGAACCATGAAGAACCGTACTCTCGCGGCCGCGTTCCTGGCCGCCGCGGCCCTCGGCGCCTGCGCGGACGAGGTGAAGACGCCCGTCCACGCCGGCGCCGCGCGCACCGCCGACGCCTCCGCCCCCGCCCCGCGGGTGGCGGTGGTGCAGCACCTGGACGGCCGCCCCGTCCTCTTCTTCCAGGACGTCGACGGCACCGACCGCCGCCGCGTGCGCTTCACCCACGTGCGCGACCTGGTGGAGGGGAACAACGACCTGGTCCGCCTCTCCGACGCCACCATCGGCGGGCTGGGGCCAATGCGCTGGAGCCCGGACGGCTCGCGCCTGGCCGTGGTCGTCTCCGTGGGCTTCGACAACTCGTTCGTGGTGGTGGTGGACGCCACGGGCCGCAACGCCCGCGTGGTGAGCAACAACTGGCAGACTATCCAGAGCAACCTGGACTGGTCGCCCGACGGCCGTCACGTGGTGTACGCCATGAGCACGGTGGGCTCGGACCTGGTGGACGTGTTCGCCAGCGACGTGGAGACCGGCGCCTGGACCCGCCTGACCACGGGCGAGGACCTGCGCCTTCCCTCCGTCCGCTTCTCGGCCGACGGGACGCGCGTCCTCTACTCCAGGCACGCCGGCTTCGCCTCCGACGGCACCGGCAACCCGGCGTACGCGCTCCGCTCGGTGGCCGTCGCCGGCGGCGAGCCGGCCACCGTGGCCGAGGGGCTGGTGGGCGACGTGGACGGCATCTCGCGCACGGGCACCTGGGCGCTGCTCAACCGCCTGGTGGCGGCGGACGGCGGCGTGACCCGCGCGCTGGTGCGGCGCGACGTGGCCACGGGCCGGGAGAGCGTGGTCGTTCCCGGCGCCGTTCGCTGGGGCCAGGTGCTGAACCTGGAGTCGCTGGTGCTGGTGGCCGGCGGCCGCGAGATGCGCGTGGTCTCGCTCGACGGCACGGACGGCCCCGTGCTCGTGGGCACCACGCCGGAGAGCGGCGCCGCCGACGTGTGGTTCGCCCCCGTGCGGTAAGCCCCGCGGGACGCTGGGCTCGACCAGAAGGGCCCCTCCCCGGCCGCGGCCGGGGCGGGGCCCGTCTCTTCCGCGCCGTGCGTCAGAACTTCTTGTTATCGTGCGTGGTGACGCCGTCGTTGGTCTTCACGTAGAGCTT
>JASLAX010000189.1 GCA_030146875.1 Longimicrobiaceae bacterium
GGGGGCCGCGGCCGGCGCGGCGGCGGCGGCGGGGGTGGCTCGTCGGGCCAGCCCGGCGGCTCGCGGTCGGGCTCCGGCTCGTTCGCCCGCTCCTAGCACGTCGCGCGGGGCGGCTCCCCCACCCGGGGGTGCCGCCCCGTCGTCGTTCGGGACGGGAGGATTGATTTCCAGCCTCCAGGACCGCAACTTGTACGTGTGACCCGTACGAGTCTGGAAGGAGGGCAGGATGGACCAGCGGAAGCGGATGACCGTCTCGGAAGCTCGCGCCAAGCTCTACGAGCTGGTGGAGGAGGTGACCGACGCCCCTGACCAGGCGGTCGTTATCGAGCACCGCGATCGCCGCTCACGCGCGGTCCTGGTGGACGAGAGCCACTTCCAGTACCTGGAAGCGATCGCGACGGAATATCGGAAGCGGAGCACCCCCTTCCGCCTGAGGGGCAGCCTGGAGCTCGCCGTTTCCGAGGACGAGTTCGACGAGTGGATGGACCGGAACCGGAGCGAGCAGTCGCGGCTCTCCCGGGAGAAGCTGGTCGGCATCCTGTCCGCCCCGGACGAGGGCGACGGCGATGACTGAGGTGGCGGTGGCCGACGCCCACGCGGTGCTGTGGTACGCGCAAGGCCGGCCCAAGAAGCTCGGGCGGAACGCCCGCCGCGTCTTCGAGAGGGCGGAGGAGGGGCGGGCAGTGGTGTACCTGCCCGCGCTCGCGGTCGTGGAGGTGGGAGAGGCGATGCGCAACGGGAAGCTGAAGATGTTTCCCGGCGGGCTCTCCGCGTGGGTACGCCACATCACGGGAACGGGTCGCTTCGTCGCGCTCGACCTGACCATCGACATCGTCCTGCACGCGGAGACGCTCTGCGACATTCCCGAGCGCGGCGACCGTCTGATCGCCGCCACCGCGTCGCGGCTCGGGGTTCCGCTCCTGAGCCGCGATCCCGAGATCGCCGCCGCCGCCGGCGTGGACGTGATCTGGTGACGCGCCATCCCTGACGCGGGCGGAAACCGCCGAAGCCGTTCTCCCGTAGTCCCTTCCACACCCGCGGCCACCCGGCCGCCCCCGCGTTGACCCGTCTCCTCGCGCGAGCCGCCACGATGTACGGAATCGAGTCCCTGCTCACCGGACGGACCCTCGTCGGGCGCTACCGCGTCGAGGGGGTGATCGGCCGTGGGGGGATGGGCGCGGTCTACCGCGGCCGCGACGAGCGGCTGGGGCGGGCGGTGGCGGTGAAGGTCGTCTCGGCGCCCACCGCGTCGGAGGCGGAGCACGCGCGCCTGCGCGCGCGCTTCCAGCGCGAGGCCCGCACGGCGGCGGGGCTGCACCACCCCAACGTGGTGCAGGTCTACGACTTCGGCACCGACCCGGAGCTGGGGCTCGACTTCCTGGTGATGGAGCTGCTGCAGGGCGAGGACCTGGCCGCGCGCCTGGCGCGCACCGGCTCGCCCCCGCTCCCCGTCGCGCTCTCCATCCTCCGCCAGGCCGCGCTGGGGCTGGCCGCCGGCCACCGGGCGGGGATGGTGCACCGCGACGTGAAGCCGGGGAACCTGTTCCTGGAGTCGGGCGACCACCCGGACGAGCCGCGCGTGCGCGTGCTGGACTTCGGCATCGCGCAGGTGTCGGCCGAGGACGGGGCGGTGACGCAGCTCACGGAGGTGGGCCGCTCGCCGTACTCCCCCGCCTACGCATCCCCCGAGCAGCTCCGCGGCGACGACGGCGTCACGGCGGCCTCGGACGTCTTCTCCCTGGCGGCGGTGGGCTACCACCTGCTGACGGGGAAGCGCGCGTTCTCGTCGCAGGACCCGGTGCAGATGGCGATGGAGCTCTCCTCCTCGCTGCTGGCGCTGGAGGAGCGCGCCCCGCACCTGCCGGGGGCGGTTCGCGCGGCGCTGCTGCGCGCCCTCTCACGCATCCCGCAGGAGCGCTTCCCGCACGCCGCGGCCTTCGCGGACGCGCTGGCCCCCGGCGCCCGCCCGCAGCCTACGCAGTGGGCCACGCCCGTCCCCTCGGCGCGCCCCACGCCGACGCCCACGCCCGAAGACGAGACGCGCCTGTACGAAGTGCCCTCGTTCGCGGAGACGCGCCTGTACGAGAAGCCGGCGCCCTCCCCCACGCGCACCGCCTTCGCGGAGCCCACGCCCGCCGGCGCGCGCACGGAGCTGTTCCGCCCGGCCGCCGCCGCCCCCGCCGCGGCGCCCGCGCGACCCCACGCACCGCCTCCCGCCGCCCCCGCGCCCGCGGAGGACATGTGGCCTCGCCCTAAGCCCGCCCCCGTGGCGACGGCGGAGACCACGCGCCCCCCGGCGGTGCGGCGGCGAAACCCGCTCGGGCGCGCGCTCCGCGCGATCTGGAGCTTCACGGTCTCGCTGGCGGTGATGGCGCTGTTCGTGGGCTCGTGGGCCCTGGCCGCGCACGGGGTGATGCAGTCGGAGCGCGAGCTGATCGCGGCCGGGGCGCTGGCATCCGTCCTCTTCACGCCCATGGCCATGGCCCGCCTGACGGGCGGACGCTACCGCGCCGCGCTGCTGGGATCGCTCGCCGGCTCGGGCCTGGCGATGTACCTGAAGATGAACCAGGGCGCGGAGACGGGCGTGGCCTTGCTGGCGATGTTCGGGTTCCAGGTTACGCTCTCGTGGATCTTCGCCCGCATGACCCGCAAGCGCGCGAACGACCCGCTGGACATGATCACCGACTGACGGCGCCGTCGGAGGTCGGACGCTCGGCGTCGGACGTCGGACGGTTTCGACGACAGCGGCCTGAAGGACGAGCACCAGCGGGGAGGGGGCGCGGATGATGATCCGCGCCCCTCGTCGTTTCTCCATGTCGGCACCCGTGGGCGTCGTCCGCCGCCACCGTGAGCTCCCGCGCTCCGTCCCCGACGAGCGGACATCGTGCGCCGCTCTCCATGCCGCGGGAGACGGGCTCCGCCGCGCCCTGTCCGGCCGTGCGCCCGCGCCGTACCTTGCGGGAAACGCACCGTTCCCCCTCACCCGAGGCCCCGACCGTGCCCTCTCGACCCCTCCGCGTCCTCCTGCTGGCCTCGGTCGCCCTCGGGGGCGCCCGGCATGCCGCCGCGCAGGCGCGGCCCACTCCGGGCTACGCCGCGCCCTCCGCCGCCGCGCAGCGGGCGCTGGAGGCGGACGCCATCGCCCGCCCCTCCCCCGACAGCGCCGCCGCCTACTCGCGCGTCCTCTCGGGCGCCACGCACGTGGCCGGCACCGACGCGCAGGCCGCCACGCGCGACTTCGTGATCGGGAAGATGCGGGAGTGGGGGATCGACACCGAGGTGCGGACGTACTCCGTCTACCTGCCGCACGCCACGGCGGTGCGCCTCTGGCGGGTCTCGCCCGACGAGAAGGAGCTGCCGCTGGCGGAGCCGCCGATCCCGGGCGACCCGACCTCGTCGCTGCCGCAGTATCCCACGGTGAACGGCTACAGCGCCGCCGGCGACGTGCGCGGCGAGGTGGTGTACGTGAACTACGGGCTGGTGGAGGACTACGCCCGGCTGGACTCCATGGGCGTGTCGGTGAAGGGCAGGATCGCCATCGCCCGCTACGGCCGCTCGTTCCGAGGCATCAAGGCGCGCGAGGCGGAGCGCCACGGGGCCATCGCCCTGCTCATGTACAGCGACCCTGCGGACGACGGCTTCAAGCGGGGCGAGGTCTACCCCGCCGGGCCCATGCGTCCCGCGGGCGGGGTGCAGCGCGGCAGCGTCTTCAACGGCGCGGGCGACCCCAGCACGCCGGGCTACGCCTCCGTCCGCGGCGCGCGCCGCGTCCCCGCCGCCCGCATGGCGGTGCCCCGCATTCCCGTGATCCCCATCTCCTACGGCAACGCGGCGGAGCTGATGCGCGGGGTGACGGGGAAGGCGGTGCCCCAGGGGTGGCAGGGCGGAATGGACTTTCCGTACCACCTGGGGCCGGGCCCGGTCAGCGCGCGGGTGATGGTGCAGACGGACTCGGAGACGCGGCCGTACAAGGACATCTGGAACACGCTGGGGACCATCCGCGGCAGCGAGATGCCCGACCAGCTCGTGATCGTGGGGGCGCACCGCGACGCGTGGGGGCCCGGCGGGGCGGACAACGTGAGCGGCACCGTGAGCGTGCTGGAGATGGCCCGCGCGATCACGCAGCAGGTGCGCGCCGGCAACCGGCCGCGCCGCACCATCGTCTTCGCCACCTGGGACGCGGAGGAGTGGGGGCTGATCGGCTCCACCGAGCACGTGGAGCAGGACTCCGCCCGGCTGCGCAACGGCGCGGTGGTGTACATCAACCAGGACGTGTCTGCCAACGGCTCGGGCTTCAACGCGGCGGGCACCCCGTCGCTGCGGGCGCTGCTGCGCGACGTGGCGCGCATGGTCCCGGACCCGGACAGCGCCGGGAGCGTGTACGACGTGTGGCGGCGGACGGAGAAGGTGGCCGCCGACTCGCTGGAGCCGCCGGTGGGCGACCCGGGCGGCGGGAGCGACTTCGCCGGGTTCTACAACCACCTGGGGATCCCGCACTCGGACTGGAGCTGGAACGGGCCCTGGGGCGTGTACCACTCCCACTACGACTCCTACGACTGGATGTCGCGCTTCGGCGACCCGGGCTTCAAGCGGCAGGCGGCCTCGGCGCGTATCGGCGCGGCGTTCGTGCTGCGGATGGCGAACGCGGAGGTGCTCCCGTACGACTACGCGGAGTACGCGCGGACGATGGCGGGCTACATCCCCCGCCTGGACTCGCTCTTCGCGCAGCGGAAGTGGGACGTCTCGGCCGACCCGCTGCGCGGGGCCATCTCGCGGATGGAGCGGGCGGCGGGGATGTTCGCCCGGGCGCGCGACGAGGCGCTGGCCCAGGGTGCCCTGCCCCGCCGCAAGCGGGAGCGCGTGAACCGGCTCCTGATGCGGGTGGAGCGGGTGATGGCGCGCCCCAGCGGGCTCAAGTCCCGCCCCTGGTACCGCAGCCTGATCTACGCCTCGGACGTGGACAACGGCTACTCCACCATGATCTTCCCCGGCATCGGCGAGGCGATCCGCGGCAACCGGCGCGAGGAGGCGGAGCGCGAGCTTGGAGACCTGGCGCAGCGCTTCGTGGTCGCCGCCAACGCGCTGGTGGCGGCGACGGAGGAGCTGGACGCGGAGGAGCGGTAGACGTCTCGAAGTCGACCTCGACCGGAAGACGGGAGGGGGCGCGGACCGGTTCCGCGCCCCCTCCTCCGTCCGGAAGATAATCCTCACCGCCAGGGAAGATAATCTTCTCGTCCTCGGACCCCTTCCCGCTACGATGTCCGTCTCCGACGCGACGTCGGCCCGGCTGTCCGTCGTCCGTCACCGCGCGCTCAACGGATGCGGGGCGGGCGCCCGGCCGGGCCGCCGGCGAGGACCCAGGTGGCGTACGTCTCGTCGGACTCCGGGGCGCCCCAGGCCAACCTGCCGCGCTCGTCCGCGGTTCCCCGTCCAGCGACTGGATCATCGCAGTCACCTTCGACTCCTGATAAGAAGCGCAGCGGGCGTGTTCTTTCGTCCAATCAGAACAAAGTAACCAAACGTATTGCGTTCCGTTCTTGCTCAAAGGCGAAGGAGGCAACCACTCGTACGGGGACGCCGCTGTCGAGCGACACGAGTTCGAGCAACATATTGAATTGTGACAGGCTGTAGTCGGGTCTAAACTGCAGGTTATACAGGTAGTTGGACCTCAGCTTCACCCGGATGAGGTCCGCAAGCACCGCCTTTGGCTGCCCCAGAATACCAAGACGTTTCATAGTGCCCGTTTTCTTCTCCTTCAAGTACTCAAACTTCCGCTCGTCGATCTCAACCGTACAGTCGGCGATGTCGGATGGCGTAGAGCTAATCGCATTTATGGAATATACTTGATCCTTCTCGAAACCGGCGATGACCGGACGCTCGATCTTGTAGGAGAGTAGTAGTCCAAAGTACGTACTCGGAACGCTCCGACACCGTAGCCCGAAATTCTCGAACGGGTACCCACCCGTGTTCTGGTTGGTATCCTCAGGCAGATCATCCTCGTGAGGTTGTATTACGGTGCTCCGATACTTGATGTATCCGCTGACCAGCCCTGTACTCAAATACGTCTTGAATGGGGAGGCGTAAGTGACGTTCACGTACCCGATGTAAGGGGAAAATGCTGCGAGCCCCTGGTCCAGGGTGCGCACCATGTCCTCTGAGCAATTGTTTACGTACACGCAGTAAAACTGCGTACTATGCCGGTACTGAAAGGGCGTTGCGCTCCGGTGTAGGTGATGAGAGAGTTGGTCTCGGATCCAGGGTTGCTGGTCGTCGGAGCCGAGCAAGTCGCCCAACAGCACGCTGTGGGAGCTGGACGGATTGAAGAGCGGAAGCAGCTGCCTCTGAACTGGCAACCCATACCACGCTTCATCGATCCTAGTGGTATCGAAGAGCAAAGCTACTTCCTGTCGGTCGGCTTGTGGACTCAGAGCATTGCGCAGGTCTGCGTACTTAACACCTCGTCTTCGTAGGGCCTCCGTGACATGCTCGACTGCAGCCACGATCTCGCGCCGCATATGTTCGTTCGACAGACCGAAATACTCCTGCATCACCTCGAGCAGGACGTTACCCCGTCCGTTGATGGTATGAACAACAAAATCGGGCATGGGTTCTATGATTTCTTGCACATGCGTCTACGCTACTGTGTAGCAGAGAGAGTTCCGACCAGCGCGCAGGCACTTCGCCGCTAAGCGGGTCGGACGCGTCTTCTTCGCGCCTCCTATGCAGATCTCTGCTTCCCCACCACGCTCCCGATCCAGAGGGGCAGGTAGGGCGAGGTGCAGCCCTTGGACACCGGATAGTCACGGTACAGACCCGTCTTCTCGCCGAGCGCGACGCACCGGCTCCGCAGGCGCTCGTCGGCGATGCCGATCTGCGCGGCGGTCCAGTTCATGTTCCACTGAACCGGCCCACTCGCCGAGGCCAGGTCCCGCTCGACGTGCTCCAGCAGCCGCTCGTTGTGCTCATGGTTCTCCGCCCGGACGGACCGCGCCTGCACCGACCAGAACACCCGTTGCCGGATCGTGGATCGCTCGGTGCGCCACCGCGCCGTCTCGTTCTTCAGCGACGCCTTCTTCACGATCACGTTGGCGACCATCCAGTCCAGGAGCTGCGACTGGTCGGCCTCGCCTGCGCCCTCGACGTCCGCGACCAGCATCTCCAGGTACGGGACGTCGACGGCTTTCAGGTCCAGGAGCAGGAAGGACAGCATCCGGGCGTTGACGCCGCCGCTCTTCCAGAGCTGGACCGCGAGCGCGTGGTTCTTTCCCTGCTCCTTCGCGATCGTCCGGATCTCGCCCTTCTGGACCCCGGTGCGGTCGAGCCGCTCCAGCAGGGCGCGTGCGTCGGTGGCGGAGCTCATCGCGTGGTCCTTCCGTGCATAGCGTCGACAGGTCGGCGTCCGAGAGAGCGCACGCTCCGGCGGTTCAGCGGTAGTCCCAGTGCACCACCGCGAAAGACGCCAGCGTGATCCGCCGGTCTCCGAAGAGCAGGGCGTTGTGCAGCCACTCCGCCTGCGCGGCGCCCAGCTCCGCCTTCGCGTTCGGCGCGCCCCGCTTGGTCTGGAGGAAGGCGAAGTCGTCGCCGCGCCAGGCGAACACGTCCCAGCACCCGGCGTAGCGCTTCTTCGCGCGTCGCGCGACCCCGGCGAGCACGACGCGCGGATCCTCGTCCTCGATCACGCGGTTCCGCTGGTCGGCGCGGGGCACGTCGTCCCAGCGGGTGAGGTACTTCCACACCTCGCCCTTGGCGCTGTAGGTGCTCACCCAGCGCCCGTTCCACCCCTCCCGCTCCAGCAGCCGCAGCACCGCGAGCTCGGCGAAGGTGTGCTCGCCGTCCAGCTCCACCATCCCCGCCGCCTTCTTGCCGAAGTCGTCCGCGAACGGCTCGCCCTCCCAGCGCGGCAGGCGCAGGTACACGCCGGCCACGTCGGCGATCATCCGGCCGCTGGGCATGTGGATGGGGACCTTGAGCGGAACCCGGAAGTCGCTGCGCTCCAGGTACGGCAGCAGCGCCTGCATCCACGCAGGGGAGTGGGCCTCTGACATGGGGTCGGGTCCGGGGGTGCGGAGTGGCGGCGGGCGGAGGCGAGCGAGCAATCTGCGCTCTCCGGGCGGGCAGCGGAAGGCGTCGTCCGAACATCCGCGGTCCGGAGGGACGCCGCATCCGGGCGCGGATGGGGACGCCGGACCACGCGGATGACCTCCCTCCCTGCTCGCCACGGTGGTGGAGGTGCAGCGCGAGGCGGCCGGGCGCGACCTGGCGCTGCGGGTGGGGCACGACGGCGGCCAGACGCTGCTGCGATTCCTCTGATCTCCCGGCGCGCGAGGCCGGGGGAGAGCGCCTACGGCCGCGGGGCCGCGGTGCCGGGCGGAACGGCGGGGGCGCCGGCGAGGATCCAGTTGGCGTAGGTCTCGTCGATCTTCCACGCGCCGCCCATGTACTTGCCGGGCACGGCCAGCACCAAGCGCAGGAACTCGGCGACCGTCTCGGGCGTGGCGCGCTGCATGGCGTCGAGCAGGGTGACGCCGCGGTAGCGGCCGGTCTCCAGCGGCTTCGCCAGCTCCGGCCGCTCCGCCACGCGGGCGCGGAACGCGGCGGCGGTCGCCCGCACGTCCGCGGCGGCCACGCGGAGCAGGTCGCGCTCCAGCTCGGCGTCGTCCGCCCGGGCCAGGTACGCCGGGTGCGCCAGCAGCGCCTGGTCCCTCCCGCGGAAGAGCACGGCGCGCTCGGCGAGCTCGCGCCACACGCTCCGGTGCGCCGCCCCGGGCGCGCGGTAAGTGAGCTCGACCAGATCGCCGACCAGCGGAACGACGCGGGCCTCCGTCACGCGCAGCAGCACCTGGGAGGTGGTGGGATCGGTGAGGACGACCTCCGCCGTGCCGACGGGGCGCACGGCGGCGCGCGCCGCGTCCCCGCGCCTGTAGGCCACCAGCAGCCGGCCGCGCGCGCCGGGAACGGCGCCCTGCCGCCACCCGGCGTGGAGGATGGCGCGCCAGGAGCCCGCCGCCACCGGCTCCACCGAGGCGACGGTGAAGACGGCCGTGGCCGGGCGCGGCTCGCCCTCCGCGGCGGGCGGGGGGCCGTCCGCGCCGGCGAAGTACGTCTGGTGCTGCTCGGCCAGGCCGACCAGCGCCTTCCGCAGCGCCGCCTCGTCCCCCGCGGCGCGGGCGGCGGCTCGCTCGCGCTCGAACGCGGCGATGGCGCCCGCCCGGGCCGCCGTGGCGCGGCGCTCCCGCTCCTCCGCCGCGGTGGCCTCCTCCTCCAGCCGCTCCATCGGCAGCGAGCGGCGCAGCTCCGCGCCGCCGCCCCGGTGGGTGAGCGTGGCCAGGCGCACCTTCCCGCCGCGCACCGTGGAGTCGCGCACCTCCACCGCCACGCTCTCCGCCCCGCACGCCGTATCGTACCGACGCGGAGCCGGCGCGGCCGCGGGCAGCGAGGCGCGGTGGCGGAAGACGGCGAGCAGCACGGCCGCGCGGCAGACCTTCCCGCTCGCTCCCCCGGCCACGTCGGCCCGGCAGGCCTCTGCCTCGCAGCGCACCGCCGCGCGCCCCAGCCGCTCCGCCGCCAGCAGGTCGTCGGGCGCCACGTCCCACCCCACGGCGGCGGTGCGGGCGGCGGCGCGGGTCGCGGCGGCGTCCGGCGTCCACTCCTGCGCGGCCGCGGGAGCGGAGACGGCCAGGAGGGCCAGGGCGGAGAGGCGGTGCGGAAGGCGCATGGGAGGACGGGGAGCGAGGATGACGGGGCGGGGGGGGCACGCCCCAACTTCGCCTCGCGCGGGCGGCGGGACAAGCATTCCGTCGTCCGCCGCGGGAGGGATGCCCGCCGCCGCGGAGCGGCGTCCTCCGGCGCCGCGTCAGAGCAGGGACGCCGCGAGCAGCGTTCCCACCCACGCGGCGGCCCCGCCGCCCAGCGTCACCCGCAGGTTGTCGTCCAGCGGGAGCGGCGCGAACTCCACCGCGGCGGCCACCAGGGCGCCCAGCACGGCGCCGGCGACGGCGAGCGGAAAGGCGCTGTTCGCGGACGCGGCGACCACCAGCAGGGCGGACGCGCACCCCGCCGCGAACCCCGCGGCGAAGCCCTCCCAGCTCTTTCCCCAGGACGTGCGGTGCCGCCCGTAGCGCTTGCCGACCAGCGCCGCCGCCGCGTCGCCCACGCCGTTGAAGAGCATGGCGGCCACCGCGACGGACTTCGGGAAGAGGACCACGGCCAGCGCGTACGCCATCGCCATGTACGTCCCGCCCGTGAGGCCCCGCCGCTCGTGGGCCCGAAGCATGGTGCGCGTGCGGCGCAGGAAGTGGTAGCGCGGCCAGCGCATGCGCAGGCGCGCCACGTCGATCCCCAACGCCACGGCGGCCGCGGCGGGCAGCAGCCAGCGCGCGGCCTCCCCCGGCATCAGCCAGACCAGCACCGGCACCGCGATGGAGGCCATGTGGAAGGCCTTCCGCATCATCTCGCGCCGCATGCGCGGTGCGGGGCGGGCGGTCGGCACGGGGGAGGCCTCAGCGTTCACGCAGGAACCCGGTGATGCGTTCGTTCACGACGTCGGGGGCGTCCGCCGGCACCCAGTGGCTGGCGTCCTGCAGCCGCACCACGCGCAGGTCGGGGACCCACTCCTCCAGCCCCTCGGAGAGCTGCGGGCGCAGGTGCGGGTCGCGCATCCCCCACAGCAGCAGCGTGGGCGCGCGCACCGTCTCCATGCGCGGCGGCCGGTGCCGGGGGATGGCGCGGTAGTAGTTCACCATCGCCGTCAGCGCCCCCGGCCGCGACCACGCCTCGCGGTACACGGCGACGTCCTCCTCGGTGTAGGCCCCCTTCCGGCGAGGACCCGTGCGGAAGACGTGCCGCATCAGCGCGAAGTCGCCCGCGCGCAGCGCCGCCTCGGGCAGCAGCGGGAGCTGGAAGAAGCCCGCGTACCACGAGCGGCGCGCCTGGTCGGGCGTCTTCAGCTCGCGGCGGAAGGCCCGCGGGTGCGGCGCGTTGACCACCACGAGCCGGTCGATGACGCGCGGGTGCAGCGCCGTGAGGTACCAGGCGATCAGCCCGCCCCAGTCGTGGCCCACGATCGCGGCCCGCTCCTCGCCCAGGGCGCGGACCAGGCCGGCCACGTCCTCGCAGAGCGCCTCCGCGCGGTACGGACGGATGCCCGTCGGCCGGTCGGAGAGGCCGTAGCCGCGCAGGTCCGGGGCGGCCACGCGGAACCCCGCCTCCGCCAGCGCCGGGATCTGCCGCCGCCAGCCGTACCCCGTCTCGGGGAAGCCGTGCAGCAGCAGCACCAGGGGGCCCGCGCCCGCCTCGCGGACGTGCAGGCGCACCCCTCCCACGTCCACCATCCGCCGCGTCCACGGCCCGCGCTCGATCGTCGCCTCCAGCGTCCACCTCCCCTCGTCGTCCTCCCGGTGCGCCCCGCCAGCGGGCGCTCCCCCGCCGCCGCCCTGAGGCCTACCGCGCTACCGCGCCCGGCCGTAGAGCCCGCGGTAGATCTCGCGGTTGCGGGTCAGGATCTTCACGTACTCGCGCGTCTCCTCGTACGGGATCCGCTCGGTGAACAGCTCCGGGTCCGCCGCCTCGGGGAAGCGGCGCCAGCGCTGCACCCGGTGCGGGCCCGCGTTGTAGGCGGAGAAGACGTACGGAAGGTGGCCGTTCCACTGCCGCATCTGCGCGGCCAGGAACCGCGTGCCCAGCCTCACGTTCACCTCGGGGTCGTACAGCCGCTCCGCGCTCCACCCGCGCAGCCCCTCCGCCGCCGCCAGCCCGGCCCCCGTCCGCGGCATCACCTGCATCAGCCCGCGGGCGCCGGCCCCGGAGGTGGCGCGCGGCTCGAACGCCGACTCCTGGCGCGTGAGCGCCGCGATCATGAACGGGTCGATGCCGCGCTTCCTGCCCTCCTCCTCGATGCTCTCGCGGAAGGGGAAGGGGTAGAGGATGCGCAGCAGCCGCATGTCCGTCGCCCCCGCCTTCTCCTGCAGCGCCCGCCCGATGCGGATGCCGTAGGCCGCGTACCCGCGCCCCGCCAGCGCCTCCGCCAGCGCGTAGCGCTCCGAGGCGTCGTCGCCCGCCGCGTCCATCGCGCGCTGCACCTCCGCCGTGGCCTCGGCGCGGAGACCGGCGGCGCGCAGGAGCGAGATCGTGCGCATCCGCCCGGTCAGCGCGTCGGCCTCCGCCTCCGTCTGCTCGGGGCCGCGGGCGAGCGGGATGGGCCACACGGGCTGGCCCAGGCGCCTGGCGGAGAGCACGGCGTAGTAGGAGAGCGGCTCCCGCTCGCGCACGGCGCGGAAGAGGGCGTGCGCCCCCGCCCGGTCCCCCGCCGCCAGCCGCGCCCGCCCCGCCCAGTACGTCGCCCGCAGCCACGCCGGCTGGGACGAGGCCGCCGCGCGCGCCGCGTCCCAGTGCGCCGCGGCCGAGGCGTGGTCGCCGCGCAGCAGGTCCATCCCCGCCAGCCGCATCCGCGCCAGGTCGGCCCGCGCCGAGCGCGGGTGCCCGGCCACGATGCGCTGATACAGGGCGCGCGCCCGCGCCGTCTCCCCCGCGTCGTGCGCCAGGTCCGCCACCAGCCAGAGCGCGTCCGCCGCGCGGGGAGAGGAGGGGAAGGCCGCCGCCGCGGCCAGCAGCGCCTCGCGCGCCGCCGCGCCGTTGCCGGCGCGGTACAGGGCGCGCCCGCGCACGTACGCCGCGTCCGGCGCGCGCGG
>JASLAX010000195.1 GCA_030146875.1 Longimicrobiaceae bacterium
GGGCGCAGCGGGCGGGTGGGCACGCGTCCGCTGGACCGCACCGCGAACGGAGCCGGCCAGCGCCGGGCCGACGCCGCGGCGGCGGTGTCGGCGGCGACGGTGTCGGCGCGCGTCGTGTCCGCCTCCTGCCCGCGCGCGGGCGCGGCGGCGAGCAGCGCCAGGGCGGCGCCCGGCAGGAGCGCGCGGAGCGCCTTCATGGACGCGGGTCGACCGGCGGGATCAGGCCGCGCTGGGAGCGGCGGTGCTTCACGTACTCCACCACCGCGGGGATCACCGAGATGACCAGGATGGCGATGACGACGAGTCCGAAGTTGTCGCGCACCGCGGGCAGGTTGCCGAAGTAGTACCCCGCGAAGAGGAGCGGCGTGACCCAGAGGAAGGCGCCCACCACGTTGAAGGTGGTGAAGCGCCCAAAGGTCATGCGGCCCACCCCCGCCACGAACGGGGCGAAGGTGCGCACGATGGGCACCCAGCGGGTGATGATCAGCGTCTTGCCGCCGTACTTCTCGTAGAAGGCGTGCGTGCGCTCCAGGTAGTGCGGCTTCAGGAAGCGCGACTTCCGCTCCACCAGCCGGGCTCCCAGCGTGGCACCGATGGTGTAGTTGACGGTGTTGCCCAGGATGGCGGCGGAGACCAGCACCAGGAAGCAGAGCGCCACGTCCATGGCCCCGGTGGCGGCCAGCGCCCCCACGGCGAAGATCAGCGAGTCGCCGGGCAGGAACGGCGTGACCACCAGCCCCGTCTCGCAGAAGACGATCAGGAACAGGATGGCGTAGATCCACGCGCCGTAGTCGCGGGCCAGGCCCTCCAGGTGCTTGTCCAGGTGCAGCACCAGGTCGATCAGGTTGGGGAGCAGCGCTCCCATCTCGTGCAGGATCTCCATGCGGCCCGGTTCGCGGTGGTTCGGTGGCGGGGGGCACCCCCCGCCGGCCGCCCGCAAGGTATCCGGGCGCGCACGGGGGCACAAGCGCAGCTTCCGGGCCCGCTTGGGCCGGACGAGGGTTTCCCCGCGGCTCCGCGCCTGTTACCGTAGGGGGCCCCGGCAGGGTCCGCCCCGGACCCCCGGCCGACGAACCGACCGGAGGAGAGGATGCAGGAGGAAGCGACCCCCGAGATCACGCCGACGGAGCTGAAGGCGCGCCTGGACCGCGGCGACCACATCACGCTGGTGGACGTGCGCGAGCAGGAGGAGTGGGACGCCGGGAGCTTGGAGGCCCACGGCGCCCGCCACATGCCCATCGGCGACATCCCGGCCCTGTTCCACGCCCTCGATCCCGGGGACGAGGTGGTGGTCTACTGCCGCGGCGGCGGGCGCAGCGAGCGGGTGGTCGGGTTCCTGCGCGACCGCGGCTTCCGTAGCGTGCTGAACCTGAAGGGCGGCATCCACGCCTGGTCCGACGAGGTGGACCCGTCGATCCCCAAGGTCTGAGCGCGGGCACCACGCGCGGGGCGGGCGGCCCCCGCATCCAGAGCGGAGGAGGGCGAGGCCCCTGCTCCTGACCGGGACCCCGTCGGGTCCCCCGGCCGAGGACGAGACCATGCTCTACGCGTCCGCGCTCCCGGCGCTGCCGTTCACGGACCCGGTGCTGATCGTGGCGGTGGCGGCGGCGGTGTTCCTGGTGGTCCCCATCGTCTTCGAGCGGCTGCGGGTGCCCGGGATCATCGGGCTGATCCTGGCGGGCGCGGCCATCGGGCCGCACGGCGCCGGCATCCTGGCCCGCGATGCCACCATCGTGCTGCTGGGCACGGTGGGGCTGCTGTACCTGATGCTGATGGTGGGGCTGGAGCTGGACCTGGAGGACTTCGCCCGCTTCCGGGCCAAGAGCCTGGCGTTCGGGGTCCTCTCCTTCCTGGTGCCCGCCGTGGCGGGCACGGGCATCGCGCTGCTGCTGGGGTACTCCGTCCTCTCCGCCCTGCTGGTGGCGTCGGCGTTCGCCTCGCACACGCTGCTGGCGTACCCGGTCGCGCAGCGCCTGGGGATCGTGCGCAACGAGGCGGTCACCGTCTCGCTGGGCGGCACCATCCTGACCGAGGTGCTGGCGCTGGTGCTGCTGGCCGTGGTCGCCAACGCGGCGCAGGGCGGGCTGGACGCCGGGATCGTGGTGCGGCTGGGGGGCCCCTTCGCGCTGTACGTGGCGGCGGTGCTGCTGGGCCTTCCCCGGCTGGGCCGCTGGTTCTTCCGCCACGCGCGCGGGGGCGCCGCCGAGTACCTGTTCGTGATGACGGCGGTGTTCGGGGTGGCGTACCTGGCCCACGCCGCGGGGGTGGAGCCCATCGTGGGCGCGCTGCTGGCCGGGCTGGCGCTCAACCGGCTGGTCCCGGAGCACGGGACGCTGATGAGCCGCATCCACTTCGTGGGCAACGCCCTCTTCATCCCGTTCTTCCTGCTCTCGGTGGGGATGCTGGTGGACGCGCGGGCGCTGGACTCGCCGCGGGCGTGGAGGACCTCACTCGCGCTGGCCGCCGGCGTGCTGGTCTCCAAGTGGGCGGCCGCCTGGATCGCGGGGCGCCTGCTGGGGTGGAGCGGGGACGAGACGCGGGTGGTGTACGGCCTGACGGTGCCCCACGCCGCGGGGACGCTCGCCATCGTGCTGATCGGGTTCGAGGTGGGGCTGCTGGACCAGGCCGAGGTGAACGGCGTGTTCGTGGTGATCCTGGCGAGCTGCATCGTGGGCCCCTGGGCCGTGGAGCGCTGGGGCCGCCGGGTGGCGCTGCGCGACGCCGAGCGGCCCCGCCCGACCGGCCGCGCCCCCCGGCGGGTGCTGGTGCCGCTGGCCAACCCGGCCACGGCGGACGCGCTGATCGACCTGGCGCTGGCGGTGCGGGGAAAGGACACCGCCGAGCCGCTGCACCCGCTCCTGGTGGTGGACCGGGGCTCGCCCGCCCACGTGGCCGAGGCGGAGCGGATGCTGAGCCACGCGGTGGCGCACGCCGCGGCGGCGGAGGTTCCGGTGGTTCCGCTCACCCGGGTGGACGCCAACGTGGCGGAGGGGATCGCCCGCGCGGCGGCGGAGACGCGCTCCGCCGCGGTGGTCACCGGGTGGGACGGGCGCCTCACCGCGCACGGGGTGATCTTCGGCTCGGTGCTGGACCAGCTCCTGGAGAGCACCCGCCGGCTGGTGGTGGTGGCGCGCATGGGCCGCCCGCTGGCCGCGGTGCGCCGCGTGCTGGCGGTGGTGCCCCCCGGGGCGGAGCGGCACCCGGGCTTCGAGGCGGCGGCGCGGGCGCTGCAGGGCGTCTCCCGCTCCTCCGGCGCGCCGCTCACCGTGCTCGCCGTGGGCGGCGGCGCGGCGGAGCGGGTGCGCGCCCTGATGGCGGCCTTGCGCCCCACCGTGCAGGCGGTGTGGGAGGAGGCGGAGGGGTGGCGCGAGCTGACGGCGTCGCTGCGTTCGCGGGTGGAGCCCGACGACATGGTCGTCCTGATGAGCGCGCGCCACGGCACGCTGGCGTGGCACCCGCGCCTGGAGCGCCTCCCCGCCCTGCTGGCGACGCTCCCGTCCGAGTGCTTCGCGGTGGTGTACCCGCCCGAGGCGGACGAGGAGGCGGACGGGGCCGACGGGGGGACGGACTCGCTCGCCGCCCTCTCGCCCCACGGGGTGGTGGCGCTGGAGGCGGACACCTTCGCCGGGGCGATGGCGGAGCTCACGGCCCGCGCGGTGGACGACCCCGCCCTGGCGGAGCGCCTGGCCGGCGCCCTGGTGCGGCAGGAGGACGAGTGGTCGTCCGAGGTGCTGCCGGGGGTGGCCGTTCCCCACGTGCGCTCCGCGGCGCTGAGCCACGGCGTGCTGGTGGTGGGGACGAGCCGCCAGGGCGTGTCCTTCCCCCACGCCCGGCGGCCGGTGCGCCTGGTCTTCCTGCTGCTGAGCCCCGCCGACCGCGCCGAGGAGCACCTGCGCTCCCTGGCCGGCATCGCCCGGCTCCTGGCCGACCCCGCCCGGGTGGAGGAGCTCCTGGGGGAGCTGGCCCCGGACGCACCCCTGGACTGGCTGCACGTGGATGAAGCCTGACGTCGTCCTTCCCCCCGACGCCCCCGGCGCGGCCGACGTGCGCGCCGCGGCGGAGCGGCTGCGTGGGGTGGCGCACCGCACGCCGGTGCTCACCTCGCGTTCCCTGGACGCGCGCGTGGGGGGGCGCGTGTTCCTGAAGCTCGAGTCGTTCCAGCGGGGCGGCGCCTTCAAGTTCCGCGGCGCCTACAACGCCCTCTCGCTGCTGGGTCCCGAGGAGCGCCGCGCGGGGGTGGTGGCGTACTCGTCCGGGAACCACGCGGGCGCCGTGGCCCTGGCCGGCCGGCTCCTGGGCATCCGCGCCACGGTGGTGATGCCGGCCGACGCGCCCTCCGCCAAGATCGAGGCCACCCGCGGCTACGGGGCCGAGGTGGTCCTGTACGACCGCTTCACCGAGTCGCGCGAGGAGCTGGCCGAGGACATCCGCCGCTCCACGGGCGCCTCCGTGCTCCCCCCGTTCGACCACGCGGGGGTGATCGCGGGCCAGGGCACCGCGGCGCTGGAGCTGATCGAGGAGGCGGGGCCGCTGGACCTGGTGCTGGCCCCCTGCGGCGGCGGCGGGCTGCTGAGCGGCACGGCGCTGGCCGCGCGCGACGCCTCCCCGGGGTGCCGCGTGGTGGGGGTGGAGCCCCAGGCGGCGGACGACGCGGCGCGCTCCTTCCACAGCGGCGAGCTGCACACGGTGCGCAACCCGCCCACCATCGCGGACGGGCTGCGGACGCCGGCGCTGGGGCGCCTGACCTTTCCGCTGGTGCGCGCGCTGGTGGACGACGTGGTGACGGTGCGCGAGGCCGGCATCGTGAGCGCCATGGCGTTCCTGTGGACGCGGATGAAGACGGTGGTGGAGCCGTCGGGCGCGGTGCCCGTGGCGGCCCTGCTGGACGAAGCGGTCGCGGCGGAGGGGCTGCGGGTGGGGGTGATCGTGAGCGGCGGGAACGTGGACCTGCCGGCGGCGTGCGCCCTGCTCGCCGACGCCGGATGAACAGCGCCGCGGGGCGCGGGAGCGGCGCGAGCATGCTGACGGAGACGGAGCCGGCCGCCGCGGCCGCGGGGCGGATCCTGGTGGTGGAGGCCGACGCCGGGATGCGGGACGCGGTCTGCCGCGCGCTCGCGGAGGTGGGCCACGACGTGTCGGCGGCCGACGGGGTGGCGTCCGCGCTGGACCTGCTCGCCCGCGTCCCCTTCGACCTGGTGCTGACGGAGCTGCGCCTGGGCGGCGCCAGCGGGCTGGACCTGCTGGTGGAGGTGCGCTCGCGCGCGCCCGCCACGCGCCTGATCCTCACCTCCAGCAGCGCCGACCTTCCCCGCGCGGCCGCCGCGGTGGGGCGCGGGATCGACCACCTGCTGCTGAAGCCGTACGACGCCGCCGACCTGCGCGCGCGGGTCGACGACTCGCTGCACCGCCGCCGCGCCGAGCGCGAGCAGGCGCGCGAGCGCGAGGTCCTGGAGGCGCGCATCCGCCAGCGCGACACCGAGGCCAAGATTTGGGTGCTGCGCGCCGCGCACGCCCTGGCCGCTGCGGTGGAGGCCAAGGACCCGTTCATCGCCGGCCACGCGCGGCGGGTGACGGCCTATGCCATGACCATCGCCGAGCGCACGGGGGGCATCGACCTGGTGTCGTTCCGCCTGGCGGGCGACCTGCACGACGTGGGGAAGATCGGCGTGCCCGACCGGGTGCTGCGCAAGCCGGACCGCCTCACGCGGAGGGAGATGGAGGCGGTGCGCAAGCACACGGTGATCGGCGCCCGCATCCTGGGCCCGCTGATCGACGACCGGCGCGTGCTGGACGTGGTGCGCTCGCACCACGAGCGCTGGGACGGCCGCGGGTACCCCGACGGGCTGGCGGGCGAGGCCATCCCCTTCTCGGCCCGCGTTCTGTCCGTGGCCGACACGCTGGACGCCATGACCAGCCGCCGCGCCTACCGCGACGGGGTGACGTGGGAGCAGGCGGTGGACCTGGTGCGCGACTGCGCGGGTACGCAGTTCGACCCCGGCGTCGTGGAGGCGTTCGACGCGGTGCTCCCGCTGCTCGAGGCGCACTACCGCCGCTTCCGCGCCGAGGGGCTTCCCGTTCCGCCCGACGAGCCGGAGTGACGACTTGCCCCGCCCCACCGCGGCGGGGTAGCTTTCGCCGGACCGACCCGGCTCCCGCCCTACCGGAGGTGCCCCGTGCCCGTCCCCGCCCCGTTCCGACGCTTCGCCGCCCCCGCGCTGGCCCTGGCCGCCCTGCTCGCGATGGCGCTCCCCTCGTCGGCCCAGGCGGGCCGCCCGCCGCTGTCCCCGCGCGACACGGCGGAGCTGACGCTTCCCGGCGGCGGCAAGGTGAGCGTGGACTACTCGCGCCCGGGGATGCGCGGCCGCAGGATCTTCGGCGGGCTGGTGCCGTACGGGCGCGTCTGGCGCACGGGCGCCAACGCCGCCACCACGCTCTCGACCGACGTGGACCTGCAGATCGGCGGCGCGCGGGTGCCCCGCGGCACCTACACGCTCTACTCGCTGCCCACGGCGGAGGGGTGGACGCTGATCGTGAACCGGCAGACGGGGCAGTGGGGCACGGAGTACAAGGCGGAGCGCGACCTGGTCCGCATTCCCATGCGCCGCACCACGCTGCGCCAGCCGGTGGAGACGTTCACCATCTCCCTCTCGCCCAACCCCGCCGCGGCCGGCGGCGGAGGCACGCTGACGATGGCGTGGGAGAACACCCGGGCCACGCTCCCCATCCGCGTGGTGCGGCCCCCGCGGAGCTGACGGCGCACGGGCGCCGGAACGTACGGTCGGACCCGGCCGGGTGCCCCACCAGCCGGGATGCAGGCCAGGGGCGGTGCGGCAGACGTTTCCGTCTGGCACGCAGATCGCGGAACGGCGGGACGTCCCGCCGGCCGTTCACACTTCCAAGACTCCTCCATGCAAAAGCGCACCCTCTGGACCCTGGGCGTCCTGGCTCTCGCCGCGTTCGCCCCCGCGTGCGACAGCGGCACCAGCGGCCCCACCGTCGACACCGTGATCATCGAGGCCGAGGACTCGGAGGTCACCGTCGGCGGCACGCTGCAGCTGCAGGCGACCGCCTACGACGACGACGGCGACGTGATCACCGGCCAGTCGGTCGAGTGGAGCTCCAGCAACAACAGCATCGCCACGGTCAGCTCCACGGGCCTGCTGACGGGCGTGTCGCCGGGCGCGGTCAACATCACCGCGAGGATCGGCGGCCAGACCGACACGCAGGCGTTCGAGGTCACCGACGACTGCCCCATCCTGACCCACACGCTGGGCACCACGGTGACCGGCTCCCTGACGGCCACCGACTGCGAGTTCCAGGACGGAACGAAGGTGGACCTGTACCGCTTCACGATCACCACCACGCGCCAGGTGGTCATCACCCTGCGCTCCTCGGCCTTCGACGCCTACCTGATCCTCTTCAACGCCGCCGGCACGGGAATCGAGGAGGACGACGACAGCGCCGGCGGCACCGATTCGCGGATCACCGCGACGCTCCCGGCGGGCACCTACGTCATCGCCGCGAACAGCTTCGAGCCGGCGACCGGCAGCTACACGCTCACCACGCAGTAGCCTCCGACGTAGACGAAGAAGAAGGCCCGGGCTGCTTCGGCGGCCCGGGCCTCTTTCGTCGCGCCCCATCCCCCGCGGCCGGGGGGCCCGCGACGGGACGTGCGATGGCTGGCGCACCGTGAGCGGGGGTGGCAGATTCCGCGCTGCCGCGGTCGCTCGTCCCCGCGAGGCGCCCGGCAGACGGCGCGGTTCTTTCGTGGCCCCGCCGGGGGTGGGGGCGGGACCGGTCTCATTCTGCGGGAGGGGCGCGGTGGAGAGAGCGACGGGGGCGGGGCGGGCGCCGGCCGCGGAGCCGTTCGCGCGGTTCGGCGAGCTGCTGGAGCGCGCGAAGGCCGCGGAGGGGATCCGCGAGCCCACCGCGATGGCGCTGGCCACGGCGGACGCGGACGGGCGGCCGTCCGTGCGCATGGTGCTGCTGAAGGGGGTGGACGCCACGGGGTTCGTCTTCTACACCAACCTGGAGAGCCGCAAGGCGCTGGAGCTGGCCGCCAACCCGCGCGCCGCCCTCTGCTTCCACTGGCAGCCGCTGGAGACGCAGGTGCGCGTGGAGGGCCGCGTGGAGCGCGTCTCCGACGCCGAGGCGGAGGCCTACTACGCCTCGCGGGCGCGGGGGAGCCGCATCGGGGCGTGGGCGTCGCGGCAGAGCCGGCCGCTCGACGGCCCGGCCACGCTGGAGCGGCGCGTGAGGGAGGTGGAGGCGCGCTTCCCCGGCGAGGAGATCCCGCGCCCGCCCTTCTGGTCGGGCTTCCGCGTGGTGCCGGACCGCATCGAGCTCTGGTACGGCAAGCCGTCCCGCCTGCACGACCGGGAGCTGTACGCGCGGGACGGGGACTCGGGCGACTGGTCGCTGACACGCCTCTACCCCTGACGGCCGTCGTCCACGGACGAGGAGGGCCCCGGCGGACGTTCCGCCGGGGCCCTCCTCGCGTGGGTGCGGACGGAGGTCAGGCCGGCGCGGGGAGCTCCAGGATGAAGGTGCTGCCCCGGTCGGGAGCGCTCTCGGCCCTCAGGTCGCCGCCCATCCCGCGGGCCAGGTCGCGGCTGATCGCCAGCCCCAGGCCCGTACCCTCGTGCGGCCGGGTGAGGTCGGAGCGCACCTGCACGAAGGGGTCGAAGATCGCCTCCAGCTTGTCCTCCGCGATCCCCACCCCCGTGTCGCGCACGCGGAAGACGGCCCGGTCCCGCTCCGCTCCGCACGAGATCTCGATCCGCCCCCCCGATTCGGTGAACTTCACGGCGTTGGAGAGCAGGTTCACCAGGATCTGCCGCAGCTTCTCCACGTCCGCCAGCACGGCGAGCGCCCGCGGGCAGCCCACCACCACCAGCGCCAGACCCTTCGCCCGCGCCTGCGGCGACACCAGCGACTCCGCCGCGTTCATCGCCTCGCGCACCGGCACCTCCACGATGTCGTAGTGCACGGTGCCCGTCTCGAGCTTGGCGTAGTTCAGCACCTCGTTGATGAGCCCCAGCAGGTGCCGCTGGCTGGTCTGGATGCGGCGCAGGTCCTCGCGCTGGGGCGGGGTGACGGAACCGCGGATCCCCATCTCCAGCAGCTCGGCGTAGCCGCCGATGGCGTTCAGCGGGGTGCGCAGCTCGTGGCTCATCACCGCCAGGAACTCGCTCTTGGCGCGGTTCGCCGCCTCGGCCTCGCCGCGAGCGGCCTCCGCCTCGCCGCGCGCCCGCTCGCTCTCCTCCAGCAGCCGCTCCACCTGGCGGCGGGCCATCACCTGCTCGGTCACGTCGGAGCCGTGGGCCACGACTCCCGAGCGCTGGCCGTCCGCCTCCGTCAGGGGCTGGTAGACGAAGTCGACGTAGCGGTCCTCGGGCGTTCCGCCGGGGGTGCGCGCCAGGCGGATCAGCAGCTCGC
Organism: Longimicrobiaceae bacterium; assembly: GCA_030146875.1. GTDB lineage: Bacteria > Gemmatimonadota > Gemmatimonadetes > Longimicrobiales > Longimicrobiaceae > JASLAX01. The sequence goes on from JASLAX010000195.1 coordinate 9,439, forward strand.
GTCCCACGAACGGCTCCCCCGTCCGCAGCACCTGGTCCAGCAGCTCCACGAATCCCTGCTCCCGCACCTCCGGAAGCGCCTCCAGCACGGGCTTCCCGACGATGTCGCGGTGCCCCACCAGGCCGTAGTAGGCGTCGTTCACCAGCTCGAAGACGTGGTCCGTCCCCCGCACGACGGCCAGGAACGACGGCGCCTGGCGGAACACCTCGGCCAGGCGGGAGCGCTCCACCTGCAGCTCCCCCAGCAGCCGCTCGCGATCGGCCGCCGCGGACCGCGCGGCGGTGACGTCGCGGAACAGCAGGCCGACCTGGCCCTCCGTCGCCTCGCCCACCCGGAAGGCGTAGACGTCGAACCAGCGCCCCATGGCCTCCGAACCGCTCTCGAAGCGCATCGGCTCGCCCGACCGCGCCACGCGGCCGTACGTCTCCACCCAGTGGTCCTCCAGGTTCGGCACCAGCTCCCGCGCGGTGCGGCCGACGGGGCGAGCGAGCCCCGTCTGCGCCTCGAAGACCCGGTTCGCCTCCGTGAAGCGGTAGTCCACCGGCCGGCCGTCGGGGTCGAACAGCAGCTCGATCACGCAGAAGCCCTCGTCCAGCGAGTCGAACAGCGTGCGGTAGCGCGCCTCGCTCTCGCGCAGCGCCACCTCGGCCCGCTGCCGCTCGGTGATCTCGCGCCCCTCCGGCACGATCAGCGCGACGCGGCCCCCGGCGTCGCGCACCGGGTGCAGGGACAGGTCGAAGACGAGCTCCTCGCCGTCGGGGCGCCGCAGCGCGATCTCGAAGCGCACCAGCTCGCCGGCCGCGGCGCGCTGCAGGGCCCGGCGCATGGTCTCGGACGCACCGGGGGTGTGGACGAACCAGGGTCCCTCGCAGAACGGCCGCCCCACCACCTCGTCGCGGGTGTTCCCGGCGAACTCCAGCGACGCGCGGTTGGCCTCCAGCAGCGTTCCGTCGGGCGAGACCAGGCCGATGTACTCGTAGGTCCCGTCGAAGATCGCGCGCAGGCGCGCCTCGCCCTCGCGCAGCGCCTCCACGGCCTTCATGCGCTCCGACACGTCGCGCCAGAAGACGGCCACGCCCCCGTCCTCGGTGGGGTAGGCGTCGATGTCCAGGTGCCGGTCGTACCCCTCTCCCCGGTAGTGTTGGGTGAAGTGGGCCTGCACCCCCTCCGCGGCCACCCGCCGGTACTGGCGCTCCGCCTCGGAGCCCGCCGACGCGGGGAACGCATCCCAGTGGGTGCGCCCCACCAGCTCCGCCCTCTGCACCCCCAGCGAGCGCTCCGCCGCCGCGTTCACGCTCAGGATGCGGAAGTGCGCGTCCATCAGCAGGTGCTCGTCGGCCATCCGCTCCAGCACCTGCGTGGCGCGCCGCTCCGCCGCGGCGGTGAGCGCCGCCTGCCGCTCGCGCTCCCGGTCGGCCATCACGCGCGAGGTGGTCTCCTGGCAGACGACGAGCGTTCCCCCGATTGAGCCGTCGTCGTCTCGCACGGGGGAGTAGCTGTACGTCCACCACACGTCATCGAGCGTCCCGTTCCGCTCGATGGGCAGGTACTGGTCCTCGTGCCAGGTCGCCTCGCCGGTGGTCATCACCTGCTCGATCTGCGGCCCGATGGTGTCCCAGATGTCGGTCCAGAACTCCACCCCCCGCATCCCCAGCGCCCGCGGGTGCCGCCCGCCCTCGGCCGGGGGCGCATAGCCAAGGGAGGGCCGGTAGGCGTCGTTGTAGAGCTGGACCAGGTCCGGCCCCCACCACAGGAACATGGGGTTCCGCGAGCCCAGGACCAGGTCGGCCGTGGTGCGCAGGCTCTGCGACCAGCCCTCCACCGGCCCCAGGGGCGTGGACGACCAGTCGAACGCGCGGCAGAGCGCGCGCATCTCGCCCGGCCCCTCGAACGGGGGGCGGGCCGCGCCGCTGCCTGCGGGGCCGGCCGGGGGTGCTGCGCGGATCGTGCGGGTGGTCATCCGGTCGCTTTCCTGCGTGACGGCGGCGCGGGCCCGGGGGACCCCCGCACGAACGGCGACGGCGACGAAACCGGCGCGCGGGCGACGGCGCCGCGGAGCGGCGGCGGACGCCGTCCGGCCGTGGCGTGGACGGCGGATCCCCGTCCGCACCGATCGATGGGCGGGGCCGACCGTCCGCGGTCGGGCGCGCCGCGGAGCGTCAGGCGGAGGAGGAGCGTCCCCCGGCGTACGTCCCCTCCGCCAGCAATTTCTCGCCCACCTCGTCCACGAGCCGGAACCAGTGCCGCCCGTCCGTGCCGTCGCCGGCCTGCAGGCGCGCGCGGGACGGCAGCGGGACCGGCGCGCGGAAGGCCACCGCCAGGCGGCGCAGCGCGCCGGGGTCGCCGCTCCACAGGCGCTCGATCAGCGCGTGCGCCACGCGCGCCTGGATGCACAGGCCGTGCAGGATGGGGCGGCGGAACCCGAACGGCCGCGCGGTGACGGGCCACAGGTGGATGGGGTTCCAGTCGCCCGAGACGCGCGCGTAGCGCCGCCCGTCCCCACCCCGGAGCGCCCACCGGTCCAGGTCGCGCCACGCCTGGGGCGAGCCCGGCGTGGGCGGGACCTCCCTCGCCTCGCGCGCCGCCGGGCGCGGGGCGTGCTTCGGGGCGGGGGCGCGGACCAGGAAGACCGCCGTGCCCTGCGAGCAGAGGCGCCCGCACCCGTCCCAGTTGCGCGAGGACACGGTGAGGCGCACGCCGCGCGTGGAAGCCTCCGCCTTCTCCAGCTCCACCCGGCAGCGCACCCGCTCGCCGGCGCGCACGGGGCGCAGCGGCACCACCTCGCCCTCCAGGTGCACGATCCCGCCCAGGGGGAGCGGCGGGTCCAGCGAGGCGAGCAGCTCCACGTACGCCGCCGTCTCCCAGGTCACCGAGAAGAGCGGGGGGAGCGCCTCCCCGCCGCGGAACGCCGCGATCCCGCCGCCCGCCGTCGCCGCCAGGTACGCCGGCACCCGCCCGGCGTCCGGCTGGATGCCGTCGTGCTCCACCGCCGGCCGGCGCCGCGGCACGGCGGGGGTCACGGGCGGCTCCCCACGGGCCCGGACGCCGCGCGCCACCAGCCGCAGCGCCGCGCGCAGGTGCGCCAGCCGCCCCGTCATCCGCCCCCCAGGCCCGCGCGCGCCCGCTCCATCCGCATCATCCGGCTGCGTCTCCTCCTCCGTTGGGCCCCGTCACGCGCGAACGCTCTCCTCCCCCCGCAGACGCGGTGCCGCGGGCTCCCGCCGGTGTCGGCGGACCGCGCGGCCTCTCCACTTCGTTCCGTCACGAACCGCGGGCTCGTGCGGAGGCGATGGTCGCCGACGGCGGGTCTGTGGAGAGCCGGCACCGGCCGGCGCCGCGCCCCCCCACCCCCTGCCCTCCCCCACAAGGGGGGAGGGGTGCTCGGGAGGGCGGGTCTTCATCTCGCTGCCGCGGAGGTGGTTCCCTCCCGCGGAGCCGAGTCGGCCTCTACCCGGCCGCCCCCAGGACCTGCACGGCCAGCTCCCGCTCGCGGGGGCCGTCGAACTCGCAGAGCCAGATCCCCTGCCACCGGCCCAGCACCAGGCGGCCCTCGCCGACCAGGACGGTGAGCGAGGGGCCGAAGAAGCTGGTCTTCAGGTGCGAGTCGCTGTTGCCCTCGGCGTGGCGGTAGTACGCCTCGCGGTGCGGGACCATCTCCCGGAGCTTGGCGAGCAGGTCGTGCACCACGTCGGGGTCGGCGTTCTCGTTCACCGTCAGGCCGCAGGTGGTGTGCAGGGACTGCACGACCAGCGCGCCCTCCCGGACCCCGGTGGCGTCGAGCGCCCTCTGCACGCGGTCGGTGATCTCCACCATCTCGCAGCGCTGCGTGGTGCGGATGCCCAGGCGCGTCATGGCGTCACCGCCGGGAAGCGGCGGCGGGCGGATGCAGGGAGGTGGGACACGGGGAGCCTCCTGGGGATGGCGGGAGCGACGCCCCAAGGTGCGGACGGGGAGGGGGAAAAGCAAACCCCGCACCCCCGGGTGGGGGTGCGGGGCTCGGGAGCACGGCCCGGGAGGGCTCAGCCCCAGGCGATCATGTTCTGCAGCACCGTCCAGCACGAGGTGCCGCCGTTGCAGTCGCCCGAGACGGTGCCGATCAGGCCGTTCGACCAGGCGCCGCCGTCCACGTTGGTGAGCTGCGTCTCGTCCATCTCCACCACGCGCTCGCCCGCGGGCATCGCCGGCAGGGCGGCGCGCTGCTCGGGCGAGAGGGACGCGCGGAACTTCGGGTCCTTCCAGGCGCGGATCACGTCGTTCCGGGTCATGCCAACACCTCCGGTGGGGGGATACGGGGCGGCCACGGGCGGGGCGCCCTTGAGTGCCGGCGGCGGGTGCGCGCCGGAGAGGGACCGGGACCGGAGCTGGCGTCGGAGCGTCGGGAGGACGGGTGACGCGCGCGGCGGCCGGCGGATGAAACGTCCGGAAACGTAAGTAGCGGATGCGCTCCCGTCAACGGCCTCCCCCCGCGCCCGCCGGAGGGAGGCCGCCGCCCTTCCCGGAGCGTCAGTTCAGCGTGCCCTCGCCCGGGGGCAGGGTGACGTGGAAGGGGGTGACGTAGGGCTCCAGGTCGCCCATCTCCACCACGAAGCGGTAGACGCCGGGGCGCGGGAACTGGATGCCCACCAGGTGGAAGACCTGGTTGGCGCTGGTGACGCCGCCGGGCGGCACGAGCGGCGCCTGGAGCTCGCCCGCGGCCTCGAACAGGGCGCCGTCGTCCTCGTCGAGCAGGCGGACCCGCAGGGTGGTGGCGCGGCCGGAGTCCGAGAACTCGGCCAGCAGGCGGAAGACGAAGACCATGCGCGGGTGCACGACCGGGAACTCCCCCGCCGCCACCTGGTCGAACACGCCCAGCACGTTGAGCTTCCCCTCCTGCGACACGTTGGCCTCGTCGGCCACGAACGCGAACTGGATCTTCACCGACCCTCCCCGGTGGTCGCGGGCCGCGGGGCGGGACAGTCGTCCCGGCCGGCGCGGACCCACATGCGTGTGACGCGGGCGCTGTCGGGGAGCGCCGCGGGGTCTCCCCCCGCGCGCGTCCACCCCGGCGGGGGCGGCGCCCCCACCCCGAACGAGATCCCCGGGGCGTTCGGGAACCAGACCGCCACCGCCCTCTCCGCCATCCCGGCGCACGCCGGGCCGTAGCGCGCCCGCAGCTCGCCCAGGGTGGCGCCCACCCCCATCCCCGCCGCCGTCGCCAGCCCCGAGTCGGGCACCACCACCCGCTCCACCTTGCCGCGCGAGAGCAGCGCCACCAGCCGCCGCTGGCCCACGGGGACCACGACGCCCTGCTCGCGCATCCCCTCCGCCGTCCAGGCCGTGTCCCGCGCGTCGGGACAGAGCGAGCGCAGGTCCTCGGCCGCCATCCCCAGGCGCACGGCGCCCACGCCGTAGCGGGTGACGGAGACGTCGCCCTTCCCCGCGCAGACCAGCGCGGGCGGGGTGCGCAGGAGCAGCGTGTCCAGCCGCTCCGCGCCCGTGACCGCGCCGCCCGCCGAGACGACGCGGGCGCGGAGGAGGAGGACGCGCGCCCGCGCCGCGCTGTCCCCCGGCGCGGGGGGGGCGGGGGCGCGGACGCGCTGCACGAAGTCGGCCGCCTGGCCGGCCGCCAGCGCCGGAACGGCGATGTCGACGCGCGCGCCCCCCGGGGGCGCGGCTCCGGCGGGGGCCATGCCGGTGGAGTCGAGCGGGACCACGCCGGGGGCCAGCCGCAGCTCCAGGGTGGACGCCGCGATGGGCGTCCGGCCCCGGTTGGCGACGCGCAGGCGCAGCTCGCCCTCCCTGCCCCACGCCATGGAGTCGGGGAGCACCATCTCCACCTGCACGCCCTCGGTGGGCGCGCTGCTGGCGGGGGGCGGCGGCGGCGCCTCCTCCTCGCCCTTCGCCCGGTCCCCGCACCCGGCCGCCAGCGCCAGCGCCAGCAGCGCCGCGCCCCTCCCTCCCCGTGTCTTCCGCATCTCCGCTCCGGTATGAGACCCTCTGGCGAGCCCCGCTTTTGCGTGGCCCCGCGCCCTGCCCGTACATTGCCCGGCCGACGCCGCCGGCATCCGCCGCTCCCGCACCGCCCCCAGCCCATGACCAAGCCCGACGCCACGCCCAACCCCGCGCTCTCCCGCTCCTCGCGCATGGGGACGCCCACCGAGGACGAGCGGCTGCTGGCCTCGCCGCCCGCGACCCCCGACCCCGACTTCACCGGCACCGACCCGTGGCGGGTCTTCCGGATCATGGGCGAGTTCGTGGAGGGCTTCGACTCGCTGGCCAAGGTGGGGACGGCGGTCACCATCTTCGGCTCGGCGCGCGTGCCCTCCGGCCACCCGCAGTACGAGGCGGCCCGCACCACGGCGCGCATCCTGGGCGAGGCGGGCTACGCGATCCTCACCGGCGGCGGCCCGGGGCTGATGGAGGCGGCCAACCGCGGCGCCCGCGAGGCGGGCGCGCTCTCCATCGGCTGCAACATCGAGCTTCCGTTCGAGCAGGGGATCAACCCCTACGTCGACGTGGCCATCAACTTCCGCTACTTCTTCGTGCGGAAGACGATGTTCGTCAAGTACGCCGAGGCCTTCATCATCTTCCCCGGGGGCTTCGGCACGCTGGACGAGCTGTTCGAGGCCCTTACACTGATCCAGACGGGGAAGGTTCGCAACTTCCCGGTGGTGCTGGTGGGGTCGGAGTACTGGAAGGGGCTGCTCGACTGGATCCGCTCCACGCTGCTCCTGGAGGGCAAGATCTCGCCCGAGGACGTGGACCTGCTGGTGGTGACGGACTCGCCCGAGGAGGCCGCGCGCGTGGTGATGGAGCGCTGCCGGCGCGCCCCCGCGCCCGCCGTGACCCCGGGCGGGATCCAGCGCGCCGAGGACGCCCCGTCCCAGCCCCCGCCCGCCGATCCCGAGTCGCCGGAGAAGGGCGACGCGCAGTAGCTCGGCCGCCGGCCGGCACGACGGACCTGGATCGCATGGAGACTCAGTCCGCGCGGCGGACTCCGTGCCTATCCGGGCCGCGACTTCCTTCGCAGGCGGTGTCGCGGGCTCCGGACGGCGGCGGGCCCCGGGTGGACTTCGTTCCGCGTGCGGCTCTGGCGGACGGCGGGGGTCGGGCCGTCGATGCGGATGCGCCTCGTCCGCCCGCGCGTGACGGCGGGGGGTGGGGGCGGTAGGTTGTGGGCGTCGCGGGGGGCGCGACGGGAGAGACCCTGGCTACGCGGAAGGCGGAGAGACGAGGATGGCAAAGAGCAAGTACCTGAGCGGCAAGCGCATCGACCCCACGCGCATCTCCGCGGGGATGACGGTGACCGAGCTGGTGGACGGGACCTTCCAGGCCTACAACGCCGCGCGGCTCCGCGAGGCGTGCCTGCTCCTGACCCGGAAGATGCTGGAGGAGGACGTCACCGTCGGGCTCACCATGACGGGGGCGCTCACGCCGGCGGGGCTGGGGATGAGCTCGGTGATCCCGCTGATCGAGGCGGGGTTCGTGGACTGGATCATCAGCACCGGCGCCAACCTCTATCACGACACGCACTTCGGCATCGGGCTGGAGCTGCGGCAGGGGAGCGCGCAGATCAGCGACACCGTGCTGCGCGAGGAGGAGGTCGTCCGCATCTACGACATCTTCTTCGACTACTCGGTGCTGCTGGACACCGACGCCTTCTTCCGGAAGATCATCACCGCCGACGAGTTCCAGAAGCCCATGTCGTCGGCCGAGTTCCACTACCTCTGCGGGAAGTACGTCGCCGCCCGCGAGCAGGAGCTGGGGCTGGGCCGCAAGTCGCTGCTGGCGGCCGCGTACGAGCACGCGGTGCCCATCTACACCTCGTCCCCCGGCGACTCTTCCATCGGGATGAACGTGGCGGCCAAGGCGCTGCAGGGGAACAAGCTGACCTTCGACGTGAACGCGGACGTGAACGAGACCGCGTCCATCGTGCTGGAGGCAAAGCGCAGCGGCGGGAAGAGCGCCATCTGGATCCTGGGCGGAGGGAGCCCCAAGAACTTCGCCCTGCAGACGGAGCCGCAGATCCAGGAGGTGATGGGGATCGACGAGCGCGGCCACGACTACTTCCTGCAGGTCACCGACGCGCGTCCCGACACCGGCGGCCTCTCCGGCGCCACGCCGGCCGAGGCGGTGAGCTGGGGGAAGATCGACCCCGACCGGCTGCCCGACGCGGTGGTCTGCTACCTGGACTCCACCGTGGCGCTCCCCATCCTGACCGCGTACGCGTTCGACAACCACGCGCCGCGCACCCCCAAGCGCCTCTACGACCGCCGCGACGCCATGATGCAGCGCATCCGCGACGAGTACGAGAGGTCCGAGCGCAACGAGAGCAGCCAGGAGACCGCCCGCGACCACGCCGTGTACGAAGGCGGGATGCTGGAGCGCGACCGCTAGCATCCGCCGGCCCCGGACGAAGAGAGAGCCCGCCGCCCCTCGATTGGACGGCGGGCTCCTTCGCGTCCGCTGACGGCTACGCGATCGCGTCCGCCGCGTCGGCCCGCGGCAGCGAAAGGGTGAAGACGGAGCCCACGCCCTCCTGGCTGCGGACGCGCAGGTCGCCGCCCATGCCGCGCGCCAGGTCGCGGGAGATGGCCAGCCCCAGGCCGGTGCCCTCGGAGCGGCGGGTGCGGCTCATGTCCACCTGCACGAAGGGGTCGAAGACGAAGGGCTGGCGGTCGGCGGGGATCCCCACGCCCGTGTCCGCCACGCGAAGGTAGACCACCCCGGGCCGGCCCACCCGCACCGCCGCGTCCACGGAGACGCGCCCGCCCGGCGGGGTGAACTTCAGCGCGTTGCTGAGCAGGTTGATGGCGATCTGCTGCACCTTCTCGCGATCGGCGCTGGCCACGATGCCGGGCCCCACCGACACCTCCAGCGTGAGCTGGCGCGCGGCGAGCTGCGGCTCCACCATGGGCACCACCCCGGCGATCAGGTCGTCCAGCGGCACGGGCTCGATCACGTACTCCACCCGGCCGGCCTCGATGCGCGCCAGGTTCAGCACGTCGTTGATGAGCCTCAGAAGGTGCTGCTGGCTTCGCTCGATCCGCGACAGCGCACCGAGCTGGGCCTCGGTGACGGGGCCGTGGATCCCCATCTCCAGGAGCTGCACGTACCCGGCGATGGCGTTGAGCGGGGTGCGCAGCTCGTGGCTCATCACCGCCAGGAACGTGCTCTTGGCCCGGTTGGCCTCCTCGGCCGCGGCGCGCTGGCGCTCCAGCTCCTCGCCGTGCTGCCGGAGCTGCTCGTTCGCTTCCTGCAGCGCCTCGGCCTGGGCCTCCAGCTCGGTGGCGGCCTCCTCGAGCTGCTGCTGCTGCATCTCCATCTCCAGCGCCTGGGCCTCCAGCATCTCGTTGACGCGGGCCAGCTCCTCGGCGTGCGCCTCGGCCTCGGCGCGGGCGCGGTCGGCGTCGCGGCGGGCGCGGAGCAGCTCGTCCTCGAACTTCCTGCGCTCCTGCACGCGCAGGAACACGCACTCGTTGGCGAACGCGCCCCCCGCCTCGCGCCGCGCCACGTTCGCCAGCACCGCCACCTCGCCCCCGTCCTTCGCCCGCAGCAGCAGGAAGATCTCCTCCGCCCGGCCGTGCAGCCGCACCAGGGGAAAGAGGTGCGTCTGGTAGAAGATCCGCGTTCCCACGGTCAGGATGGCCTCCAGCCGGGTCCCCGCCAGGTCGCCGGGGGCATAGCCGAGCATCCCGGCCAACGTGGCGTTGGCCGCGGTGACGACCCCGTCGTCGGTGAACGACAGGTAGCCGCACGGCGCGCGGTCCAGCACGTCGCCCAGCACCACGCCGTCCGCCGCCGGAATGGGCACGTCCCTCACCCCACGGGGGCGCCCTGCAGGTACTCCTTCATCAGCCGGATGGTCTCCTCGGGGTGGCTCATGTGCGGGCAGTGTCCGGTGGCCTCCATCTGCCGCAGCGTGCTGCGCCGCATCTCGCGGTGCATGAACTCCCCCACCTCGGGCGGCGCCACCATGTCCTCGGAGCACTGCAGGATCAGCGCGGGCACCGCGACCTTCGGCAGGTCGGCGCGGTTGTCGGAGAGGAAGGTGGCCTCGGCGAAACGGCGGGCGACGTGCGGGTCGGTGGAGCAGAACGAGGAGGTGAGCTCCTCACCCAGCTCCGGACGGTCCGGGTTCTTCATGATGGCCGGCGCCAGGAAGTTGGCCCATCCCAGATAGTTGCGGTCCATCATCTCCAGCAGCCCGTCGATGTCGGCGCGCTCGAAGCCGCCCACGTAGCCGTCGTCGTTCACGTACCGCGGAGACGGGCCGATCAGGATCAGCCGGTCGAAGCGCTCCGGCTCGCGGTTTGCGGCGAGCACGGCGACCATGCTGCTGACGGAGTGGCCCACCAGGACCACGTCGCGCAGGTCCAGCGCGTGGACCACGTCCAGCACGTCCTGGGCGTAGCCGTCCAGCCGCCCGTAGCGAACGGGGTCGTAGGCGCCCAGGTCGCTCCTGCCGGAGCCCACGTAGTCGAACAGGACCACGCGGTAGTCGTCCTGGAAGGCGGGGACCACCAGGCGCCACATGTTCTGGTCGCAGCCGAAGCCGTGGGCGAACAGCATGGGCCGGGTGCCGCGCCCGGACACCTGAACGTGGTTGCGGGCCAGGACGTCGACGGTCATGTTCACCGTTTGTGGAAGGTGAGGCGGGGACGGCGTTTACGCGCATCGCAAGGATCGTGCGGCTGGTGTCCTCACGGGATCGCACGAGCGTCGGCGTGGCCCGCGCCGCCCCCCACCCCCTTCGAGCCGGGCACCGCGCCCCTTCTCCTGGAAGCGAGACACCGATGCGAGCCGTTCCGCCGCGATCCGTCCTTCTCTCCCTGTTCCTGGCGGCGTCCTGCGCGCCCGCTCCCTCCAGAGCGCCCGCCCCGGTGGACGACGGTCCGGTCCCGCCGGCGGACAGCGCCGCGCTGGTGACGGTGCTGGGGCGCGACACGCTGGCGCTGGAGCGCTGGGTGCGGCAGGGCAACCGCGTCACGGCCGACGTGGTCGTCCGCGTCCCCCGCACCTCGCTCCGCCGCTACGAGCTGCTGGTGGGCGACGACGGGCTCATGCGCGTCTTCATCGAGCGCAGGCTGGACCCCTCCGCGCCGGAGGCCGGCCCCCTGCGGACGGAGCGGCTGGAGACGCTGGCGGACACCGGCGACGCCTGGCGGCGCACCGTGATCGAGAGCTTCCGCACGACGGTGGACACCGTGCGCGCCCCGTACACGGCGCTGCCGTGGGTGGACCTGGTGCACTGGCCCTTCGAGCTGGTCGTCGGCCGCCTGGCCGCCGGATCGGCGGAGACGGCCCAGCCGCTGCTCGCCGGCGGGCGCGTCCTGCCCTTCCGCGTCCGCCGGCCCACGGCGACCACCGCGGAGCTGACGCACCCCCTGCGCGGCACCACCACGGCGGAGCTGGACGCATCGGGCCGGCTGCTGGCGCTGGACGCCGCGGCGACCACGCGGAAGACGCGCGTTCGCCGGGAGCGGTGGGTGCGGGTGGAGGAGGCGGCGCGGGCGTGGGCGGCGGCGGACGCGGCGGGGCGCGGAATGGGCGACCTCTCCGGCCGCGGGCGCGAGGAGGAGACGGTGGGCGGGGCGAAGATCGTGGTGGACTACGGGCGTCCGCACAAGCGCGGGCGCGAGATCTTCGGCGGCATCGTGCCGTGGGGGCAGCTCTGGCGCACCGGCGCCAACCTCGCGACGCACCTCTCCACCGACCGCTCGCTGGTGCTGGGGGAGGGCCGCGACGCCCTGGCCGTGCCGCCGGGCGAGTACACGCTCTTCTCCATCCCCGCGCCCGACGGCGGCGTGCTGATCGTCAACCGGCAGACGGGGCAGAGCGGCACGGCGCACGACGCCACGCGCGATCTGGGGCGCGTGCCCATGCGCATCGGCAAGCTGCCGGAGGTGGTGGAGGGCTTCACGATCGACGTGCAGGACAACGGGGGGGGACGGGGGACCATCAACCTGAAGTGGGACCGCGCGCAGTTCACGGTGCCGTTCGCGGTGCGGTGAGGGCGTCGACCCGCAGCCTCCGCCCCGCCCGTCTCGGAGAGATGACGATGGATCATCCAGAGGAAGAGATGAAGGTGGATCGGAGCGTCCTGTCGCTGGTCCCGCTCTTCGACGAGTCCGACGCCGTCCGGTACTGGAAGTCCCGGACACCGGCCGAGCGCCTCAGCCACGTGGAGACCCTGCGCCGGATCAACTACGGGGATCGGGCGAACGGGCGGATGGAGAGATTCCTCGAGGTCGCTCGACTGCCCTGGCTGTAGGTACCTGCTGGTCCGCGGGGCCGCCGCAGGCGGCGACGAGCACCTCACCACCTGCGTGTGGACGCGGACGATGCCGGGAGGCCGCGCCGCGTCGCCTTCCCCGCGCCGGGCGCGATACCGCCCGCCGTGCGCCCCTGACGGGCGTGAGACGAACGAGCGGGCCCGGAAGCCGACACGATTGTCGGCGCCGGGCCCGCGGCTTATGATGCGCACGTGGTCCCTCCCTGCGGCTCCCCTCTCCCCGCCCCCGGTCCGGTTCCCCTTGAGCAAGCGCATCCTGCACCACGAGCCCTTCCGCCCGTTCGCCAAGGGCGACAAGCGGTACGACGTCGCCGTGATCGGCGGCGGCATCTCCGGCGTGTACACGGCGTGGCGCCTGAAGCAGAGCAACAAGAAGCTGAAGGTGGCGGTGTTCGAGTACGGCGACCGCATCGGCGGGCGGCTGTACTCGTACCCCATGCCGGGGATGCCCAACATCAAGGCGGAGCTGGGCGGCATGCGCTGGCTCACCTCGCACGAGATCGTGGTGGGGCTGATCGACCACCTGAAGCTGCGCACCCGCGAGTTCCCCATGGGCGCAGACGGCGGCGCGAACAACCTGATGTACCTGCGGCGCCGCCAGCTCCGGGTGAAGGACCTGACGGACCCGGCCAAGGTGCCCTACCTGATGAACCCGGACGAGCAGGGGATGAACCCCGACCAGCTCCAGGCGTACGTGATGAACTCGCTCCTCCCGTTCAACGCGCAGCTCAGCGCGCAGGACTGGTGGACGGTGCCGGTGCTGGACGGGACCCCGCTCTACCAGGTGGGCTTCTGGAACCTGCTCTACCGCGTGCTGAGCAGCGAGGCGTACCAGTACATGTACGACGCCAGCGGCTACTACACGAACGTCGCGAACTCCACGGCGCCGCTCTCGCTGCCCATCACCGAGTACGACCCCAACAACAAGTACTACACGCTCGACGACGGCTACGAGGAGCTTCCGCGCGAGGTGGCGCGCCGCTTCGAGAAGCTGGGCGGCGAGATCCACCGCAACCACCGGCTGGACTCGTTCGGCCGCCGGGGGGCGGACGGGAACTACGCGCTCCGCTTCGTGAAGACGCGGACGGAGAACGCGAAGACGGCGGACCTGGAGGGGCGGCCCGAGGTGCACGTGGACGCCGACCGGGTGGTGCTGGCGCTGCCGCGGCGCTCCATCGAGCTGATCCGCTGGAACCGGATGGACACCGACGACACCCTGCGCCACAACGTGGAGACGGTCATCTCCCAGCCCGCCTTCAAGATGTTCCTGGGCTACCCGTACCCGTGGTGGCGCGCGCTGGGGGTGGACGCCGGGCGCACCATCACCGACATGCCCATCCGCCAGACGTACTACTTCCAGACCGAGAGCGAGATGCCGGGCGGCGACCCCGCCAACCACAACTCCCTGCTGATGGTGAGCTACAACGACCTGGGGAGCGTGCCCTTCTGGAAGGCGCTGGAGGCGGGCGAGCCGTTCCAGGGCTCCACGGCCGCGGGATCGCCCGACAACGAGTTCGTGGAGGGGAAGGCGGTTCCCACCCACGCCTTCCAGATCAGCGCGCAGATGGTGGCGAGCGCGCAGGAGCAGGTGCGCGAGGTGCACGGGCTGAAGTTCGTGCCGGAGCCGTACACCGCCGTGTACCACGACTGGGGCGACGACCCGTACGGCGCCGGGTGGCACGCGTGGAAGGCGGGGGAGAAGTTCTGGGAGGTGATGCCGTACATGCGCGGCATCCCCGGTGAGAAGGTGCACGTGTGCGGCGAGGCGTACTCGATCGGCCAGGGGTGGGTGGAGGGCGCGCTGCAGACGGCGGAGCTGATGCTGAAGGAGCACTTCGGCCTCAAGCGCCCCGACTTCATCCCCAGGGAGTACTACGACTCGGAGATGGGGCCGTGAAGGCGCCCCCGAAGCGGCGCGCCTCCGCCCCGGCGGCGGCGGCCGCGGCCGCCGCCGCGGCGGCGGGCGGGTGCACGGTCTCGCGCTACCTGGCGCTGCGGCTGGCGGAGATGGGCGTGGGGCACCTGTTCGCCGTGCCCGGCGACTACGCGGGGCACTTCCTGTCCACCATCGACGGCGACGCCTCGCTCGGCATCGTGCGGGTGGGGACGTGCAACGAGCTGGAGGCCGGGTACTCGGCCGACGCGTACGCGCGGCTGCGCGGGGCGGGCGCCGTCTGCGTGACCTTCGGCGTGGGGACGTTCTCGCTGCTGAACGCGCTGGCGGGGTCGTACGTGGAGCAGCTCCCGGTGGTGCTGATCGTGGGGTCCCCCGCGTCCGCGTCGCGCACGACGGAGCGGCGCGAGGGCGTGCTGTTCCACCACTCCACCGGCACGCTGAGCGCGGACGAGGACTCGGTGCGCAACGTGACGGTGGCGCGGGAGGTGGTGCGCGACCCGCTCAGCGCGCCGGAGCAGATCGACCGCGCGCTGCGCGCGTGCCTGACGTGGCGGCGGCCCGTGTACGTGGAGGTGCTGGCCAACGTGTGGACGCTGCCGTGCGAGGCGCCGCGCGGGCGGCTGGAGCCCGGGCCGCTGCCGACGCTGACGGAGTCGGTCGAGGCGTCGCTCGACGCCACGCTGGCGCACCTGTGGAAGGCGAAGCGGCCGGTGATCTGGGTGGGGCAGGAGGTGCAGCGGTTCGGGCTGCAGGACCTGCTGCTGGAGCTGGTGAGCGAGACGGGCTTCCCCTTCGCCACCGACCTGCTGGCGAAGGGCGTGGTGCCGGAGGACACGCCGGGCTTCGTGGGGTGCTACGACGGCGCATCGGCCAGCGACAAGACGCGGCGGCTGGTGGAGAAATCGGACTGGCTGCTGGGGCTGGGGAACCTGGTGACGGACGACTTCCTGGGGCTGGTGAAGGGCAGCTACGGCACCATGTCGCTGGCCTGGGGCAACTCCATCCGCGTGGGCACGGACGTGTGGGACTGCGTTCCCCTGCGCGCCCTGATGGAGGCGCTGCTCCGCCGCCTGCGCGAGCGGAAGTACGGCGCGCCGGAGCCGGCGGTGCGCGCGCTGGCCGCGGTGGGCGCCCCCGAGCGAAAGCTGCTGGCCGCGGCGCCGGGCGGGGCGAGAGGGAAGAGGGCGGACGCGCAGGTGACGTACGACGGCTTCTTCCGCCGCATGGGCACCTGGGTGGACGACTCCATGGTGCTGATGGCGGACACCACCATCGCCCTGTACTCGGCGGCGGAGCTGCCGGTGAACGCGCGCGACGGGTTCATCGCGCAGGCGGCGTGGAACTCCATCGGCTACACCACGGGGGCCTGCCTGGGAGCCGGCTTCGCGGACCCGCGCCGCCCGGTCGTGTTCACCGGCGACGGCGGGTTCCAGATGGTGGCGCAGGCGCTCTCGGACGTGGTGCGCGCGCGGCACGGCACCGTGATCTTCATCTTCGACAACGAGCTGTACGGGATCGAGCAGGCGTTCGTGAACGTGAAGTACTTCACGCAGGGCGAGCCGCCCGAGGCGTTCGACCTGCTGCACGGGTGGGACTACGCGCGGCTGCCGGAGGTGTTCGGCGGCGGGTGGGGCGCCACGGTCCGCACGATGGGCGAGCTGGAGGTGGCGCTGGAGACCGCCCGCGGCAACACCGGCCGCCTCTCCATCATCGCCCTGAAGATCCCGCAGACGGACATCACCGCGCAGATGCTGGCGCAGGCGGGGGGGTGAGGGGACGGGCGGCGGCCGAGCTGGACGGCCGCCGTGCCGTCCCCCGCGGGGCTCGTAGCCCGCGGGTCGGGCTGTGGAGAGGGGTCCATCGGAGGTGTCCGGTGGAGCGTGGAGGGCGGGTGCGTTCGGCGCCCGCCCTGCCGGCGCTCAGTAGACGACCACGAACCGATACTGCCCCCGCCCGGCGCGCCGACGATCACGGCGTACAGCACCCCGTTGCTCTGCTGGAGACCGCACGCCATGTCGGTGCTGGAGCCGGTGGAGACGTGCAGGAACCCGGTGCCCCCGGGGAGGCGATGTAGCAGGCGAGCGACGGCGGATTCGCGAGCGTACCGGCGGCGGCCGGGAGGGCCGAGGAGCCGCTTCCGTTCGTGGCGACCGGGCCGCCGAGAACGAGCCGGGTTCTGGGGCTGGGCGGTGCTCCCTTCGAGGTGGTGGGACGCTCAAAAAAAGGTTCTTCGTCGATTTGGTTGCAGGTGGTGCAGATAGGTAGAAGAAGAATGGACACCGGCCCTGGGGTCGAGCAGAATGGAGTTGTCTAAGCTCCCATTCACGCTCAAGCCTCAGAACACGGTGTCCGATCTCAGTATA
>JASLAX010000027.1 GCA_030146875.1 Longimicrobiaceae bacterium
GGGAGCGCGGCCGCCCGCTTTTTCGCAGGGAGGAAGGGACGCGCGGCGTGCCCTTCCTCCCCGTTCGTTTCGGAGGCGTACCCCGGGTGACGCCCGTTCCGGCCGCCCGCGCTTGCGCCCGCCGCCGGGGAGCACTACAAGGTGTCGCCGGGAAGCGACCGCACCGGGGAGTGCCATGGGACCGATGGAGATGGTGGTGGAGGTGCTGCGCGGCGCGGTGGTGGAGTCGCGCCACCGCGTGCACGCCGCCGTGGTGGACGCGGACGGCACCCTGCGCGCGCGCGTGGGCGACCCCGACCTGGTGACCTTCTTCCGCTCCTCGGCCAAGCCCCTGCAGGCGGTGCCGGTGGTGGAGGACGGCGCCTTCGACCGCTTCGGGCTGACGGAAGAGGAGCTGGCGGTGTGCTGCGGCTCGCACTCCGGGACGCCGCGGCACGTGGAGGTGGTGGAGTCGATCCTGGCCAAGGTGGGGCTGGACGGCGAGTGCTTCGCCTGCGGACCCCACGCTCCGTACGACCCCATGAGCGCCCGCGAGCTGGCCGAGTCGGGGCTGGAGCCGCGCCGCGTGCACAACAACTGCTCGGGGAAGCACGCGGGGATGGTGGCGCTGGCGCGCGTGCACGGGTGGGACCCGGGCGGCTACGAGCGCCTGGACCACCCCGTGCAGGGCCGCCTGCTGGCCGAGGTCGCCCGCTGGGCCGGGCTGCCGCACGAGGGGCTGGCGCTCGGCACCGACGGGTGCGGCGTGGTGACCTTCGGGCTGCCGCTGCGCAACATGGCGCTCGCCTTCGCCTCGCTGGGGGCCGCCTCGCGCCGCGGGGAGCGCAGCGCGGGAATGGTGGTGGGCGCGATGACGGCGTTCCCGGAGCTGGTGGCGGGGGAGGGAAGGGTCTGCACCGACCTGATGCGGCAGGCCGCCGGGCGGCTCTTCGCCAAGGCGGGGGCGGAGGGGGTGTACGCGGTGGGGGTTCCGGGCGCGGAGCTGGGGATCGCGGTGAAGGTGGAGGACGGCAACGCCCGCGCGGTACCGCCCGCGGTGCTGGCGCTGCTGCGCGAGATGGACCTGATCTCCGAGGACGACCTGGGGGCGCTGCACGCGCACGTCTTCCCGGAGCTCACCAACACGCGCATGGAGCCGGTAGGGCAGCTCCGTCCCGTGCTGACGATCCGTGGCGAGGGCTGACGCCGCGGCGCTGGTCGCCCTCTCGGCCGCGCTGGGCACCCGCGACGCCCGACGCGTGCGCGCGGCGCTGGAGCGGGCCGCGCGGGAGGCGGACGCCGGCGCGGTGGAGGAGGTCCTGCTCCAGTCGCACCTCTTCGTGGGCTTTCCCGACGCGCTGAACGCCGTCGCCGCCTGGCGCGAGGTCAGCGGCCGTCCGGCGCCGGCGCCGTGTGGCGAGGACGCGGCGGAGTGGAGGGCGCGGGGGGAGCGGGTGTGCGCCGAGGTGTACGGGGGGAACTACGCCAAGCTGCGGGCGAACGTGGCCGGGCTGCACCCCGACTTCGACGACTGGATGGTCACCGGCGGCTACGGCCGGGT
This sequence comes from Longimicrobiaceae bacterium, assembly GCA_030146875.1. Taxonomy (GTDB): domain Bacteria; phylum Gemmatimonadota; class Gemmatimonadetes; order Longimicrobiales; family Longimicrobiaceae; genus JASLAX01. The sequence continues at coordinate 1,541 of JASLAX010000027.1, forward strand.
GATCGGGCGCGGGGGGCTGGACCTGGCGACGCGCGAGCTGTGCATCGCCGCGCTGCTGGCAGCGTGGGACGCGCCCCGCCAGCTCCACTCGCACCTGCGGGGGGCGCTGAACGCGGGCGCCACGGCGGGCGAGGTGGAGGAGGCGGTGGAGGCCGCCTGCGCGCTGCTGGACGAAGGGCACGCCACGCGCGTGCGGGAGCTCTGGGGCGCGGTACGACCGCGCGCCGCGACGACGTCCACGGTGGAAGGCTAGGGTCCGGTGTTCCTCGACTACGCAGTGATCAACATCGCCGCCGGCAACGGCGGCAACGGCGAGATCTCCTTCCGCCGCGAGACGGGCGTGCCCCACGGCGGCCCCAACGGCGGCGACGGCGGCAAGGGCGGCGACGTGATCCTGGAGGCCGATCCGCAGCTCAACACGCTGATGGACTACCGGTACCACCAGCACTACCGCGCCGACCGCGGCCAGCACGGCCAGGGCTACGACCGCACCGGGCGCGGGGCCGACGACCTGGTGCTCCGCGTGCCCCCGGGCACCGTGGTGCGCGACGCGGAGACCGAGGAGTGGATCGGGGACCTGGTGCGCCCGGGCCAGCGTCTCGTCGTCGCCAAGGGCGGGCGCGGGGGACGCGGGAACGCGGCGTTCGCGACCTCCACCAACCAGGCCCCGCGCCGCGCGGACCCCGGGCAGGAGGGCGAGGTGCGCCGGATCGTGCTGGAGCTGAAGCTGATCGCGGACGTGGGCCTGGTGGGCGAGCCGAACGCCGGCAAGTCGACCTTCCTCTCCGCCGTCTCGGCCGCCACGCCCAAGATCGCGGACTACCCGTTCACCACGCTCACGCCCAACCTGGGCGTGGTGGGGCTGAGCGAGTCGCGCTCGTTCGTGATCGCGGACATCCCCGGCATCATCGAGGGCGCGCACGAGGGGAAGGGCCTGGGACACCAGTTCCTGCGCCACATCGAGCGCACGCGCACGCTGGCGGTGTTCATCCCCGCCGACGCGCTGGAGCCCCAGGAGGAGTACGACCGCCTGCTCGCCGAGCTCCGCGCCTACTCCGAGGAGCTGGCGACCAAGCCCCACTGCGTGGTCTTCACCAAGGCCGACCTGCTCCCGCCGGAGTGGCCCGCCCCCCGGGTGGAGGCGTCCGGGGCGTGGGGGCAGTTCGTGGTCTCCGCCGTGGCGCGCCGCGGCCTGGACCCACTGCTCGAGGCGCTCTGGACCCACGCCGCGAAGGCGCTCGAGGAGGAGTACGCCGCGGAGCGCGAGGAGGGCGAGGAAGAGGAGCCCTGGCGGCCGTGAGGTCCGTCCTCGGCCGGCCCCTCACCGGCGACTGAAGTCGCGGCTACGACCGCGGGAAGTCCGCCTTCGCGGACTGGGCTTTCAGCGCGAGCCGCCCCCTGCCGTGCATCCATCTCCCTTGCGGGTGAGGGGCCGGGGGTGAGGGTACACCCGCGGACTTGCCGCTGGAGCCCGACCGGCGCACCGTCATCCACGGCCGTGTCGTCGACACCGACGTCACCCACGTCGTATCGTCGACCCCATGGGCGACGTTCGCCGCCGTGCAACCGATCACCTCACACCCGTCCTCCGAGCCCGATGCCCCTCTCCCCCGCGGCCCTGGAGCCGCTCCTGCGCGTCGCGATGGTCCCCGGGATCGGGGGTGGGCGGCTGGTCGCGCTGCTGCGCCGGTTCGGGTCGGCGGAGCGGGTGATACGCGCGTCGGAGGCCGAGGTGGGGGCGATCCCCGGCTTCGGCCCCACGCTGGTGAAGGCGGTGCGCACCGCGGGCACGCCGGCGGGGGCGGAGCGCGCCCTCCGCGCGCGCGACGCGCTGGACCGCGCGGGGGCCGTGGCCATCACGCCGGACGACCTCGCGTACCCCGACGCCTTCCGGAGCCTGCCCGACGCGCCCTTCCTCCTCTTCGCCGTCGGCGACCTCGACCTCCTCAAGCGTCCCTCCATCGGAATCGTGGGGACGCGGTCCCCCACGCACTACGGGCGCCAGGCGGCGGCGTCGCTCGCGGGCGACCTGGCGCGGTCGGGGTACCTGGTCACCAGCGGCATGGCGAAGGGGATCGACGCGGAGGCGCACACCGCCTCGCTCGACGCGGGCGCGGGCACGGTGGGCGTGCTGGGGAACGGGATCGACGTCGTGTATCCGCAGGAGAACCGGAAGCTCTTCGACCGGGTGCGGGCGGAGGGCCTGCTGGTCACGGAGCTTCCCCCCGGCGAGGCGCCGCGCGCGGGGAACTTCCCGCGGCGCAACCGGCTGATCGCCGCCGTGGCCGAAGGCGTCCTGGTCGTCGAGATGGGTGAGAAGAGCGGGGCGCAGCACACCGTGACCTACGCGCTGGAGCTGGGGAAGGAGGTCTTCGCCGTGCCGGGGCCCATCGGCTCGGCGACGAGCGCGGGGACCAACCAGCTGCTGAAGGAGGGCGCCCGCCTGGTCACCTCGGCCGCGGACGTGCTGGAGGAGCTTCGCGGCGTGGGGCATCCGCGGAGGGAGGCGGGGCTTTCGTCCCCCAAGGCGCCGCCCGTCACGCGCGCGCCGACCCCGGCGCCGGCCGACCTGGCGCCCGAGGAGGCGCGCGTGCTGGCCGCGCTGGACGCGGAGCCGCGGCACGTGGACGAGCTGGCGGCGGCCGCGGAGCTGGCGCCGAGCGGCGTGCTGGCCGCGCTGCTGGGGCTGGAGCTGCGCTCGCTGGTGGAGGCGCTCCCCGGCAAGCGCTTCCGGCGCCGCTGACGGGCGGCGGGTCCATGCTCCCGCGGTCCCTCTACGTCCACGTCCCCTTCTGCGTGCGGCGCTGCTCGTACTGCGACTTCGCCGTGCAGGCGACGCGCGAGGCCCCCACGGCGGCGTGGCTGGACGCGGTGGAGACGGAGCTGCGCCTGACGGCGGCGGAGCGCGGGTGGGAGGGGCCGCTGCCGCTGGAGACGATCTACGTCGGTGGCGGGACGCCCTCCCTGCTGGGAACCGGGGCGATGGAGGAACTGGCCCGCCGCCTGCGCCGCCACGCCACGTGGGATGCGGACGCGGTCGAGTGGACGTGCGAGGCGAACCCGGAGAGCTTCACCGCCGAGCTGGCGCGCGACTGGCGCGCCGCCGGGGTGAACCGCCTGTCGCTGGGCGCGCAGACCTTCCACCAGCCGGCGCTGCGCTGGATGGGGCGCCTGCACGGCGCGGAAGGGCCGGGAAGGGCGATGGCGGCGGCGCGGGAGGCGGGGTTCCGCAGCGTGAGCGTGGACCTGATCTTCGGGCTGCCCGGCCACCTAGGGCGCGACTGGGGCGCGGACCTGCACCGCGCGCTGCTGCTGGAGCCCGAGCACGTCTCGCTCTACGGCCTGACGGCGGAGGCGGGGGCGCCGCTGGGGCGCTGGGTGAAGGAGGGCCGCGAGACGCTGGCGGACGAGGACCGCTACGCCGACGAGTTCCTGCTGGCCCACGCGGTGCTGACGGAGGCGGGATTCCGCCACTACGAGGTCTCCAACTTCGGGCTCCCCGCCCGCGAGTCGCGCCACAACTTCGTCTACTGGACCGGCGCCCCGTACGCCGCGCTGGGACCGGGGGCGCACGCCTTCCACCCTCCGCTGCGGCGGTGGAACCTGCGGAGCTGGGACGCGTACCGGGAGTCGCTCGCCGCCGGCCGCCTGCCGGTGGACGACGAGGAGACGGTGGGGGAGGACGAGGCGGAGCTGGAGCGTGTGTGGCTGGGGCTGCGCACCGACCGTGGACTGCCGCTGGGGCCCGACGAGGAGGCGCGGACGAGGCTGGCGGAGGCGTGGGCGCGGCGGGGCTGGGGAGGGGTGGAGGGAGGCGTGGTGCGGCTGTCCGCGGAGGGATGGCTGCTGCTGGACCGCCTCGCGGTGGAGATGGCGGGGGCGGGGGAGGCCGGGGCGGTGCCGCGGGGCCGTTGACGGGTGCGGCGGAACCCCGCACATTTCAACATCTTTCGCCTGCCGGGCCCCCCCCACCGAAGCCGATGCCCGAGGAGAACCTTACCGAGCGCGAGCGGGGCGTCCTGGAGGCGGTGATCCGGACGTACGTGGAAACGGCCGAGCCCGCCGGGAGCCGCACGGTCGCCCGGCGCTTCGGGCTGGGGATCTCCCCGGCCACGGTGCGGAACACGATGAGCGACCTGGAGGAGAAGGGGTACCTCTACCACCCCCACACCTCCGCCGGCCGCGTGCCCACCGACCTGGCGTACCGCCTGTACGTGGACTCGCTGATGGTGCGGCCGCTCATGGACCCGGGCGACCGGCGCGCGATCGCGCTGGAGCTGGGGCACGGCGCCGAGGGCAGCGCGATCGAGGGGCTGGTGCGGCGCGCCGCGCAGGTGCTGGGGCTGCTCACGCAGGAGCTGGGGATCGCCATCGCCCCGCGGCTGGACGGGGCCACGCTGGAGAAGGTGGAGCTGGTCCCCATCTCGCACGACAAGGTGCTGCTGGTGCTGGCGCTGCGGAACGCGGGGGTGCGCACCGTGTTCGTGGACGTGCCGGGCGCCATCCCGTCGGAGTCGCTGGCCTCGGTGGCGCGGGTGCTGAACGAGCGGCTGGGGGGGCTTCCGCTGCGGGAGATCCGCGCGACCCTTCCCGACCGCCTGCGCGACTCGGTGCCCACCGGCGACCGGCCGGCGAGCGAGCTGCTGAACATCTTCTTGCAGTCGGCCGAGGAGTGGTTCGTCTCGCCCGCGGGCGGGGAGTCGGACCTGCACCTGGGGCACGCCTCCGTGCTGGCGGGGCAGCCCGAGTTCGCCAGCGGCGAGCGGCTCAAGGCGCTGATCTCGCTCACCGAGCAGCGGAGCCTGCTCTCCAGCGAGCTGGGGAAGCGGATCGGCAACGACGGGCTGAAGGTGACGATCGGGGTGGAGCACGGCACGCCGGCCCTCTCCGACTTCACCGTCGTCACCTCGGAGTACCGGGTGGGCGACCTGAAGGGCGTGATCGGGGTGATCGGACCCACGCGCATGCCGTACGAGCGGGTGATCGCCCTGGTGGACAGCACCTCCTCGCTGATCTCCGACCTGATGACCTGACCACGAGACGTGGCGAGACGAGAGAGCAAGCAGCGCGAATGAGAGACTACTACGAGATCCTGGGCGTGGCCCGCGACGCGGACGCCGACGCCGTGAAGAAGGCATACCGGAAGCTGGCGTTCGAGAACCACCCCGACCGCAACGGGGGGGACAAGGAGGCGGAGGAGCGCTTCAAGGAGGCCACGCAGGCCTACGAGGTGCTGCGCGACCCCGACAAGCGCGCGGCCTACGACCGCTACGGCCACGCTGGCGTGAAGGGCGCCGGCGCGGGGTTCGGCGGGGGCGGCTTCCAGGGCTTCGGCTTCGAGGACGCGCTGAACATCTTCATGCGCGACTTCGGCGGCTTCGGGGGCGGGCTGGACGACCTGTTCGGCGGCGGGGGGCGGCGGCGCGGCGGCGTGCAGCGCGGCAAGGACCTGCGCGTGACCCTGCGCATGACGCTGCCCGAGGTCGCCACCGGCGTGAAGCGCACGCTCAAGGTGAAGGTGCTGGACACCTGCACCACCTGCACCGGCACCGGCTCGGCCGACTCGCAGGCGGCCGCCGTCTGCGAGACCTGCCAGGGCGCCGGCCAGGTCCGCCGGGTGCAGCGCAGCGTCTTCGGGCAGTTCGTCAGCGCCTCGGTCTGCCCGTCGTGCGGCGGCGAGGGGAAGACCGTGAAGAACCCCTGCAAGAGCTGCCACGGCGACGGCCGCGAGCGCGCCGAGCGCACCGTCCAGGTGGAGATCCCGCCGGGCGTGTCGTCGGACAACTACCTGACCCTGCGCGGCGAGGGGAACGTGGGCCCGCGCGGCGGCCCCCGCGGCGACGTGGTGGTGGTGATCGAGGTGGAGGAGGATTCGCGCTTCCTGCGCGAGGGCTCGGACCTGATCCACGACCTGGGCGTGTCCTTCTCCCAGGCGGCGCTGGGGCGCGAGGTGGAGGTGCCCACCGTCTACGGCCCCGAGAAGGTGCGGATTCCCGCCGGCGTGCAGAGCGGCGAGGTGCTGACCCTGCGCGGGAAGGGGCTGCCCCACCTGGGCCAGGGCGGCCGCGGCGACCAGCACGTGCGGGTGCACGTGTGGACGCCCACCACGCTCACGCCCGAGCAGGAGGAGCTCTTCCGCCGCCTGGCCGAGCTGGAGGGCCCGCTCCCCGAGGGCGACGGCAAGCGCCAGGGCTTCTGGGAGAAGGTGAAGGGGGCGTTCGCCGCGTGAGCCCTCCAGACCGCTGGCTGGTGCTGACCGTGCGCGTGCGGGACGCCGCGCTGCGGGAGGCGGTGGGGGCGGAGCTGGTGGAGCTGTCGGGCGCGTCGGCGTGGGAGGAGGGGGACGCGATCGTCGCCTTCCTTCCCCCGCCCGCCGACGCCGAGGCCGCCGTCGGCGAGGTGCGCGCGCGCCTCGCCGGGTCGTTTCCGGGGGCGGACGCGCGGGTGGAGTGGGCGTGGCGCGACGACGAGGACTGGGCGGCCACCTGGAAGGCCGGCCTGGGTCCCCGCCGCGTGACGGAGCGCTTGGTCGTGAAGCCGACCTGGACGGAGTGGGAGGCGGAGCCGGGGCAGGTCGTTCTCGACGTCGACCCCCAGATGGCGTTCGGCACGGGGGAGCACGCCACCACGCGCGGGTGCCTGCGCCTGCTGGACGGCGCCCTCCGCGATGGCGACCGCGTGCTGGACGTGGGCTCGGGGTCCGCGATCCTGGCGATCGCGGCGGTGCGGCTGGGGGCGGGGGAGGCGATCGCGGTGGAGTACGATCCCGACGCCAACCTGAACGCCCGCGAGAACGTGGAGCAGAACGGCGTCGAGGGCCGGGTCCGCATCGTGGAGGCGATGGCGGACGACGCGCTGCTCGCCGGCCTGGGGACGTTCGACCTGCTGCTCGCGAACATCCTGAGCGGCGTGATCCGTCCTCTCCTCCCCTCCTTCCGCCGCGCGCTGGGAGGCTCGCCCGACCGGCGGCTGATCGTGAGCGGCATCCTGCGCACCGAGCACCCCGACGTGGTCCGCGACGCGGAGGCGGCGGGGTTCCGGGTGGAGCGGGTGGACGAGGAGGAGGAGTGGTGGAGCGCGCTGCTGGTGCCGGTGGGGTGAGGGCGGGCTGGGGGCCCTCCCCGGCGGGGCTGTAGAGCCCGCCGCCCGAGGGAGCCCTCACCCCGGGTCGCTCAGGCTCGCCCACCTTCTCCGCGAGCGGAAGACGGGACCCGGATGGCCTCGGCTCCGGCAGGATCAGCCGCGCGGCCGTCGCCGGCGACTGAAGTCGCGGCTCCAACGACGCGAAGTCCGCCTGCGCGGACTGTCCGGCTCGCGGTGGTGCGGCGAGTTCTGCCGACGCGACGAGCACCCGAGGCACCGCCGTGGGGTCCCGCAGGCACGATCGTAGCAGCCAGCCGGGGGCTGTACGGCCCCGGAGCCCCGTCATCCCGTACCCGCGCCCCGCTCATGGCCGAAAAGACGATCTTCTCCCGCATCATCGACCGCGAGATCCCGGGCACGTTCGTCTACGAGGACGAGGACGTTGTGGCGATCCGCGACATCAACCCCGCGGCGCCGGTGCACGTGCTGGTGATCCCGCGCAAGCCGATCCCCGGGATCTCGGCGCTCGCCGAGGAGGACGCGGCGCTGGCCGGGCGGATCCTGCTGGCGGTGAAGAAGGTGGCGGAGCAGGAAGGGCTGGCGGAGCGGGGCTTCCGCGTGGTGGTGAACGACGGGGCGGAGGGCGGGCAGACCGTGCCGCACCTGCACTTCCACGTGATGGGCGGACGTCAGCTCCACGGGCACGGGACGGCCTGAGGGCGTCGTCCCCGCACCGGACGGAGTGGGATCGAGAGGCCGTGCCGAATGGGGCGCGGCCTCTCGCCGTTCCCGGGGTGCCCCGCGGCCGTTCCCGTGTCGACGATCCTTCATGCCGATCACATCGCCCAACGGAGCCTCCATGTCCACCCGCGATCCCTTCGGCGACGGCGCCGACCTGCTCGCCCAGTCGCCGATCCAGCTCGATCCCCCCGCCGGCACCCGTCCCGACCTGAACGGGAAGCGGATCGGCATTCCGGGACGCCCGCACATCTACCTGGTGGACCGCGGCGTCCGGCGCTGGATCCCCAACCCGGCAACGTTCGACGGCCTGTTCCGCGACTGGAGCGGCATCAGCAGCGACGCGGCGAACGAGGCCATCCCCGAGGGGCCGCAGATCGCGGACGGGGCGTACCTGGCGAAGGAGGCCGGGCAGGGCGCCGTCTACCTGGTGGACGGCGCGTCCAAGCGCTGGATCAGCTCGCCCGCGGCGATGGACCGCTACAACTTCCGCTGGGAGGGCATCCGCGAGGTCGCGCCCGGCTCCCTGGACGTGCTCCCGACCGCCGACCAAATCGACGCCTGACGGCCGTCGCGGACGCAGGAGATCTCCGGCGGGCATCGGCCCGCCGGGGGTCTCCGTCGTTCACCGCCTCGGCTTCGCCGACGCGGTGGGTCGGATCAGCCGATCACTCGGAGCGCGGTGCCCTATCGTCCTCCGCCGTCTCGGTGCCGTCGGTCGCGTACGGGGCCAGCAGCTCGCGGACCCGATCGGCGCGCCGGCCCACGGCGCGGCGGGCCACCACGTCCACGATCTCGTGCCAGGTCGCGTCGTCGGGAAGCGCGGAGACGAGCCGGATCGCTTCCTCTTTCGTGGTGCTCACGTCGGACCGGGGGCGCGGGGGAATGACGAACATAAACCGAAGATAGTTGATCTGGGACGAATATACAAGTTCGGCGTAGATCGCCTGGGAAATTGTCGCGGTGCGTCCATCCAAGGGAGCGGATGGAAACGCCGACGATCGAGAACCCTGGTGTGGAGGCTTCGATGAAACGGGACCTGCTGGTGTTGGTGGCTTGTGCTTGCGTCGGATTGGTGAGCCGAACCGCGAGTGCACAGGTCATCCGGTGTGTTCAGCCTAACGAGCCGGCGAGCGCGTCCGATCCGTGCTCCGTCACCGTTCGCTCCGACGCGCCGAGGGAAATCCTGGTGGTGAAGCTGGACAATCCAGGTGGCAAGCTCGATGGGCACCCGGTAACCTTCGCGTGGCGCAAGCCGGGCACCAACGAGGCGCTTACCCTACGCGCGGTGACTTCCGCAACGGGCGAAGCAGAGACCGTCTGGCGTGGCTTCCTGGGGCGTGAGCCGGTCAGTCTTGACGTACAGATCGATGTTGGGACGGCAGTCGTGCACCGCGAGATCCTGATCCGTCCAAGGGCGGCTAGTCTGAACCTGGCGCTCGAACGGCGCTCCGGGGACGGCCAGTACTGGTACGAGGAACGGCAGCTCCCGGACCATGTCGGGGTGAGGATTTCGGGGCCCACGGACCCAGCGACGTGCGCGCGGGCCATGGTGGTCTTCAACCGGATCGGCATCGGCTCGAGCTCACCAGACAGCGTAGTCGGCGACTGGCGCGCGGAACACGGCGCCTGCGTCGCCGAGACGCGGTGGAGGCTGGGGGCGGGGCTGGGCGAGCAGCATCTCCGCGCCAGCTTGGTCGGCGATCCGTCCAAATCGCAGACGTTCCGTGCGTACGCGCGGCGTGCGCCCCGTCTCAACGTCGGCCTCGCCTACGCATGGACGTCGTCGCGTGAAACGCTCCTCATCGACAAAGACACGGCATCGGTGACACGCCTCCGCTCCGACGGCAGCCAGATCGCACTCGATACCGTCTTCGAGGTCTCTCGGACGACGAGCGAGGCAAAGGGCGCTCTCGAGTTCGCGCCGACCATCGGGGTAGACTGGCCGCTGTTCCGGAGGGTGGACCGGCTCCGCGTGTCCTTTGCGGTTTCCGCCACCAACCCCGAGCGCGACTGGTATTTCGGGTTGTCGGGTCTACAGCCGTTCTACAGGCTGAACCACGAGGGATTGGGGATCGACCTTCATGTCGTCGGGCACGTCGGGAGGAGGACGGAGATCGAAAATCTCTCCCAATGCCGCACGGATCTGTCGACGTGCAAGCAGCACGACAAGACCCGGTTCATGGGCCTTGGCGTCATGGGGGTGGTGGACGGCACGCAGCTTCTGACGGGGCTTCTCTCGATCTTCAGCTAGACGAGGGTAAGCGACCGTCCAGGGGGCGTGTCGAGGCGGAGCCTGCCCGTTCGGCTCGTCAGCCCTGCGTCTGCTGCATGTAGACCTCCTCGTACGGCTGCAGCACCACCCACCCCTCGCCGTCGAACCTGAGCTGGACGGACTCGCCGCTGCCGCGCCCGAGGAGGGTCTTGAACGAGATGTCGGTGTGGATGCCGGGGGTGAGCGAGCCCGACCACGCCACGGTGGCGTTGGGGTCGGTGAAGACGGTCTGACCCGGGGTGACGCGCAGCGTGATGGGTGTGTAGTGGGTGGTGATGGCGATCAGGCCGAGACCGGTGACGCGGACGTTGAAGAGGCCTCCGGAGGCCATTCCCGCGATCCGCCGCATCATCTTGATCTCGTACTTCATCCCGTCCTCCAGCGCCAGCAGGTCGTTGCCGTTCACGAAGATCGTCTCCCCGGCGGAGAGGTTCAGGACCTGGATGCGCTTTCCGGCCTCGGCCAGGTAGACGCGCCCCCTGCCCTCCATCTTCATGAGCTGCATCCCCTCGCTCGTCATCATCTTCTTGAGGAGCGTGCCCAGCCCCTGCTCCATCAGCCCCTGCCGCGTGAACTTCACGGCGCCCGTGTAGCCGATCATCGCGCCGGACTTGCACCAGACGAGGCCGTCGAGGTTCACCTCCAGCGTGTACGGGTTCTCCAGCTCGAACTTGCCGCGGGCGGCGTCGTTCTGCGCGGTGCTGGCGACGAACTCGGCGGTGGTCTGGGCGGACATGAGAGGCTCCGGAGATACGGGAGGAGAAGACGGCGGGATCGAGAGCCGACGTTCTCGAAGGTGGCTTCCGCGGAGGCGTGACGCAACGGCGGAGGGTAGGACGCGAAAACGCCCCCCGGACCCCAGGCCCGGGGGGCGTCCTCCCGCAGGTCGTCAGGCGCCGACGGGCTCCGTCTGCGGCTCCCAGGGGACGATCCGGCCTTCCATGGCGCTGGCGGCCACGGTGAACGGAGAGGCCAGGTAGAGCTGCCCCGGCCCCGAGCGGCCCGGGAAGTTGCGGTTGATGGCGCTGATGGTGACGTCGGTCGGCTTGCGCGACACGCCGGGGCCGGCGTTGATGCAGGCGCCGCAGCTCGGCTCGATGAAGGTGGCGCCCACCTCCTCGAAGAGCCGGTCGTACCCCTGCTCCTGGCAGTAGGCGTAGACCTCCTGCGAGCCGCACTGGATGTAGAGCTGCACGCTCTCCGGCTTGCGCACTCCGCGCTCGTGGTACTCGCGGAGGACGCGGGCGTACATGTCCATGTCCTCCTTCTTCCCGGCGGTGCAGCTGCCCGCGTAGGCGATGTCGATGCGCACCTCGTGGCCCAGCTCCTCCACGTACATCCCGTTCCCCGGGTCGCCGGGAAGGGCGATCATGGGATGCAGCGCGGATGCGTCGATCTCGATCACCTTCACGTAGTCCGCCCCCTCGTCCGAGAAGAGGCCGTCGACCAGGCGCTCCGCCTCGGCCCGCTCCATCCCGCGCTGCTCGACCAGGTACTCGACCGTCTTGGCGTCGGGCGCCACGATCCCGGTGAAGGCGCCGACCTCGGCCGCCATGTTGGTCATCGTCGCGCGTTCGTCCACCGAGAGCGACTCCACCGCCGGCCCGGCGTACTCGATGATCTGGCCGATGGCGTGCCCGTCCTTGATGTACGGGTGGCGCAGGATCTCGAGCATGAAGTCCTTGGCCGACACGTTCTCGGGCTTCTGCCCGTTCACGATCACCTTGAACGAGCGCGGCACCTCCACGCGCACGTCCCTGGTGATCCACGAGTTGAAGATGGCCGTGGTCCCCACGCCGAACGCCACGCAGCCCACGGCCCCCGCGTGCGGGGTGTGGCTGTCGCTGCCGATGATCACGTGCCCGGGGAGCGCGTACGCCTCCAGGATCTTGCTGTGGCAGATGGCCTCGGAGCCGTGCTTGCCGTGCCCCAGCTCGCCGTAGAGCCGCACGCCCTGCTTCTCGGCGAACTGGCGCTGCTTCACCTCGAGCTGGTTCGCCACGTCCAGAAGGCCGAGCTGCACGCGCTCGGGGGGCATGGCGTCCTTCAGGAAGGTGAGGTGGTCGCGGAAGAAGAGGATCGACTCCGGCTCCACCACCCGCTCGTCCGGCCCCACCAGCGACTCGAAGAAGATGGCCGACATGGGCGTGACGTACTCGTGCGAGAAGCGGATGTCCGTCTGCACGAACCCCGAGTCGCCCGGCTGCACCCACCGCACGCCGACGTCGCCCTTCGACAGGTCCGTCACCCAGTGGCGGGCGAAGATCTTCTCGGCGATGGTCATGGCCCGGCGGCCCGCGTGGCGGGTGCCGTCGGGGGCGCCCACGCTGTCGGACTCCACGTTGGACGTCGAGGTCGCCACGAACTGCGCCGCGGCGTAGTCCACGCCCGTGCCCGGCCCCGGCCCGGGAAGGTTGTACTCGCCGCTGCCCCGCATCTCCCGCACGTCGGCCGCGTCGGTGGAGGGCGGGGCGTCGCCCGGCTGGCCGTGGTGGCATGAGATGGGGGGCGTGCGCACCGTGCCCTGCAGCCGCGCGACGTTGTAGTTGAAGAGCCCGCCGTGCTCGATGATGCCGCGCGTGATCTCGTCCGCGCCCTCGGTGAACTCCGTCAGCGGGATGGTCTCGCCGCGGCGGATGCGCTCCACCAGGTCGAAGTTGGTGGACGTGAGCACGCCCAGGTTCTGGCAGTTCTCGCGGTAGATGCGCTCGATGTTCTCCGCGATCACCAGCCGGATCCCGGCCATCATCTCGGCGTACGGGCTCTGCTCGCGCGACGAGCCCTTGCCGCGGCGCCGTCCGGACACGGAGGCCACGAAGCCGCCCTGCCGGACGCTGCCCTGCCTGATGGGGAACTCGTCCCCCGCCTTGAGGCCCAGGTACGGGAAGTCGCCCAGCGTCTCGTCGAAGTAGTAGCAGATGTAGGCGGGCGTGATCTCGTCGGTGGAGATGTTGTCGCGCAGGTTGGCGCGCACCTCCTCCGTCATCTCCACGTCCTCTCCGGCGAGCTGCCGCCGCACCATCTCCGGGTCGTCCACCAGGAACAGGACGCGTCCCTCCAGGCGGACCTCGGGCGGGAGCTTCTCGATCGTGCGCGTGAGCAGGGACGGGATCATCGTGCGTCTGTTCTCTCGGGGTGTGCGGCGCTCGGAGCGCCGGTAACATAGCCGGAAGCACGGCGGCTGCAAGCGCCGAGCCCCGCGCGCCACCGGCGCACGGGATGCCCGGAGCCGCCGATTGCGGCCTCTCCGGACCACGGCTACAATGCCGGTCCGGATCGCACCCGCGCCCGCCGCGGACGCATCGCACGTCCGCGGCGAGCACCGCTCCCCCTTCCCGAACCGCCCCGACGACCGGTGATCTCCCTCTCCCCCGTCACGCTGGAGGGCCACGGGATCCGCCTGGAGCCGCTGGAGCCCGCGCACGAGCCCGGCCTGGCCGCCGCCGCCGCGGACGGCCGGCTCTGGGAGCTGTGGTACACGGCGGTGCCCGGCCCGGGGGACGTCGGCCGCTACGTCGCCGACGCGCTCGCCGGCCAGGCGGCGGGGACCATGCTGCCGTGGGCGGTGCGGGAGACGGAGAGCGGCGAGGTGGTGGGCAGCACGCGCTACCACGACGTGTCCGCGCCCGTCGACCGCGTGGAGATCGGCTACACCTGGTACGCCGCGCGATTCCAGCGGAGCCACGTCAACACCGCCGCGAAGCTCCTGCTGCTGGGCCACGCCTTCGAGACGGTGGGATGCGCCGTCGTCGGCTTCCGGACCGACAACTTCAACTTCCGGTCGCAGCGGGCGATCGAGGCGCTGGGCGCGAAGAAGGACGGTGTGATCCGCCACCACCAGGCGCGGCGCGACGGCACCGTGCGCGACAGCGTGATGTACAGCATCCTGGCCGCCGAGTGGCCGGACGTGAAGCGGCACCTGGCGACTCGCCTCGCGCGAGGCGGACGCGGGGGCGGCTGAGCGCGAGGGCGGACGCGGTTCACCCTCGGGGGAGCGGCCCGCGCTTGAAAATGGCCGGCCTCCCCGCTATGTTTCGCGGCTGAGGGGCGTTAGCTCAGCTGGGAGAGCATCCGCTTTGCAAGCGGAAGGTCATCGGTTCGAACCCGATACGCTCCATCGGAACGCGAAGACAGCGGCGGCGCGGGCAGATCCCCGCGCCGCCGCTTCGTCGTTGGAGCGCGCTGCCGGCAGCCGGCTGCTTCGCGGTGCGCAGGATCACCGCAGCGGCCGTATGGAGCCGTCGGGGGCGAAACGGCGTCGACCCACGTGGGAGCGGCCGTCGAGTGCGGCCGCGGCCCGCGTTCTCGCCGAGCCCATCGGCCGGCAACCGTCGTATCGTCCCGTTGGCGGGCAGGTGCTCGACGGGCGCGGAGGGGGTGCCTCGCCGCTGTCGACTCCGGGTGCTCCGGGGCCGCCGAAATTTTTTTCTTGCCTCCCACCCGTTTCGCGCATAAACATTATGGATCCCCCCCACGGTACCCCTCCTACTCACCGCTCCAGGAAGACCATGAAGTACACGAGAGCCGTTCCCTCCGCCGTCGTCGCCGTGCTGCTCACCGCCGCCTGCGACACGTCGGAGCTGGTCACCCCCCATGCGGGCGACGCGACGCCGACGCTGTCCGCCGCCCCGCAGGCGCAGGTCCGGACGCAGGACGACGAGCACGCGCGCGTGGCGCGGGCGGAAGTCCCCGGCTTCGCCGGCTTCTACCTTCGGGAGGACGGCACCCCCGTGGTGCGCCTGGTCGACGCCTCGCAGCGCGGCGCCGCGCAGCGCTACCTGGCGCAGGAGTTCGTCCGCGCCCGCCGCGGACCCCGCGCCACCGCGCCCACCGAGCCGGTCTACCTGAACGCGGCGTACGACTTCGCGCAGCTCAAGGGTTGGGCCGAGCAGGTGGAAGGGCTGCTGACGCGCAGCGACGTGTACCTGGTGGACGTGGACGAGGTGAACAACCGCGTGCACGTGGGCGTGGCGGACCAGACGGCCGTGGGCGCGGTGCGCTCCGAAGCCGCGCGCATGGGGATCCCGGCGGCCGCGCTCTCCGTGGAGACGCAGCCGAAGCCCGAGGGGCGCGCCACCCTGCGCGACCGCCTCACGACCATCGTGGGCGGGTCCCAGATCGCGTTCAGCAACTACGTGTGCACCCTGGGCTTCAACGCGCGCCGCGTGTCCACGGGGGCGAACATCTTCGTCACCAACTCGCACTGCACCCGCAGGCAGTACGCCAGCGACGGGATCGCCCTCTACCAGCCCACCCGGGTGACGGGGAACCAGATCGGCGCCGAGGTTGCCGACCGCGCCCTGTACGCCTGCGCCGGGAGCGGCACCAAGTGCCGCCACGCCGACGCGGCCTACTACAGCAACAACGGCACGCGCGGCGTGGGCCAGGGAGCGATCGCGGCGACCGCGCTCGCCACGTTCCAGAACGCCGGGATCACCACCATCGGCGAGTTCGACATCGTGGCCCGCTACACCGGCACTCTGCCGGTGGGCGCCATCCTGGAGAAGACGGGGCGCACCAGCGGCTCCACCTATGGCCAGGTCACCCAGTCGTGCGTGACCATCGGCTCGCTGCGCTGCCAGGACGTCTCCCGGGTGTGGTCGGAGGGCGGCGACAGCGGCTCGCCCATGTACCTGTCCGTCGGCGGGACCGGCGACGCCGCGAACGACGTGCAGCTCTACGGCATCCTGTGGGGCGGCCCGTCCACCGACTGGACCACCACCTACTCCAGCCGCCTCTCCGGGATCGAGCAGGACCTGGGCGCGCTGACCAACCTGTGCCGCCCCGGCTACGGCTGCTGAGCCGGTGGACCCGGGCCCGAACAGAGGCCCGCGCCCGTGGATGACCGAACGCTGACGGGAACGATCGCGGCGGTGGCCCCCGGCCCCGCCGCGATCGGTGTCCTCGTCGACGCCGCGCCGGGGGACGACGCCGGGCAGGTGGTCCTGCTCGTGTCGCCCGAGACGGAGATCGAGGTCCGGCGGGCGGACGGCACGGCGGTGCGCGGGAGCGCGGCCGACCTGGCGGTGGGCGCGCGGATCGTGGCGCGGCACACGGGCGCCGAGATGCGCTCGCTCCCGCCGCAGTACCACGCTACGCACGTCCGGATCGTCCCCGGCCCCTGATCGCGGACCGGCGGACGGAATCAGGCTCGCGCGGAGGGCGCGGAGAAGCGATTCTCCGCGCCCTCCGCCACTTCGTCCCTCGGTGGGTCACGCTCGGGTCCATCCCCTGCTTGCGGGCGTAGCCCGCTTCGCGGGGATGCCTTCCGGCTCCCGCGTGCATCGGACGGACGGCACGGCGGCGGCGGGGTCGTCCGCGCCACGCCGTTCCTCCTCCCGCAAGACTCCGGAGGACGACGGAGAGCGGGGGCGCCGGCGGATGCCGCGCCCCCGCTCGTCTCTCACCCCCCGGGCTCAGGCGAGCCCGACGTCCGCCGTGGACGTTCCCGTGGGGAGCCAGACGGTGAAGCGGCTCCCGCGGCCCGGCTCGCTGTGCACCCACAGCTCGCCGCCCAGCACGCCGACCAGGCGGCGGCTGACGGTGAGGCCCAGGCCCACGCCTTCGGCCTGACGGGTGTGCGACTGGTCGGCCTGCCAGAACGGCTCGAAGATCCGCTCGCGGTCCGCCGCGGTGATCCCCGCCCCGGTGTCGGTGACGGTCAGCTCCCAGGCGCCCTTCCGCCGCGTGGCGCGCAGCGCGACCTCCCCCTCGGCGGTGAACTTCACGGCGTTGGTGAGCAGGTTGACCAGGACCTGGCGCAGCATCCCCGGGTCCGTGTCGATCTCGCCGTCGCCGTCTCCGTCGCCCTCGTCCACGTCCACCTCGAACGCCAGGCCCTTCCGGCGGGCGAGGGGCTCCACCATCCCGGCCGCGTCGGCGACCACCTCGGCGAGGGGCAGGCGCTCCCGCCGCGGAGTGGCGGCGGCCTCCTCGCTGCGGGCGACCGCCAGCACCTGGTCGATTACGCCCACCAGGTGCGTGGCGCTGGCGCGCACGCGGCCCAGCCGATCCTGCTGGCGCTCGGTCACCGGGCCGTCCACCCCCAGCGCCAGCAGCTCCGTGTACCCGATCACGGCGTTGAGCGGGGTGCGGAGCTCGTGGCTCATCACGGCGATGAAGCGGTCCTTCGCCAGGTTCGCGGCCTGCGCGGCGTCGCGGGCGGCGCGCATCTCCTCCTCGTGCCGCTTCTGGGCGTCGATGTCGGTCGCGGTGCCGAACCAGCGCAGGATCCGGCCGCCGTCGTCGCGCATGGGCAGGGCGCGCGAGAGCAGCCAGCGGTACCCGCCGTCCCGGTGGCGGATGCGGTGCTCAATCTCGTACGGCTCGCCCGTCTCCAGCGCGCGCCGCCACGCCTCGGCCGTGGGCGCCTGGTCCTCGGGGTGCAGCGCGGAGTCCCACCCGCTGCTGTGGCCGCCGGTGACCGGGATCCCGGTGTGGTCCTGCCAGCGCTGGTTGTAGTAGTCCACGGAGCCGTCGGGCTCCGCCATCCACACGATCTGCGGCATGGCCTCGGCCAGGGCTCGGAAGCGCCCGGCGCTCTCCGCCTCCACGCGCCGCTCGCCCGAGAGCCGCGCCTCGCGGACGGTCCGCAGGGCCACGGGAACCAGGGGCGGAAGCAGCACGGCCGTGCCCACCGAGGCCACCGCCGTGACCGCCTTCACCCCGGCCGAGAACCAGTACCGCGGGTCCCACAGGGTGTAGACCTCCACGAAGTGGGTGGCGCCGCAGGCCACGATGAACAGGCCGAATGCCAGGAACATCCCCTGGAACGGGAACTCCCGCCGCCCGCGCCACACCAGGTAGGCCAGCGTCACGGAGATGGCGATGTACGATACCCCGATCAGCACGTCCGCCACCACGTGCGTCCAGAGCAGGTGCGGATTCCAGAGGTAGCAGAACCCGTGGGGGAGGAAGCTGCCCGCCGCGGCGGGTACGTGTTCGGCGTGCGCCTGCATGGTCGTCTGGTCTGGAGAACGGCGGGGAGCGGGAGGTTTGCACGATGGAGACGCGAATCTCGTACGCACGGCGCCGAAGGCCCGGAACGGCGCGCGCGCCGCCGGAGCCGGACGGCTCCCGGCGCCGCACCGCGGAGGCTCAGGCGAGGTCGCGCGCGTCGATCGTGCGCCCGTTCTCGCCGCCCTCGACCGCCGCCACGTAGGCCCTCGCCACCTCCGCGGCGGGCATCCCGCCGGCCGGGTCCTGCCCCATCTGCCGCAGCGTCTCGCTCACCCACGGCGGGGAGACGACGTTGATGCGGATGCCGCGCGGCATCTCGATCGCGGCGCCCACGGCGAACCCCTCCAGCGCCGAGTTCACCATGGCGATGGCGGCGCTCCCCGGGATGGGCTCGCGGTTCAGGACGCCGCTGGAGAGGGTGAAGGAGCCGCCGTCCGCGACCGCGTCCAGGCCGTGGCGCACCAGGTTGACCTGGCCCATCAGCTTGTGCGACAGGGTGTGGGCGAGCTCCGCGTCCGTCAGCTTCGCCAGCGCGTTGAACGCCGCCCCGCCCGCGCAGGAGACGACGGCATCCACCGTTCCCACCCGCGCGTACATCGCGCGCACGGACTCGCCCGAGGTGTAGTCCACCCGCAGGTCTCCGCTCCCGCGACCCGCCGTCACCACCTCGTGCCGGGCCGCGAGGGCGTCCACCACCGCCCGCCCGATCGTCCCCGACCCGCCGACCACCAGGATCCTCATCTTCCGTCCTCCTGCACCGGGTTGCCGTTCCGACCGCCTCGACACAATCGTACACTGCCCACGGCGGGCGCGACACTCCGTTCCGGAGGGCTTGCACGAGCCGGCGGAGATCGTCACGTCGTGAGCGCGAGCCCCTCCCCCCGCACCACGCCTTCCACTCTCCCGATCCTGCCCGCCTATGAAGAACGCATCATCCACGAGCACGCGCAGGAGCTGTACGACCGAGCCGATGCGATGGTGTGGATCGCCGGCATCAAGGGCGCCGTGGTCGGCGGCGCTCTCGGAGCGGGGGCCGGGATGCTCCTGAAGCTGACCTCCATCCCGGCCTCGACGGGTGCGTTCGCGGCGGGCGGCGCCATGGTGCTGGCGCTCGTCGCGGCCGAGGCGGCAAGCCGGGAAGGCTTTCGCCTCCGGCTGGAGGCGCAGGCCGCGCTGTGCCAGCTCATGATCCAGCGGAACACCGCCGCAGCGGAGCGTCACCTGCGCGAGCTGGTGGAACGAGGGAGGCGGCTCGACCGGGCACGCGCGGAGACGACGCAGCCGGCGGGCAGGTGACGCCGACCGGCGGACGTTCGCGCCGGGGTTCAGCAAGGACCGGAGGGCCGCATCGGCGGTCCTCCCCGTTCTCGTTTCCGCCGAGGAATTCTCGCGCGGCGGGCGACGAGATAGGAAAAGAACGCGGAGTTGAAAGAGGGTTCGCGGAGTTCGCGGAGCACCACGCCCCGTTTTCCTCCGTGAACTCCGCGTACTCCGCGTCCCAGACCCGTTCCCGCGGCACGCGACGAGAGCCGGGAGAACGGAAGCTCAGCCGGAGGGCAGGCGCTTCGACAGGAGCCAGGCGTAGATGCGGGAGTCGGCGTAGGCGGAGGTGGCGGAGCCTACGTGGTCGTGGCCCTCGTCCCGGTAGAGGCGGTCGCCGTCGGGGTCCTCGCCCGCGGGGTGGAGGTGCAGGGCGCGGAGGAAGGCGGGCTTGCCGTGCCGCGCGATCCCGCCGACGGAGAGCCAGACGGGCGCGGGCGGCGGGCGGGGCGGGATGCGCGTGGGGTCCACCGCCCAGAGCGCGGCCCACGTGCCGGGGTGGGAGAGGCCGAGGTCGAAGACGCCGTTCCCGCCGAACGAGAAGCCCGTGAGGTACGTCCGCGCCGGGTCGCCGCCCTCCGCCTCCGTCACCTCCGCCACGATGCGCGCGACGTCGGCCGCGTGGCGGTGCCAGTCGTCGCCGGCGCGCGGGAGGTGCGGGGCCACGACCACGAAGTCGCGGAGCGCGGAGGGTGCGCTGCCCGGCCGGAGCGGCCCGTGCCGCCCCACGCCGGCGCGGATCTCCACCGGCGCGCCCTCGTCGTAGCCGTGCAGGAAGCAGAGGACGGGACGCGGGCCTCCCCCGGTGGGCGACGCGGGAGGGACGGAGACGACGTGGCGGAGCGGCGCCGCCTCCACCACGCGGACGGACGCGTCGCCCGACGCGCTCACCCGTCCACCAGCAGCGGGCGGAGCTGCTCCAGCACGGCGGCGGTGTCGTCCGCCACGATGAGCAGGACGTCGCCCTCGCCCATCACCTCCAGGGCGCGCGCCACGGCCTCGGGCTCGGGGAGCACCGTCTCGATCCCTTCCTGGGGCACCCCCGCCTCGCGCACGCCCTCCGCGATGATGCGCGCGGTCTCGCCCTCCGCCCGGCCGCGGCGGTACTTCGGGTGCTCCTTCACGATCACGTGGTCCAGCCCCGCCGCCGCGCGCCCCAGCTCGCGCAGGTCCTCGTCGCGCCGGTCGCCGGGCATGGTGAAGACGCCGATTCGACGCCGCCCCGGCATCCGCCGCGCCAGGTCGACCAGCGCCGCCACGGCCGCCGGGTTGTGCGCGTAGTCCACCACGATGGGACCGCGCGCCGTCCGCAGCACGTTCATCCGCCCCGGCGTGACGTTCTCCCCCGGCAGGAAGGCGAGCAGGCCCGCCCGGATAGCCGCCGCGTCCATCCCCATCGCCTCGGCGGCGCAGACGGCCGCCAGCACGTTCCAGAGCTGGAAGCGCGCGGCGCCGCCCAGCGTCAGCGGCACCTCCTCCACCGTCGCCACCACCACGCGCTCCGCGCCGCGGCGCAGGACGAACGCCTCGCGCCCTCCCTCGTCCTCCACCACCCCCGCCGTGCCCCCGACCGCCAGGTGCCGCGCGACCGAGGAGCCCGCTTCCGCACCCGCGGTGGAGATCAGCACCACCTCTCCGCGCGTCCGCTCGCGCATGGCCAGCACGAGCGGGTCGTCGGCGTTCAGAACCGTCCGCCCTCCGGGACGCACCGCGCCGGCGATCACCGCCTTCACGTCCGCCAGCCGCTCCACGGTGTCGATGCCGCGCATCCCCAGGTGGTCGGAGGTGACGTTGAGGACCACGCCCACGTCGCAGGCGTCGTAGCCCAGCCCGCCGCGCAGGATGCCTCCGCGCGCCGTCTCCAGCACGGCCACGTCCACCCCGGGGTGGGAGAGGACGACCGCGGCGGAGAGGGGGCCGGTCAGGTCGCCCTCCAGGAGCAGGTCGCCGCGGTAGTAGACGCCGTCCGTCGTGGTGTACCCCACGCGAGCGCCGCCCAGGCCCAGGAGGTGGGCGATCAGCCGCGTGGTCGTCGTCTTCCCGTTCGTCCCCGTGACGGCGACGACGGGGATCGTCGCCTCCGTCCCCGGCGGGAAGAGCATGTCCAGGATGGCGCCCGGCACGTCCCGCGGCTCGCCGCCGTTGGGATGGACGTGCATCAGGATCCCCGGCGAGGCGTTCACCTCGATGATCGAGGCGCCGTTGGCGGGAAAGGGCACGGAGATGTCCGGCGTGAGGACGTCGATCCCCGCCACGTCCAGCCCCACGAGCCCCGCCGCCAGCTCGCAGAGGGCGCGGTTGCGCGGGTGGATCTCGTCCGTGCGGTCGATGGCGGTGCCGCCGGTGGAGATGTTGGCGGTGCCGCGGAGCTGCACGGCCTCCCCCGCCCGCGGCACGCTCGCCCACGAAAAGCCGTGCCGGGCGAGATACGCCTCGGTGAGCGCGTCCATCGGGAGCGGCATCAGCCTCGCCTCCCGGTGGTGGAGGCGGCGGGCGGGGTCGCGGTTGACCTCCTCCGCCAGCTCGCGGATCGTCCGCCGCCCGTCGCCCACCACGTGCGCGGGGATGCGCTCGGCCACGGCGACCACGCGCCCGTCCACCACCACCACGCGGTGGTCGCGGCCTTCCACGAAGCGCTCCACGACCACCGTGGGGTTCTCCGCCACGGCCACCTCCCAGGCGGCGCGGACGTCGGCCTCGTCCTCCAGCCGGCCGGAGATGCCCCGGCCGTCGTTGGCGTCCAGCGGCTTGAGCAGGACGGGAAAGCCCAGGTCGCGCGCCGCGTCCAGCGCCTCCTCCACCGCGGTCGCCGTGGTCCCGCGCGGAGCGGGGAGGCCGGCGCGGGCCAGCACGCGCTTGGTGCGGTCCTTGTGCGAGGTCAGGTCCGTGGCGATGACGCTGGTGGAGTCGGTCATGGTGGCGTCGATGCGCCGCTGGCGCGCGCCCAGGCCGAGCTGCACCACCTGCTCGCCGGGAAGGCGGCGGAAGGGGATCCCCCTCCGCCGCGCCGCCTGCAGCATCACCGTGAGCGTGGGCCCCGGCCGCGACTCCTGGTCCACCTCGAAGAGCCGCCGCAGCGTCCTCTCCACCTCCGCGTCCTCGCCGTGGAGGAGACGGCGGAGCAGGGCGCCGGCCTCGTACAGGCTCTCCACGCCCAGCCCCTCCTCCTCGTACTCCACCACCACCTGCGCGGCCTCGTTCGCGCCGGCCGGCTCCCAGGCGGAGAAGCGGACCGGCGTGCCGTACCGCGACTGCAGCTCCACGGCGACGGCCCCCACCAGCTCCGCCCACCCGCCGCCGAGCCGCACCACGTCCGCCGGGCACCCGGCGCGCCCGTCGCGCTGCACGCACGCCTCCGCCGCCGGCAGCGCGGCCTCCAGGCGCTCGGCCAGCCCCGCGACCTCCCGCGGCGAGGCGGGGAGGCCGCCGGTCTCCACCTCGCCCGCGGCCACGGGGCCGGGGCGCCAGAGGTTGGGGCCGCGCAGGGCGCGGACGCGGCGGACGCGCAGGTCCTCGGCGGGATACGGGGGCATGTCGGTCAACGGGCCTTCGCGGAAGGAGGGACTCGGGGCGAACGATGCCGGCGCGGACGGAGCCCACCTCCCCGCTCTCCGGCTCCCGGCCCCGACGCAGCACGAAAGAGGCCGGAACGCCGTCCCGCGGCGCCGACCCCGCCGGCCCGCCGTCCGGCGCCTCCGCCTCGGGCCGCGGGGGCCGGAGTCGCACCGGACGTACCCGGCCCCGTAGCACAGCGGACGCGCGGGTTTCCGCTCCGTCGCTCGCGGCTCGGCGCCGGGTGCGATACCTTGGGCGGGCCCAGCCGACCGCACCCGTGATGGAGCCGAGCCTTGCACGTAAGCGACACCCTTCTCCGCCACCGCGTCCCCGGCCTGCCGGCGGAGCCCGACGCCATCGCCGCCCTGCTGCGCGAGCGCGACGTCACCGTCGCCAGCGTGGTGCCGCTCGCCGAGCTGCTGCGCCCCGTCGTCGTGGGGCGCGTGGAGACGCTGACGCAGCACCCCAACGCCGACCGCCTGAAGGTGTGCGTGGTGGACGACGGCACGGAGACGCGCCTGCAGATCGTCACCGGGGCCGACAACGTGCAGGCCGGCGCGCTGTATCCCTTGATCCGGGGAGGCACGTCGCTGCCCAGCGGACGGAAGATCAAGCGCGGGAAGCTGCGCGGCGAGGTGTCGGAGGGGATGCTGGGGTCGGCCGACGAGCTGGAGCTGGGGACCGACCACGCCGGCCTGCTCACGCTGCCGGAGGGCCTGACGCCCGGCACCCCGCTCCCCGACGCCATGCCCGTGGACGGATACGTGTTCGTGCTGGAAGGCGTGGACGACGTGGAGGACGTCGTGCGCGCCCTGGGCGGCGAGGCGCGCCCGAAGGAGGAAGCCGCGCCGGCGTCCGCCGAGGACCGGAATGCCTCGACGTCGAGTGAGACGGAGACGGCGCCGAAGCCGGAGACGGGGCCGAGGCCCGAGACGCCGTCCGCCTGATCTCCCTCCCCGGGGGAGAGCGAGCCCTGCATCGTGCGACGCGCCGTGGTGTCCCACGTCCGAGACCCTGAACCCAGGTGAGCCGATGAAGGTGGCCGTGCTGTTCGGGGGGACCAGCGAGGAGCGCGACGTCTCCATCGCCAGCGGCGCGCAGGTGGTGTCGGCGCTGCGCAAGGCGGGGCACGACGTGATCGCGGTGGACACCGCGCGCGGCGTGCTGGCCGCGGCGGACGAGCGGCTGCTGCTCACCGCCGGCGTCGCGGCCGTGCCGCCGGGCGAGGCCGAGCTGAGCGCCGTCCGCGCCGGCGCCCCCGGCGCGCTGGCCGCCCCCGAGCTCCGCGAGGTGGACGTGGTCTTCCTGGCCCTGCACGGCGGGAGCGGAGAGGACGGGACGCTGCAGGCGCTGCTCGACCTGACCGGCATCCTCTACACCGGGAGCGGCCACCGCGCGAGCGCCGTGGCCATGGACAAGGACCTCTCCAAGCGCCTCTTTCGCGCGGCCGGCGTACCCACGGCCGACTGGCTGATGTCGCCCGTCACGGCGGAGGAGGTGGAGGCGGCGCTCGGCTGGCCCGTCGTCGTCAAGCCGAACCAGCAGGGCTCCACCGTCGGCCTCTCCGTGGTCCACGCCCCCGGCGAGCTGGCCGCGGCGCTGGAGACGGCGCACCGCTACGACGACGAGGTGATGGTGGAGCGCTTCGTCCCCGGGCGCGAGCTGACGGTGGGCGTGCTGGAGGACCGCGCCCTGGCCGTGGGCGAGATCGTGCCGCGCGGCGAGATCTTCGACTACGAGAGCAAGTACCAGGAGGGCGGGGCGGTGGAGGTCTTCCCCGCCGACCTTCCGGAGGAGACCAGCGAGCGCGTTCGCGACCTGGGCCTCGCCGTGCACCGCGCCTTGAAGCTGGAGGGATACTCGCGCGTGGACTTTCGCATGGACGCGGAGGGCGGCCTCTGGTGCCTGGAGGTCAACACGCTTCCGGGGATGACGCGCACCTCGCTCCTCCCGCAGTCCGCCGCCGCGGCGGGCGTCTCCTTCCCCGACCTCTGCGACCGCATCTGCCGCCTGGCGCTGGAGCGGGCGGAGCGGAAGAAGCGCGTCTGAGGTTCCGGACGGAGGAGGTCCGGCTGCGGGCGGCGACGGCGGCGTCGCTCGTCCTCCTCCCCGCGATCGGGGTGCAGGGGCGGCTCGTGCGGCGGCGGGTGCCGCTGCTTCCGGAGGCGGGCGGCCCGCGGGAGGGCCGGGTGGAGGGCACGGAGCCGGCCCTCCGGCTGCTCGTCCTGGGCGAGTCCACCGCGGCGGGGATCGGGGCCGAGCACCACGAGGAGTCCGTCGGGGGGACGACGGCGCGCGGGCTGGCCGCGGCCACCGGGCGCGCCGTTCGCTGGCGCGTGGTGGGGAAGGGCGGCGCGACGGCGCGGAGCGTCCGCGTGGAGCTTCTTCGCCGGGCGGGAGCGGTGGAGGCGGACGCCGTGGTCGTGACCCTGGGCGTGAACGACACGCTGAAGTTCAGCGGGTGGTGGCGCTGGACCAGGGACCTCGGCGCGCTGGTGGAGGACCTGCGGGCGCGCTGCGGCCCCGTGCCGGTCGTGATCGCCGCCGTTCCCCCGATGGGGCGCTTCCCCGCGCTCCCGCACCCCCTCCGCTGGTTCCTGGGCGTCCGCGCGCGAATGCTGGACGCGGCGGCGGCCGCGTTCGCGGAGCGGACGGGGGGCGTGGCGCACCTGCCGCTCCCGTTCGACCCGGGGGCGGACGTGGGACCCTACTTCTGCCGCGACGGCTTCCATCCGTCCCCGCGCGGCTACGCCGTCTGGGGCGACGCGCTGGGACGAGCGGCGGCGCACCTCCTCCGCGAAGGGGCGGGCTGACGGCTGGCCGTCCTCCTTTCCGACGAGGCGACGGGTCC
Source organism: Longimicrobiaceae bacterium (assembly GCA_030146875.1). Classification (GTDB taxonomy): domain Bacteria; phylum Gemmatimonadota; class Gemmatimonadetes; order Longimicrobiales; family Longimicrobiaceae; genus JASLAX01. The sequence continues at coordinate 27,322 of JASLAX010000027.1, forward strand.
GTGCGTCGGAGCTCGCGCCGCGGAATTCGCCGTTCCGGCGGCACCGTCCCCCTCCACAGGCTCCCCTTCCCGTGCTCCAGACCGAACGCCTCCTCCTGCGCCCGCTGCGCGAGTCCGACATGCCCGCCTTCGCCGCGTACCGCGCGGACCCCGAGGTGTCGCGCTACCAGAGCTGGATCGGCTGCTCGGAGGAGGAAGCGCGCTCGCTGCTGGAGGAGCAGAGGCGCACGGTGGCGTTCGCGCCCGGCACCTGGCTGCAGCTCGCGATGGAGCTCCAGGGTGGCGGCGCCCTGGTCGGAGACTGCGCCGTCCACGTGCTGGAGGACGCGCGGCTGGCGGAGATCGGCTTCACCCTGGCCCCCGCGCACCAGGGTCGCGGGTACGCAACGGAGGCGGTGCGGGCGGTGCTGGACCACCTGTTCGCCGCCCGCGAAGCGCACCGCGTCTCCGCCGTGGTCGACGCGCGGAACGCGCCGTCCGTCGCGCTGCTCGAGCGCGTGGGAATGCGGCGCGAGGCGCACTTCGTCCGCGCCGCGTGGTTCAAGGGCGAGTGGGCGGACGAGTACGTGTACGCGGTGCTGCGGGACGAGTGGACGGCCTCGCCGGCCGCAGGTTGACCGAGCCTCGGGCGCCGGGGCGAGAGCGCCGGCGGACGTCCGGCGGGAGAGGCGGGAGGACGCCGGGCGGGCCGCTCCGGGAGGCCGGGCGACCCCCCCGGGACGGACGTCCCGGAGCGCGGGAGGGGCCGTTCCGCGGGCCGGGGGAACCCGGGGGCGTTTCGCGGGTACGGGATGCGTCTCGCCCGGGGGCCCCTTTCCAGGGTCGCCGAGCGGCGATCCCCCCGCGGTGCTCGTCGTCCGCAGACGCGTCCCGGCGGGCCTCTGTTTTTTCTAGGGGGAGCTCCCCCGGAAGGAGTCGGATGGCGAAGGAAGAAGGCATTGTCGTAGACGGGCTGGTCACCGAGGTGCTTCCGGACCGGATGTACCGGGTCAAGCTGGACAACGGGCACATCGTGCTCGCCTACGGCGCCGGGAAGATGTCGAAGTTCAAGATCCGCGTCCTGGAAGGCGACCGCGTCACGCTGTCCCTCTCTCCGTACGACCTTACGCGCGGCCGGATCACGTACCGTCACAAGACCTGAGCTCCAGCCCACGGAAGAGGTACCACCGATGTCGACGCATGGGAACAGCGCCCGCCGGATCCGCCCGGAGGATCTGCACGTTGCGGGTAACGACCGTCCGGACTGGGTGGCGGGGACGCTGCGGATGCCGGGGATCGGGGAAGAGGTGCTTTGCGCGGGCGGCCCCGGCGTGGTGAGCGCCGTGCTGGGCAAGACCGGCGACGGAAGCCGTCTGCTGGAGATCCGGCTCGCGGATCCCGCCGCACGGCCGTTCTTCGCCGCGGCCTCGAACGTGCTTGTCGCTCCGGAATAGACCGGTCGCGGCGCACTAGCCCGGAACCTGCTGCGACGGAAGCGTCGGGCGCGTCACCCCCGCCACGCGGGAGCCGCCCGGTCCACGACCACACAGCGGGAGGAGAGATGGACGAGAGGCAAGGAACGGAGAAGGGCACGGTGAAGTGGTTCTCGCAGGAGAAGGGATACGGCTTCATCACCCGCGAGAGCGGACCGGACGTGTTCGTCCATCACAGCGCCATCCAGGGCAGCGGCTTCCGGACCCTCGCCGACGGTGAGGAGGTCGAGTTCGAGGTCGTGGAGGACGCCCGCGGCGTGAAGGCCGCCAACGTGGTGCGGCTCAACCCCCCCGCGGGCGGCGACGCCTCCGGCGGTGGCGGCGGACGTGGCGGCTACGGCGGTGGTGGTGGCGGCTACGGCGGTGGTGGTGGCGGCTACGGGGGTGGTGGTGGTGGCGGCCGCGGCCGCGGCGGCGGCTACGGCGGCGGCGGTGGCGGCGGAGGAGGGCGCGACCGCGGAGGCTGGTAGCCCGCGGCTACGCGCGACGGAGAACGAGAAAGGGGGGGAGGCCGCGGACGGCCTCCCCCCTTTTCTCGCGTTCGCTCCCGGCGCGGCTATGGCTCGGCGCTCGTGGCCGCGGGGGCGGCGGGCGCCGCCACGGCGGATTCGGTGGCCGGTGCGGGCACCTGCGCGGCGGCCAGGTCCGCGCGCACGGCGGTCAGATCGGGGCGCTCCACGTGCGAGCGGATCTTCCAGCGGCTGCCGTCGCGCTCCATCACCAGCACGTAGGTCCCCGACGCCACGTGCGTGCCGCCGGCGGGGTCCTGCACGGTGTAGGTGAAGCGGCCCGCGTAGTACGCCAGCGAGCCGCTGGCGGTGAAGTCGATCATCACCGAGCGCAGGTCCCGCGACCGGGCGAGCTGCTCCGTGAGCAGCGCCTGCACGGCCGCGCGACCGGCGGCGTGCTCCCCCTCATAGGGAAAGAGCACGGCGTCCTGGGCGTAGAGCGCCGCCAGCGCGCGGGGGTCGTCGCCCTCCCACGCCGCCTTCCACGCCTCCACCAGCGCCGCCACGTTCTGGTATACCTCCGACAGGAAGGCGCGGCGGTGCGCGCGGGTGTCCGTGGGAGCGCCGCCGGGCATGGCCTGGGCCGCGGCGGGAGCGGCGCCCACGCCGGCCAGCAGGGCGGCGAGCGCGAGGGTACGGAGGGAGACGGTGGGCATCAGGTCGGTCTTCTGGAAGGTGCTGTGCCGCTTGCGCTTCGGCGGGAACGAATGGAAATGATACTCCCCAGCGGCCCCGGCGTTCCCCCGGTCGGCAGGCGGGGAAAGGTGGCGCCGCCGGCCCGCGCACGCAAGCGATCCCGCGCCCGGGGGGCCGGCCGCGGGAGATTTCCCCACGGGCGCCGCGCCGCGTGGGGCATGTCCCCTCCCGGCCGCGAGCGCGCTCCCCACCCGCGCTTCCGCCTGGCACCGACAGACCTTCCCCCACGCCGGCCGTAACTTCCTGTCCGAGTCGCGAGGGACAGCGACGGGGGCGCCGCCGGGGCGGAGCCCGCACCTCCCAACGGAGCGGACCGATGAGCGAGATCAAGGCAGCCGAGAACGAGACGCCCGTGGCCCCCCGGTCGCGGCGCGACTTCCTGAAGCTTTCCGCGCTGGGGCTGGCCGTGCCGGTGGGCGCCGCGGCGCTCGCGGCCTGCGGCCAGGATCGCCCCGCGGCCCCCGCCGCAGGCGGCGCGGCGAAGGGCGCCACCGTGCCCGCCGACAGCGACCACAGCGGCGGCTCCACCGGGGCCCACCCCGCGACGCCCAAGACCGCGGCGCAGAAGGCCGAGGAGATGGACGCGATGCACGAGAAGGGCGTGAAGGCCTTCCCCGCAACGACGCAGGGGCAGGGCAACGTCCTGATGCAGCCGCGGATGGAGAACGGGGTGAAGGTCTACGAGCTCACCGCCTCCAGGATCAGGTGGGAGGTGGAGCCGGGGCGAACGGTGGACGCCTACGCCTACAACGGCCAGGTCCCCGGCCCGCAGATCCGGGTGAAGGAGGGCGACCGCGTGCGCGTCGTGCTGAAGAACCAGCTCGACCAGTCCACCGCCGTGCACTTCCACGGGCTGGAGCTGCCGAACGACCAGGACGGCGTGCCGTTCATCACCCAGCCGCCGGTGAAGCCCGGGCAGACGTACACGTACGAGTTCACGGTCCCGAACGCCGGCTCGCACATGTACCACTCGCACCACAACGCCGCGGAGCAGGTGGGAATGGGGCTGCTGGGCGCGTTCGTGGTGGAGCCGCGCTCGCCGCGGGCGGTCGAGAAGGTGGACGTGGACTACGTGATGATCCTGAACGACGGCTTCCACGGCTACACGCTCAACGGCAAGGGCTTCCCGGCCACCGAGCCCATCGTGGCCAGGCGGGGGCAGAAGGTGCGCATCCGCTTCATGAACGAGGGGATGATGATCCACCCCATGCACCTGCACGGCATGCACATGACGGTGATCGACAAGGACGGGTGGCCGCAGCCCGCGCCGTGGAAGTGCGACACGCTGAACGTGGCCCCCGGCGAGCGCTGGGACGTGATCGTGAACTGCAACAACCCCGGCACCTGGGCGTTCCACTGCCACGTCCTGCCGCACGCGGAGTCGGCGCACGGCATGTTCGGGATGGTGACGGCGCTGATCGTCCAGTAGGGCCGGATGGACGGCAGTGGAGGGGCGGCGGGCCGCGGGGGCCGCCGCCCCTCCGCGTTCGCGGGCCCTTCCCCACACGGCGGCGTGGCGGGCCCGACGCCCCCCGTCGCGGCAGATGGGTTACCATGGAGCAGGCGCGGGGCCTCCGCGCTGCGCCGGGCGGGTCCCGGCGCGTCACCGCACCCGGGAGGCCGTCATGCCCTCCACCCCCGCCCGTCCGATCCTGGCCGCCACCGACCTCTCCGAGGTACGGCGCCGTGAAGCGGTCGCTCCTGGGGAGCGTCGCCTCGGCGGTGGCGCGGCGGGCGCCCTGCCCGCTGCTCCTGGTTCCGCCGGTCCGTCCGCTGAAGGGCGACCTGGACCTCCGCCTGGAGGAACCGGACCTTCCGTGGATGGCGGGCGACGTGGCGTGACCCCGCCGTCCTCCGCCTCCGCCGCTCGGCGCTGCCTCGGGGCAGACGGACGGAGGGCGGGCCGCGGCATGGCGCCGGCGGCGACCGAGGGGTGGCCCCCCGCGCGGGATCGGACGCGGCGCGGGGTTCGCGGATGGACGTGGCGCGCTTCTCCCGATGCCCCCCGGCGCCGTCCGCCCGATCGCTGGAAGCGTGAGGATCGCCCCCGTCCGACGGCGCACGAGACCCTGGAGAACGGATGACACCACCACCGAAGCCCCACTTCCGCGCGCTGGACCGCGACGAGATCGACGGCGTGCTGGCGCGCAACCACGTGGGCCGCATCGCGTACTCGCGGGGCACCCGCATCGACATCGAGCCCATCCACTACGTGTACGCGGACGGCTGGATCTACGGCCGCACCTCGCACGGGGCCAAGCTCGAGACCACCGGCTACTCGTGGTGGCCGGTCGCGTTCGAGGTGGACGAGATCGACGGGATGTTCCGCTGGCGCAGCGTGGTGATCCACGGCGGGTTCTACACCCTGCCGGCGGACGGCACCGAGCGCGAGCGCGCGGAGTGGACCAAGGGCGTGGAGCTGTTGAGGACGCTGTTGCCCGAGACGCTCACGGAGCACGACCCGGTCCCGCTCCGCGAGGTCGTCTTCCGCATCGCCGTGCAGGAGGCCTCCGGGCGCGAGGCGCGGACGGACGAGGAGGGCGCGGACGGCTGAGCGGCCGTCTGGCCGCGACGGCGGCGCGGGAGGTCGGAGGTCGGAGGTCGGAGGTCGGAGGTCGGCGGGCGAGTGGGCGTCGGGCGTCCGAATCGGTCGTCGGCGGGACGGGCGTCAGGCGCCGGAGGAGAGGTTCCCGCGGCTGCCGGTGCGGGAGCGGGTCTCGGCCTCCACGTTCAGGCGGATCACCAGCTCCATCACGTCGCGCACGGTGCCGGGGGAGAGGGTGGGGGAGTGGGGGAGGAGCACGGCGCCGGAGTAGCGGACCAGGTGCTGGCGGGCGGCGCGCGTCAGCAGCACGGGCTCCTCGGGGTCCAGCGCCGCCACGGCCTCGTCGTCGCTCACCATCACCACGCGCACGTGGTCGCCGCCGTGGGGGGCGTACATGGCGCGGATGCGGTCGCCGAAGCGGGTGTCCGCCGCCACCACCGTGAGGCCCGACGTCGCGAGACGGCGCTGCACCGTCTCCACGATGACCGGGTGGACGGTGAGCGTCACCACCGGCACGCCCACGCGCTCCGCGACCGGGCGCACGGCGCGCTGGTGGTAGGCCGTGGTCACCGCGACGTCCACGCCGCGCAGCGCCCGCTCCAGCGCCTCCTCCTCCCGTGGCGAGTCCGGGTGCGCGAGCGAGCGCTCGGAGAGGTAGACCGGCACGGTCTCCACCCCGAACGCGTCGCGCATCTCGGTGCAGTACGCCACCATCTGGTCGGCGTTCGACTCCACGCAGGCGCAGCGAAGCCGCACGCCGGTGGTGCAGCGGCGGATCAGGCCGGGAAGGTCGGCCGCCGCGATGTGGCGCTTCCACCCCTCCACCAGCACCCCCGCCATCCACCGCGCCGTCTCGGCCAGCATCACCCCGCCGAGCTGGTCCTGGCGCGCCACGTACACGCCCGAGCGGCCGCGCACCTCCACCAGCCCCTCCTCCTCCAGCAGCCGGTACGCGTGCGCCACGACCCGGTGGTCGGTGCCCATCTCCCGCCAGAGCGCGCGGATGCTGGGCAGCCGGTCGCCGGGGCGCAGGGTGCCCAGGTGCAGGTCGTTCAGGATGCGGTCGCGCAGGCGCCCGCTCAGCTCCGTCGCCCCTTCCATCTCCTCCTGCGCCCTCCGCTCGCGTCCCCGGGTGTGCGCGCCGCCGGCCCGCGTTCGCGGGCCGCGCCGCCTTGCGGCGGATGCCTGCTTGACGTACCCTGAACCCCCGCCCGGGGTGCCGTCCCGGCTCCGCGGGCGCGCGTGGCGTGCTCCCTGCGTGTCCGGCGTCCCCGAGGAGAGGAGGAGCACCCGCGTTGCCCATCCACGTCCCGTCGGCCACACCCCCGTCCCGTACCCGCCGGAGCGCGCGATGACCGTGGTCCCGTTCCTGGTCATCACCGTCCTGATCGCCCTCACCGCCCTGTACGTCGCCGCCGAGTTCGCCGCCGTGAGCGTGCGGCGGTCGCGCGTGCGCCAGCGCGCCGAGCAGGGCGACGCCGCCGCCGTGCAGCTCCTTCCGTTCCTGGACGACCCGCACCAGCTCGACCGCTACATCGCCGCCAGCCAGATCGGCATCACGCTGACCTCGCTGATCCTGGGCGCGTACGCGCAGTCCGCGCTGGCCGCCCCGCTCGCGCCCCTGGTGCAGCGGGTGTTCGGGCTCTCGCCGGGCGCCGCGCTCTCCACCGCCAGCGTGATCGTCCTGGTGGTGCTGACCGTCCTGGCCATGGTGCTGGGCGAGCTGATCCCCAAGTCGCTGGCGCTGCAGTTCCCCACCCAGGTGGCGCTCCACACCGTGCGCCCCATGCGCTGGTCGCTGCGCTTCTTCGGCGCCTCCATCGCCTTCCTGAACGGGAGCGGGTCCCTGGCGCTGCGCATGATGGGCGCGCCGCAGGGCGGGCACCGCCACATCCACTCCCCCGAGGAGATCGACCTGCTGATCGCCGAGAGCCGCGACGGCGGGCTGCTGGAGCCCGACGAGCACCGGCGGCTGCGGCGCGCGCTGCAGCTCGGCATCCGCCCCGCGCGGCACCTGATGGTGCCGCGGCCGCAGATCTCGGCGGTGGAGATCGGCACCCCGCTGGAGGAGGTGCTGCGCACCGTGGCCGAGAGCCCGTACACGCGGCTCCCCGTCTTCCGCGGCAGCATCGACCACGTGGTGGGCATGCTGCACACCAAGGACGTGTACACCGCCTTCCTGGAGCGCGGCAGCGCCACGCTGGAGCAGCTCATCCGCCCCATCCTGATCGTGCACGAGAGCGTCACCGCCGACCGCCTGCTCACCCTGATGCGCGAGCGCCGCTCCCACCAGGCGATCGTGGCCGACGAGTTCGGCGGCGTGGCGGGGCTGGTGACGCTGGAGGACGTGCTCACCGAGTTCATGGGGGCGGTGGCCGACGAGTTCAAGGGCGCCGATCCGGCCCCGGAGCGCCTTCCCGACGGCCGCGTGCGCCTGCCCGGCTTCCTGCGCTTGGACGAGGCCGAGCCCTGGATCGGCACCCTGTGGGAGGGCGAGGCCGACACGGTGGGAGGACGCGTGGTGGAGGAGCTGGGCCACCTTCCCGACGCCGGCGAGCGGGTGGCCATCGACGGGGTGGAGGTGGAGGTGGAGACGGTGGAGCACCACGCCGTCACCTCCGTGATCGCCACCCCGGCGGAGCCCGACCACCGGCGCGCCCGCGACGGCGGCGAGGAGGACGGCCGTGGCTGAGGTCCTGGTGCCGGTGGCCATCATCGTGGTGCTGATCCTGGCCAACGCCTTCTTCGTGGCCGCCGAGTTCGGCATCGTGGGCGCCCCGCGCACCGCCATCGACCGCCGCGCCTCCAAGGGCGACCGCGGCGCCCGCCTGGTCTCCCGGATCCTGCACGACGGCCGGCGCCAGGACCGCTACATCGCCACCGCGCAGCTCGGCATCACCGTGGCGTCGCTGGGGCTGGGCATGTACGGCGAGCACGAGCTGGCCGTCTGGATCGAGCAGGGCCTCGCCCGCGTCGGCATGGGGGACATGCGGTGGCTGGCGGCGCACACGCTCGCCAGCATCCTGGCCGTGGCGATCCTCACCTACTTCCACATCGTGGTCGGGGAGATGATCCCCAAGTCGCTGGCCCTGCAGCACGCGGAGCAGACGGCGCTGCGGGTGACCCCCGCGCTGCTGGTGATCCAGACGGCCCTCTACCCTTTCGTCGTGGGGCTGAACGCGCTGGGGAACGGGCTGCTGCGCCTCTTCGGCATCCACCGCCACCAGACCAGCGGCGAGCACTTCCGCACCCCCGAGGAGCTGCAGTTCATCGTGCGCGAGAGCCAGGCGGGCGGGCTGCTGCGCAAGGAGTCGGCGGAGGTGCTGCAGGAGCTGCTGGAGTTCGGCGACCTGACCGCGGGCGAGGTGATGATCCCGCGCGTGCGCATCGTGGGGATTCCCTCCGGCGCCACGCCGGAGCAGATGACCGCCGTCCTGCGGCGCTCGCCGCACACGCGCTACCCGGTGTACGAGGGGTCGCTGGACAACATCGTGGGGGTGGTGCACATCAAGGACATCCTGCGCCGCATCCCCAACCGCCGCGGGCTGCGCATCGCCGAGGTGCGCCCGGTGCCCTACCTGCCCGAGACGGCGACGATGGACAAGGTGCTGGAGGCCATGCGCGGCAGCTCGTCGCAGATGGCGGTGGTGATGGACGAGCAGGGCGGCACCGCCGGGCTGGTGACCATGGAGGACCTGTTCGAGGAGGTGGTGGGCGAGATCGAGGAAGGCTCCGCCCGCCGCCCCGAGGTCTTCGTGGACCCCGCCGGGCGCCTGCGCGTGGCCGGGTGGGTGCGGGTGGAGGAGGTGGGCGAGGAGCTGGGGCTGGTGCTGGAGCACGACGAGGTGGACACCGTCAGCGGCCTGGTCCTGGCCATCCTGGGCCGCCCCCCGGTGGTGGGCGACGTGGTGGAGTACGACGACGTTCGCTTCGAGGTGACAGGGGTGGAGGGCCACGGCGTGCGCGAGGCCGTGGTGGTCCCCGTGCCGCCGTCCGACGGCGGCGCCGAGGCCGACGGCTAGCTCCCGCGTCGGTCCCACGCGCTGCCCCCGCCCTCCGGAAAAGCGGGGGCGGGGGCCGCTCCGCTACCGGCGCGCCTCCCGGGGACCGGGCGGCACGCTTCTTTCAGAAGCCGCGGCCCAGGCGGAGGATGCGCGGCCGGCCGGCCGCGCGGAGACCGCGTACGGGCGAGGAGCGACGATGGCGAAGGCGAGCGTGAGAATTCGGCTGGGGCGGTGGATGGGCGGGTTCGCGGTGCCGGCCGCGCTGGCGATGGGCGCCCCCGCGGGCGCGCAGGAGGCCACGGTGTACGCCACGGGCTCCATCGACGGCTACGAGACGAGCATCGTGCTGGTGGGCACCAGCGTGCGGGCCGGCGGGCTGGGGATCCAGCCGGTGGCCGGGCTGCAGGTGTACCGGCTGGACTACCAGTCGGGCGCCGTCAACGTGGGCCGCTGGTCGGTCATGCCGTCCGTCGGGGTGGGGGCCCGCGGGGCGGCCGCCCGCCCGGCCGCGCGGGGGGGCGCGGCCCGCCCCCCCCCGCCCAGCCCCGCGCCC
>JASLAX010000033.1 GCA_030146875.1 Longimicrobiaceae bacterium
GCTCCGGATCCCCCGCGGGCGGGCTGCCGTCCGTGTCCGCGTCGTCCGGCTCGCTCGCGCCGACCACGTAGGGGCCGGCCTCGGGCCCCGCGCCCTCGTCCCGCGGCACCACGTCGATGCCGCCGGCCGGGGCGACGGGGACGTCCGGGGCGCCGCCGCCCGGCCCGCCGCCCCCGTCCGGGGGCCCGTCGGGTCCGCCGTCGTCGGGGGGAGGGGGCCCGTCGGCCGCGTCCTCGGGCGCGGGGAGCGGCGCGTCGCCGTCCTCCGCGTCGGTGCCCAGGGGCGCCTCGGGGGCGGGGACGAGCGTGTGCAGCATGTCGGCGAGTCGCTTCTGGATCTCCTCCGGCGCGGCACCGCCCGAGACCATCGTCTGCAGGTCCATCATCCCCGCCGCGAGCTGCATCCGCGCCTGGGTGGTCTGCTCCCCCGCCTTCACCTGCGCCGCCCGCTCGCGCGCCGCCAGCATCTCCTTGTTGCTCCCGCGCACGAGCTGCTCCAGCGTGTCCACCAGCCGGTCCAGGATGCTGTAGACGGCGGACGCGGAGAAGCCGCCCAGCATGGCCAGCGTGGGCTTGGTGAAGGTCTCCTCGCCGCCCTGGTCGACGGGGATCAGCGTCACCAGGATCAGCCCCGCGATCACCCCCAGGATGAAGCGGATCCAGTACGACACCTCGTACTGCGGGTCGTAGTTGCGGGCGGCGATGAACTGGTTGGCGCGGTACAGGGCGGCGAAGGCGGCTCCCATCCCGGCGGCCGACATGAAGAAGAGCTGGTTCAGCAGCAGCGGAAGCCCCGCGCTGTGCAGGATGTTGCCCGTGTCGACGCTGGAGTTCACGTCGGGCGACAGCCCGATGCCGATGAACGACACCACGCAGAACAGCGCCACGGCCAGCATCCGCCGCACCAGCGGCACCGGCCCCAGGAAGCCCCAGAAGCCGCCGACCACGCGCTGGTCCTCCAGCAGCACCACCGCCTCGGGCGTGGCGGGGGCGATGATGCTGGCGAGCTGCTCGTGCGCGTTGGTCAGGCGCCGCACGTTCAGCGCGGGGCGCACCGCCTCGACCCCGTCGCCGCCCGCCGCGTCGGCCACCCGGCGGTTCCCCTCCTCCACCACCTCGGCCACGGCGCCGGGGACCCGCATCCCCGACGAGAGCGCGTGGCGGATCATCCCGTTGCACTCCCTCAGGATCTGGTGCGTCAGCGTCTGGTCCTCGGTCATCGGGCGGGTCGAGCGTGGCATGGGTCCTCCGTCCGGGGGTCTGGTCCGCGCACGGGGCGCCGGCCCGTGTGAGGGCGGGAGCGGCGGGCGCGGAGGGGTCCTGGGGAGCGTGCGGTGGAACGCGGCCGGCGCGCGGGGCGGGGGCGGCCCGCCGGGAGAGAAGCCCCGGCTGCACAGGGAAACGCGGCGGCGGTACCCCGGGAAGGGCGCCGCCGCCGCGGTCGGTCAGAAGAAGGTGTAGAACGTCGTCGCGAGCAACGCTCCCAGCAGGATGGGCCAGTACAGCACCTTCGGCAAGAAGTTCTCTTCCCAGTCGATGAACCGCACCCGCACGCTGGACGAGAAGAGGATGAAGTTCGTGCTGACCAGCAGCAGCGCCAGGTACAGGTAGAAGTAGAAGTACTCCAGGTACACCACGCCCTGCGCGGCCAGCGCGTTGCGCAGCGAGACCTGCGAGAAGATGACGATGAAGAAGAGCGAGGCGCAGTACGCCAGCACGGTGGACGTGTTGAAGCCGTAGGCCGACGCCCGCTCGGCGTCCTTCGTCACCAGCACCAGCACCGCGAACACCATGATGGCCACCACCAGCGGCGGGATCATGTACGCGATGAAGGCGTCCAGGAAGTTGCGGCGCAGCGTGACGTTGTAGTACACCTCGGGAAAGGAGTGCTGCCCCTGGTACGCGCGGATGCCGAAGTTGGTGGCGTACGAGTTCAGGCGGTAGGTGAAGCAGGTCCCCTCCACCTCCCAGCTCTCCAGCACGAAGTCGTGCTCCAGCCCCGCACGGTCCTCGAACCCGGTCGCGCGGTACGCGCCCAGGTCGGGCACCAGCACCACGTTGCGGTCGAAGTCCTTGTGCCACAGCCGGATCCACACGTCCTGCCGGTCGAACGGGTACTGCGAGTAGAAGAAGGTCTGCCGCAGGGTGGTCTTGAAGTACCACCCGATCACCTCGCCCCCCTCCGGGTCGGGGCGGCGGTACGCCTCCTCCACCTCGGCCAGGTCGCCCTCCGGCAGCACGAAGCCGCGCGAGATGCTGTCGGGCACGTCCTTCCCGTAGCGCTGCCAGACGTAGCCCGTGACGGTGACGTCGTAGGCGCTGGAGAACTGGATGGACTGCAGGAAGATGCCGGTGGGCACGTAGACCGGGCGGGCCTCCACCCCGTCGCGCGCGGAGGCGCCCGAGTGGTGGCGCAGGAAGTCCGCGACCGCGGCCGGCGAGTCGACGCGCGTCCCCGGGCACAGCCCCTCGCCCACGTGGCTCACCGTCAGGTGCCAGATGCGCCCCATGGCGACCAGCGCGAGCAGCGAGAAGACGGACGAGACCAGCCACATCCGCCGGTGCATCTCCGTTCCGCGCAGGCGCAGCACCAGGGCCGCCACGCCGGTCAGCACCGCCACCAGCAGCACGCTCGCGATCATCTGCCTGCGGCGGGACCGGTCGTGCTCGGTGAGCTTCCTTCCGAAGGGCCGGTCCGGGCGCAGCACCGTGGCGACCCGCGCCGCCGCCCCCGCCGCGGCGGCGTCCACGCTTCGCGGCGCGGGGGCACGGGCCTCCGCCGCCGGGCTCGCGGCGAGCGGGAGCGCGCGTGAGGCGCCCAGCGCCACCGTGCCGCAGAGCAGGGCGAGCGCGAGGAACGGCGGCAGGGAGCGGCGAGGCGACATGGCGAGTGATCCGTCGGGGAGGGGCGCCGGGCCGCCAGGGCGGCCCCGGGACCGGGAGCGGCCCCGGAGGGGAACGCGCCGCGGGGACCCCCGCATCCCCACATCCGCACGCGCGGAGGGGGCGGCTCCCCGCGCCCCGCGCCCGGCTCACCCATCTCCTCGCCAGAAAAGCGGATAGCGCCCCGCCTGCGAGACGCCGCGTATCACCAGCCGCAGGAGTGTCCGGAACCATGTGACGCGCCCGCCCCGCCGCTCGTCGGCAGGGGACGGGAGTCAGCGTGCGATGGACGCGGTGCGCGCGCCGCAGAGGCGGGCCAGGTCGGCGGGGGCGATCTCCAGGTCCAGGCCGCGGCGCCCGGCGCTGACGTAGACGGCCGGGTGGTCCAGCGCGGTGGCGTCCACCACGGTCGGGAGCCGCTTGCGCTGCCCCAGCGGCGAGATGCCCCCGGCCACGTACCCGGTCGCGCGCTCCGCCTCGCCCACGTCGGCCATGGCGGCCCGCTTCCCGCCCAGGGCCGCGGCCAGCGCCTTCAGGTCGAGCTGCCGGTCCACGGGCACGATCGCCACCGCCAGCTTTCCGTCCACCGCCGCCACCAGGGTCTTGAAGACCCGCCGCGGGTCCAGCCCCAGCTTCTCGGCGGCCTCCAGCCCGTACGCGGGGGCGGCGGGATCGTGGTCGTACTCCAGCACGCGGTGCGGAACGCCGGCCTTTCGCGCGGCGAGTACGGCGGGTGTCATCGGCGGCGAAAGCGGTGCGGGGAGAAACGCGTTGGAGGCGACAGGATAGCGCCGCGGGAACCGGCGCGCGACGGTGCGGCGACGGTCCCGTTCGGCCGTTTCCTCCGCGCCGTGTCCTCTCCGTGAACGAAACCCTCGGCGGCGGAGCGATCGCGTGCTAGATTGCAGGTCCCTTCCATCTCCCATCCCGTGGCTCATGCGTACGCACTCTCCGGACGCGCCCGCCGTGGACCCCCCCGCCGCCGTCCCGGCGGCCTCGCGGCCTCCCACGCCTCCCCGCAGCACCGCCCCCGGTGCGGCGCTCCGACGCGCGGCCGAGCTGGCCCTGCGCGTGGCGAACGCCCCGTTCGCCGCCATCTCGCCGGCCGACGGCGGCGCCCCCACCGTGGCCGTGGCCGACGGCGCCGCCGACGCCTGGCGCGCGCGCGGCGAGCGCGGGCTGCTCCACACCCTCTGCCGCTACACCGCCGCCTTCGGCCGGCCGCTGCTGATCGAGGACGCCCGCGAGCACGAGCTGGTGCGCGAGAGCCCGGAGGTGTGGCTGGGCGAGGCGGGGTACGCCGGCGTGCCGGTGCGCACCGCGGACGGCGCGGTGGTGGGCACCCTCTGCGTGGCCGACTCGCGCCCGCGGCGGTGGACGGAGGAGGAGGCCAACGGGCTCTCCGCGCTGGCGTCGCTGGCCGCGCTGGCGCTGGAGCCCGGCGGCCCGCTGACGGCCGTGCCGGCGGTGCGCGGCGCGGCCCACCCGCGGCGCGCCTCGCGCGTGTCGCTGCGGATGCTGGAGAAGGCCATCGAGACCATGCAGCTCGGGGTGACCATCACCGACCTGAAGGGCCGCATCCTGTACGTGAACCAGGCCGACGCGCGGATGCACGGCTACCGCGTGGAGGAGCTGATCGGCAAGCACGCCCGCGTCTTCGCCCCGCCCGAGCACGCGCGCCCCATCGACCGCGAGTCCCTGGAGGACGTGGCGAGCTGGAGCCGCGAGACCGTGAACGTGCGGCAGGACGGGACCCTGTTCCCCGTGCTGCTGCGCTCCGACGTGGTGCGCGACGCCACCGGCCGCGCGCTGGGGATCGTGACCTGCTGCGAGGACGTGACCAACCGCAAGCGCATGGAGCGTCAGCTCCTGCAGAACGCCTTCTACCATCCCGTCACCGGCCTGCCCAACCGCGCCCTGCTGGGGTCGCGGCTGGAGCTCTCCATCGACCGGGCCCGGCGCGGCAGCGCCGTCTTCTCCGTGCTGGTCATCGGCCTGGACCGCTTCAAGCTGGTCAACGACTCGCTGGGGCGAGAGGCCGGCGACCAGCTCCTGCTGGCGGTGGCCCGGCGGCTCCGCGAGCGGGTGCGCGCCGACACGCTGGTGGCGCACCTGGCCGGCGACGAGTTCGCCATCCTGCTGGACGAGACGGACGGGCTGGGAGACGCCGCCCGCGTGGCGCACCGCGTGTCCGACGCGTTCTCGCTCCCCTTCCAGGTGGAGTCGCGCGAGGTGTTCATGCGCGCCAGCGTGGGCATCGCCCTGAGCCTCACCGGCTACCAGCGCCCCGAAGACGTGCTGCGCGACGCCACCATCGCCATGTACCGCTCCAAGGCGGCGGGCGAGGGGCAGTACGAGGTGTTCGACGCCGACATGCACGTGCAGGCCATGACGCGCCTGCGCATGGAGACGGACCTGCGGCGCGCGGTGGACCGCGGCGAGCTGCGGGTGCACTACCAGCCCATCGTGGAGCTGGCCTCGGGGCGCGTGGCGGGGTTCGAGGCGCTGGCCCGCTGGGAGCACCCCGAGCTGGGGCTGCTGCAGCCGGCCGAGTTCATCCCGCTGGCCGAGGAGACGGGGCTGATCCTGCCCCTGGGGCTCTGGGTGCTGAACGAGGCCTGCCGGCAGCTCCGCCTGTGGCAGGAGCGCAGCGAGGAGTCGGCGGGGCTCACCATGGCGGTGAACCTCTCCCCGCGGCAGTTCGCGCAGCCCGACCTGGTGGAGCGCATCGCCGCCATCGTCACCGAGTCGCGGATCGCCCACGGAACGCTGAAGGTGGAGGTCACCGAGAGCGTGATCCTGCACCACTCCGACGACGCGGTCGAGACGCTGCACCGCCTGAAGGCGCTGGGCATCCAGGTCTACATCGACGACTTCGGCACGGGCTACTCGTCCCTGTCCTACCTGAACCGCCTTCCCCTGGACGCGCTGAAGATCGACCGCTCCTTCATCCATGGGGCGGACGGAAGCGCCAACCTTCCGCTGGTGCGGATGATCGTGGCGCTGGCGAAGGCGCTGGACGTGGCCGTGGTGACGGAGGGGGTGGAGACGCTGGAGACGCTGGAGGAGCTGCGCACCCTGCGCTGCGAGTACGGCCAGGGCTTCCTGTTCTCGCGCCCGCTGGAGAGCGGCGAGATCGAGCACATGGTGGACCGCGTGAACGCCCGCGCCTCGTAGAGGCGATCGCCCCGCGGAACGTCGGAGGCCCCTGCGCCGCGAGCGGCCCCGAACCTGCTGTTCCCCGCCGTTCGATCGCTGGTTCGTTCACCTGTGGAGGGGGGAAATCATGGCGACGCAAGCGCGCAGGGCGGGTCGCTGGGCACGGGTGGTGGCGCTGGCCGGGACGGGTCTGGTGCTCTCGACGGCTCCGGTGACGGCGCAGGGCGACACCGTGACCACGACCACGACGCACCAGGAGGAGGACCGCGACTTCCCGTGGGGGCTGCTGGGCCTGCTGGGCCTGGCCGGTCTCCTGGGCCGCAAGCGCGAGCGCGACGTCGTCCACACGCACACCGACCGGGTGCACACCACGCACGCCCCCGGCGACCCCGGCCCCGCCGGGACGACGGGGACCGGCGGCACCACGCGGCTGTAGCTTCTCGGACGGGCACGAGCGAGAGGGGGCCGGCGCACCACGCGCCGGCCCCCTTCGCGTTCTCCACCCTCGACGCCTCGTCAGGAGGGCGCCGGCCCCGCGGGAGGCGCGGGGACGAAGACGACGAAGTCCGCCCGCCGGCGGTGCTCCCGGACGTCGACCGCGTCCAGGTCCGCCACGGGGACGACCTGCACGGTCACCACGCGCGCGCCGCGGCGCCGCCGCAGCATGCGGTCCACCACGCCCTGGCGGAAGTCGCTGTGGAAGCCGCCGTTCAGGTGCACGACCAGGGTGCCGGCGGGCGCGGCCTCCAGCGTCCGGACGATGGACTCCGCCATCGTCTCGTCCTTGATGCACTGCGCCGCGTACATCCGCTCCAGCGCCGCATCGGCGTCGGGCTGCGGGGCGCCGTGGCCGCCCATCCCCTCCATCGCCTTGGCGAAGCGCGCGCGGTAGGCGTCGCGCGGGCAGCGGACGTCCGCGGCGGCGAAGGCGCGCTCCTCCGCCGGCAGCGAATCGAGGGCGGAGAGGCCGCCCCGGGCCACGCGCGAGGCGATGCGGCGGGGGACGTTCGCGGCCAGGACCGGCCACCGGCGCTCCCGCGCCAGCTCCACCATGGGGCGGTAGTCCGTCGCGTACCGCGGCCACGGCCGCGAGGCGGCGAGCGCGGCCGCCTCGGCCGTGCGCCCGGCCAGGTAGCCGTCCAGCGCCGGCTGCACGTCGCGCTCGAACATCTCCAGCGACAGGACCACTCCGCCGCGGCGGCGCGCGATCGCCTCCAGCAGGGCGAGCTGGGCCCGGTGCGTGGCGGGGTCGTCGTGCCGCTCGCCGACGAACACCACCTCCGCCGCCGACGCCCGCGCCGCCAGCGTCTCGAAGTCCGAGAAGCGCCCGGCGCGCGCGTCCCACACGCGCTGCGGCAGGTAGCCCGACGCCTGCGCCTGGGCCTGGGCCTGGGCGGAGACGAGGAGGGCGAGCACGAGCGTCGCCAGCAGGCGCACGTCGAGAGGTCGGGCGAGGGTCACGGCCGGGCTCCGCATGCGGGGGAGAGGATCGGTGGAGGCCGTCGTCGTGCGCCGACGCGGCCGGGGT
The DNA here is from genome assembly GCA_030146875.1 of Longimicrobiaceae bacterium. Lineage (GTDB taxonomy): Bacteria > Gemmatimonadota > Gemmatimonadetes > Longimicrobiales > Longimicrobiaceae > JASLAX01. Next base: position 7,570 of record JASLAX010000033.1, read on the forward strand.
AGGATGCGCGTCCGCCGCCTCCGGCGGAAGGGGGAGCTTCCGTCAGAAGCGCCCAGGGGCGTACGTTGCACGGTGCGGACCCATCGCGAGGTCTCCCCCCTCCCTCCCGCCGCCACGCCCCGATGCGACGCGTCCTCCTCCCCGCCCTGCTCCTCCTCGCCCTCTCCGCGAACGGCGGATCCGCGCAGCGGCGCGACACGCTGCTCCGCGACTCCACGCGAACCGCCTTCGCCCTTCGCCTCTTCCACGCGGCGGCGCGCGAGGCGCCCGACCGGAACCTGCTCCTGTCGCCGGAGGGCGCGCGCTTCCTGCTCACCCCGCTCTACGCCGCGTCCTCCGGGGCCACGCGCGACGCCCTGAAGCGCACGCTGGACGCGGGCGGCTTCGACCCCGTGGCGGTGGACTGGGCCTCAGGGCGCGTGGCGGAGGCGCTGCGGCGGTCGGAGGGCGCTCGGGTGCAGGTCCTCTCCTCGATCTGGGTGGATGACGACGCCTCGCTCTCCCCCGCCTTCGCGGCGTCCATGCGCGACCGCCACCGCGCGCGGGCGGCGTCGGTCGACCTGCAGTCGGCCGCCGGCATCCGCCGGATCAACGCGTGGGCGCGGGCGTCGAGCGCCGGCCGCGTCCGCGAGGTCGTCGACGCGCCGCTCGACGCGGCGACGCGGCTCGTCGTGACCGGCGTCGTGAGCTTCCGCGGGAGGTGGCGGTATCCCTTCGGGGTCTCGGCCACGCGCCCCGCCGTCTTCCACGCGCCGGGCGGCGACCGCAGCGTCCCCACCATGACGGGCCAGACCTTCAGCAGCTACGGCGAGGGGCCGGGGTGGCGCGCCGCCGTGCTCGCCTTCGAGGAGCGGTGGGAGATGGCGCTCGTCCTTCCCGACTCCGGCACCACACCCGCGGAGCTGGCGGGGCGGCTGGACGCCGCCGGGTGGACCGCCCTGCGGGCCTCGCTGCGCACGCGGGAGCTGACGCTCCACCTTCCCCGCTTCTCCTTCGCCTCCGGCGGGTCGCTGCGGGGACTCCTGGGAGCGCTGGGGATGGAGGAGGCGTTCGGGGCCGCCGCCTCGTTCCCCGGCCTGCTCGCCGCCGGCTCCGCTCCCGTGCGCCTGGGCGACGTGGTGCAGCGCACCTGGATCGCCGTGGACGAGGAGGGCGTGGAGGCCGTGGCGTCCACCTCGTTCTCGGCGACGGGCTTCGGTCCCTCCCCCGCCCCCGCGGAGCTGCGGCTGGACCGGCCGTTCCTCTTCGCGATCCACGACCGCCTCACGGAGACGCTGCTCTTCGTGGGCCAGGTCGCGGACCCGTCGCAGGGCGGCGGTTGAGACGGTGGCAGAGGGGCCGCCCCCTCACCGGCGATCGAGATCGCGGCTACGACGGCGCGAAGTCCGCCCGCATCCGGGAGAGGTTCACCCGCCGCTGCTCGCCCGCCGGTCCGGGGGGTGCATGGGACCGGCTCCGGACGCGGCAGGGGACCCGGGGGAGAGGCGGATGCACGAGGTGAAGGTGGGATGCGCGGGGTGGTCGCTGCCGCGGCGGCACGCGGAGAGCTTCCCGGCGGAGGGCACGCACCTGCAGCGCTACGCGGCGCGCTTCCCGGCCGTGGAGGTGAACTCGTCCTTCTACCGCCCGCACCGCGCGGCCACATGGGCGCGGTGGGGAAGCTGCGTTCCGGAGGGTTTCCGCTTCGCGGCCAAGGTGCCCAAGGAGGTGACTCACGTCCGCCGGTTCGTGGACGTGGACGAGCCGCTGGACCGCTACCTGGCAGAGGTCGCGCACCTGGGCGAGCGCCTGGGCCCGCTCCTGGTCCAGCTCCCCCCGTCGTTCCAGCTCGACACGGCGCTGGCGGACGGCTTCTTCTCGGGACTCCGCGCGCGGTTCGCGGGCGACGTGGTCTGCGAGCCGCGCCATCCGACGTGGTTCGCGGGCGAGGCGGACGCCCTGCTCGTCGCGCACCGCGTGGCGCGGGTGGCGGCGGACCCCGCGCCGGTGCCGGAGGCGGCGGAGCCCGGCGGGTGGCGCGGGCTGGCGTACTGGCGACTGCACGGCTCGCCGCGGATGTACTGGTCCGCCTACGAGCCCGACTACCTCCGCGCCCTCTCCCGCCGCCTGCTTCGGGACGCCACGCCGGCGTGGGTCATCTTCGACAACACCGCCATGGACGCGGCCACGGGCGACGCCCTCGCCCTGCTCGACCTGCTGCGGGAGGGGGATACCGCCTGAAACGCGGACGCACGAGGGTGAGGACGGAGAGGCGGGGCCGCCCCCACGGACGGCCCCGCCTCTCGTTCTTCCCGCCGAGGCCGCCGCTACAGCATCGCCCGCAGCTTGGCGGCCTGCTCCGCCACGGCCGACGGCCCGGTGCCGCCGACGCCGGAGCGCGCCGCCAGCGACGTCTCAGCGGCGAAGAGCACCGCCGGGTCCGCGTCCGCGAAGTGCGGGGAGAGGCGGACCAGCGCCTCCCGCGGGACCTCGTCGATCCCGCACCCGAACTCCTCCGAGATCCGCACCAGCTTGCCGACGACGCCGTGCGCCTCGCGGAACGGCACGCCCCGGCGGACCAGGAAGTCGGCCACGTCGGTGGCGAGCAGCGACGCGTCGACCGCCGCGGCGCAGCGCTCCGCGTCCAGCTCCATCGACCGGATGGTCCCGGCCACGGCGGGGAGCACCGCCTCCAGGGTGTCGAAGGCGTCGAAGAGCGCCTCCTTGTCCTCCTGCAGGTCCTTGTTGTAGCCCGACGGCAGCCCCTTCAGCGTGGTCAGGACGCCCACGAGGCCGCCGATCAGGCGCCCCGCCTTGCCGCGCGCCAGCTCCATCGCGTCCGGGTTGCGCTTCTGCGGCATGAGCGACGAGCCGGTGGAGAAGCGGTCCGAGAAGCGGACGAAGCCCCACTCGCTGGAGCCGAAGAGCACAAGGTCCTCGCCCAGGCGGGAGAGGTGGACGCCCACCATGGCGGCCACGAAGAGCAGCTCCGCCACCCAGTCGCGGTCCGCCACCGCGTCCACGCTGTTGGCGGAGAGGCCGCGGAAGCCCAGCGTCTCCTGCAGGACCACGCGGTCCACCGGGTACGGGCACCCGGCGACGGCGCCCGAGCCCAGCGGAAGGACGGCCGTGCGCTCGCGCGCCTGCGCCAGCCGCTCGCGGTCCCGCGCCAGCGGCCACGCGTGCGAGAGCAGCCAGTGCGCCGCCGACACCGGCTGCGCGCGCTGCAGGTGCGTGTACGCCGGCATGACGGTGCCCGCGTGGCGCTCCGCCTGCTCCAGCAGCGCCCGCTGCAGCTCGCGGAGCGCCGCGTCCAGCCGGGAGACGGCGCCGAGCGCCCAGAGGCGGGCGTCGGTGGCCACCTGGTCGTTCCGCGAGCGGCCGGTGTGCAGCTTCCCGGCGATGGGGCCGGCCTCCTCGTACAGCAGCCGCTCGACGAGCGAGTGCACGTCCTCGTCGGGGGCGGCGGACCACTCGGCCTCGCCCCAGCGCTCCAGGCGCGCGGCCACGCGGTCCAGCCCGGACTGCAGCGCGGCGCACTCCCCGTGCGCGATCACGCCGCCCGCGGCCAGGGCGCCGGCCCAGGCCTGGCTCCCCGCCACGTCCTCCCTCCACAGGCGGCGGTCCACCGGCAGGGAGCGGTTCAGGCGGTCCATCTCCGGCGCCGGGCCGGCGGCGAAGCGTCCGCCCCACAGGCGCAGGGCCGGGGCGCCGGGGCGCCCCTGGGTCGCGGTCTCAGGCATGGCTCTCACTCGCGTTGGGACGTTCGGGCCCCGGACCGCCGCAGCACCGGCGGAGCGGAGCGAATTGCGCACTTCCCGACAGATTGTTATCCTCCGGGGGACCCACCCCACCATCCCCCGCTCCCGGGAAGCTCCATGTCCAGGCTCAACCTCGACGACCTGCAGGTCGACTCCTTCGCCACGTCCGAGGCCACCGTCGAGACCTCGGCGGCCGTCATCACCGTCGGCACGGCGTATCCGTACTCCCTGCTCGGGAGCTGCTACGGCTGCCCCGGCAACAGCGACGTGACGATCTGCCCCGCGTCCGGCTACGTCGCGTACTGAGCAGCGTCGGCCCCGCGGCGGGGTGGCGTCCGGTCCGGGCGCCGCCCCGCCGCGTTCCCGGGGCCGTCAGTCGGCGGCGACCTCCAGGCGAGGCGCCGCCGCGGCGGCCTCCTGCTCCTTGAGCGCGGCCACGCGCATGGGCAGCCCGTAGAGCCGGATGAAGCCCGCCGCGTCGGCCTGGTCGTACACGTCGTCCTCGCCGAAGGTGACGAAGCGCTCGTCGTAGAGCGAGAAGGGCGACGTCCGCCCCGCCACGCCGGCCGAGCCGCGGTGGAGCTTCAGCCTCACGTCGCCGGTCACGCGCTGCTGCGTCACGTCCACCAGCGCGTCCATCGCCTCGCGCTCGGTGGTCCACCAGCGGCCCTCGTACACCAGGTCGGCGTAGCGCGGGGCCACGGCGTCCTTGAGCGCCAGCGTGCGCCGGTCCAGCACGAGCTGCTCCAGCTCGGAGTGCGCCTGGTAGAGCAGGGTGCCGCCGGGCGTCTCGTAGATCCCGCGCGACTTCATCCCCACCATCCGGTCCTCCACCAGGTCCGCGCGCCCCACGCCGTGGAGCCCCGCCACCTCGTTCAGCCGCTCCAGCAGCGCCACCGCGTCCAGCGGCTCGCCGTCCACCGCCACCGGGTCGCCCTGGTGGAAGGTGATGGTGACGTAGTCGGCCCTCGCCGGCGTGTCATCGACCGAGCGGGTCATCAGGAACAGGTCCTCCGCCGGCTCCCAGGCCGGGTCCTCGAGCGGGCCGCCCTCGTGCGAGACGTGCCACAGGTTGCGGTCGCGCGAGTAGATCTTGGCCTTGGTGGCGGCCACGGGCACGCGGTGCGCGGCGGCGTAGTCCAGCGCGTCCTCGCGCGAGCGGATGCCCCACGTGCGCCAGGGGGCGACCACCTTCATCTCGGGGGCCAGGGCGGCGTAGGTCAGCTCGAAGCGGACCTGGTCGTTCCCCTTGCCGGTGCAGCCGTGCGCCAGGGTGGACGCGCCGACCATTCGCGCCACCTCCACCTGCCGCCGGGCGATGATGGGACGGGCCATCGACGTGCCGAGCAGGTACTTGCGCCCGTAGACGGCGCCGGCGCGGAGCGTGGGCCACACGAAGCCGGTCAGGAACTCCTCGCGCAGGTCCTCCACGAAGCACGACTTCGCGCCGGAGGCCAGCGCCTTCTCGCGCAGCCCCTCCAGCTCCTCCCCCTGCCCCACGTCGGCCGCCACGCACACCACCTCGGCGCCGTGGTTCTCCTTCAGCCAGGGAACGATGATCGAGGTGTCGAGCCCGCCGCTGTAGGCGAGGACGATCGTCTCGGGGCTGGACATCGTGGGGACCCTCCGCATGTATGGTTGCGCACTCCGGGGGCGTGGCGCCCCCGGCTCACTACTACGATCGTCCCTTCGGACGAGGCTTTTCGGCGCGCGCCGAAACGGAGTCCGCGCGGGCGGACTTCGTGCTCCTTGGAGCCGCGAATCCATTCGCAGGCGTTCGTGGAGGTCGGGCCCGGACCGCTCCGCCGTTCCGACCTCCCGCCGCCTACACCAGCTCCTTCACCACCGCGATCTCGTCGCAGGTGGTCAGCTTGGCGCAGCCGCGGCAGTCGGCCCACACCTTCTGCGGGAACATCTGCTTGGGCACGGTGCGGTAGCCGATGCGGTGGAAGAAGCCGTCCTGCAGCGTCAGGGCGAACACCGTCCCGATCCCCAGGAGCCGCGCCTCCACCTCCAGCCGCTCCACCACCTTGCGGCCCACGCCCAGCCCGTGGGCCTGCTCCCAGACGGCCAGCGAGGCCACCTCGGCGAGCTGCGGGGTGTAGACGCGCAGCGCGCCGCAGCCCAGCAGCCTGCCGGCGGGGTCGGTCGCCACCACGAACTCGCGGAACATCCGCGAGAGCGTCTCCAGCGTCTTGGGGAGCATCAGCCCCTGCGCCGCGAAGTGCGCGATCAGGGGCTGCACCTGCGCCATGTCGGCCACGCGGGCCGCCCGGACCGTCACCGCCGGCGCCGCCCGCCGGGCGGGTGCCGCCTCGATCGCCGCGCCCGCCGTGGCGCGGTCGGAAGCCTCCAGCAGCATCAGAGCGCCTCCTCCAGGATGCGGGCTCCCGTCTCGAGCTCCGCGTCGGTGGCCACCAGGGGCGGCACCACGCGCACCACGTCCGGCCCGGCGGTGCAGAGGAGCAGGCCCGCCTCGCGCGCCCGCGCCACCACCTCGCCCGCCACCCCGTCCGGCGTCTCCACGCCCCAGATCATCCCCGCGCCCCGCACCGCCTTCACCCGGTCGGACCGCAGCGCCAGCCCGCCCAGCAGGTCTCCCAGCAGCTCGCCCTTGCGACGCACCTGGGCCAGGAACGCCGGGTCCCCCACCTTGCGGCACGCGGCCAGCGCCGCGCCGGCGACCAGCGGCCCCCCGCCGAAGGTGGTGGCGTGGTCCCCCGGCTGGACCTCCGCCGCCACGCGCTCCGTCATCAGCACCGCCCCCATGGGCAGCCCGCCCGCGAGGGGCTTGGCCAGGGTGAGGAGGTCCGGCGTCACCCCCGCCGCCTCGTGCGCCCACAGGTGCCCCGTCCGGCCCAGACCGACCTGCACCTCGTCGAAGACCAGCAGCGCCCCGGCCTCGTCGCACAGGTAGCGGAGCGCGCGCAGGAAGGAGTGGGGCACGGGCAGCACGCCGCCCTCGCCCTGGATGGGCTCCACGATCACCGCCGCCGTGCGCCGCGGGTCGATCAGGCGCTCCGTCTCGGGCACGTCGCCGATCCGGCCGAAGCGCACGCCTGGCATCAGCGGCCGGAAGGGCGCCTGGTAGCCCGGCCGGTCGGTGGCCGCGAGCGCGCCCATCGTCCGCCCGTGGAAGCCGCCGTGGAACGCCACGATCTCCGTCTTCCCCGCCGCGCCCGTGGCCCCGGCCCAGCGGCGCGCGAACTTGAACGCCCCTTCGTTTGCCTCCGCGCCGGAGTTGCAGAAGAAGACGCGGTCGGCGAAGGAGCGCTCGACGAGCCACTCGGCCAGCTCCGCCGCCGGCGCGGTGCGGAAGAGGTTGGAGGCGTGGATCAGCCCGCTCTCCAGCGCCGCGCGGATGGCCGCGGCCACGTCCGGGTCGCCGTAGCCCAGGGCGTTCACCGCGATGCCGCTGGTGAAGTCCAGGTAGCGCGTCCCGTCCTCGGCGATCAGGCAGGAGCCCTCGCCGCCCACGAAGGTGGGGCCGGACGGGCGGTAGACGCCCAACAGGGCGCCGGTCGATTCGGTGGTGGCCGTCGTCATCCGTGCGTTCCTCCGTGTGGTCCCTCGACCGTGGTCCCCGCGGCGGCGTCCGCCAGCGTCTCCAGCCCGCCGATCCGCACCCGCCCCACCGTGCCCGCCGCCCGCGCCGCCGCGCGGAGCTTGGGCGCCATCCCGCCGCTCGCCGTTCCGTCCGCCACCATCCGCTCCACGTCCCCGGCCGCGATGGCGCGGAGCACGGCGCCGCCCGCCATCACGCCGGGCACGTCCGACACGAAGAGGAGCTCGTCGGCCCCCAGCGCCGCCGCCACGGCGGCCGCCGCGTCGTCGGCGTTCACGTTCAGCGGCCCCCCGTCGGGCCCGCGCGAGACCGGGGAGAGGACGGGGACCAGCCCCCGCGCCGTCCACTCCCGCAGCAGCTCCGCGCGCACCGCCTCCACCTCGCCGATGCGCCCCATCGTGCCGCCGCGGGCCACCCGCGCCCGCAGCAGCCCCGCGTCCTCGCCCGAGATCCCCAGCGCGTCCACCCCCGCCCCGATCAGTGCCGCGACCAGGCGCTTGTTGACCAGTCCGGAGAGGACCATCGACACCGCCTTCACCGCCTCGGCGGACGTGACCCGCAGCCCGTCGCGCCACTCGGTCCCGATGCCCAGCGCCGCCTGGAGGGCGGTGACCTCCTTCCCCCCGCCGTGCACCAGGGTCGTGGCGCCCATCCGCCCCGCCACCGCGACCGCCAGGCGGGCGACCCACACCGCGTCGTCCACCTGGTTGCCGCCCACCTTCACCACCGTCACCCGCCCCGTCATGCCAGCCCCTCCCCCTCGGCGAAGCCGCACATCAGGTTGAGGTTCTGCACCGCCTGCCCCGCCGCGCCCTTGACCAGGTTGTCGATGGCGGCGACGACGACCAGCATCGGCGTCCGGATTCCCCGCACGGCCGCGACGCCGATCGCCACCCGGTTCGTCCCCACCGCGTCCGCCAGCGAGGGCATGCGGTCGGGGAGCACGTCCACGAACGGCTCCCCCGCATAGTCTTCCATCCACGGAACCAGGACGTCGTCCAGGCGCTCGCGCAGGGGCACGTGGATGGTCTCCAGGATCCCGCGGCGCACCGGCAGCAGGTGCGGCGTGAAGACCAGCTCCGGCTCCGGGCCCCGGGCCAGGGCGGCGCCCTGCGCGCGCATCTCGGCCAGGTGGCGGTGCTCGTTCCCCACGGCGTACGCCCGGAAGTCCTCCGCCACCTCGCCGAAGAGCAGCTCGCGCTTCGGCGAGCGCCCCGCGCCCGTCACCCCGGAGGCGGCGGCGATGGTCACCGGCCCCGCGACCAGCCCGCGGCGGAGGAGGGGCGCCAGGGCGAGCAGCGCCGCCGTGGGGTAGCAGCCGGGATTGGCGACCAGGTCCGCCCCCCGCAACGCGTCCCGGTGCAGCTCGGGAAGCCCGTAGACGGCGCCGCGCGCCCACTCCGGCGTCTCCGCTCCCGGCACCCGCAGGTCCGCGGAGAGGTCGACGGCCCGCGCCCCCGCCTCCCGCGCGCGCCCGGCCCAGCGCCCCGATTCCCCGTGGGGAAGGCAGGAGACCACCACCTGGCACCCCGCCAGGTCCGCGTCCCGCGCCCGGACCAGGGGGAGGTCGGGCGCTCCCCGCACGAGCCGGGAGAGGGGCGAACCCGCCTCGCTCTCGCTGGTGGCGAACGCGATCCGCACCCGGGAATGCGCGCTCAGCAGGCGCACGAGCTCGCGGCCGGAATAGCCGGCCGCGCCCAGGATCCCCACGGGAACGCGTGTCTCGTTCATCGGCGAGAATCTATCTTCGTATCTTTATTCAGTCAAGCGGGTAGTTATTCACTACGGGTGCGCGGCTTTCCTCTGGCGGGGAGCCGGCGGTCCGGGAGGGCCGTGCGGAGGGAACGGACGGGCGGGACCGGCGGAACGCACGACGACGGGGCCCCTGGAGAGGGACCCCGCCGTCGCGGGAATGCGGAACGATCGGCGGAAGGAGCGCTAGGCGGCGCCGGCCAGCTCCGCCGGGGGTCCCGCCTCGGCGCGGGCGACCGCCAGTGCGGGAACGCGGGTGCGGAGGGCCGTGTCGGCATCGACCGCGGAGCGGCGCCAGGCGCCGGTGCCCGCGTGGTACGCCAGCGCGCCGGCCGCGCCGCCCGCCACGAAGTCGGCCGGGCGCGCGGCGCCGTCGCGCGGGGTGGCGTAGACGGGGGCCCAGCGCAGCGCGCCGCCCGTCACCCGCGCCGTCCACCAGTCGCCCTCCACGGGGCGGTGCAGGAGGATGGCGTCCGTCCCGTCGCCGTCCAGGTCGCCCACCCAGGTGGGGCACTCGGCGGGGGCGGCGCCCAGCTCGGCCGCTCCGCCCGCGAAGCGGCGGCGCAGCGTGCCGTCCTCCACCGCCGCCACCCACCACTCCCCCACCCGCGGGTCGAAGAGGAGCAGGTCCGCGGCGGCGGTGCCCAGGAAGCGGCCCGTCCACGCCACGTGGCCCGCCGCGCGGGCCGTGGATCCGGGGGCGCCGAGCGACCTCCACTCCACCGCGCCGCCGTCCCACCCGCCCATCCACCAGGCGCCGTCGGAGGGGTCGTGGAAGAGGACCTCGTCCAGCCCGTCGCCGTCGAAGTCCGCCACCCAGGTGGGGCAGCCCTCGGGGGCCCGCCCGCGCTCGGCGGTGTTCCCGGCGAACGAGGCGCCCGCCCGCCCGCCGCGCTCCCCCGCGATCCACCAGCTGCCGTCGGCCGGGAAGTAGAAGAGGAGCTCGCTCGCGCCCGCGGCGGTGAAGGCGCCGGTCCAGAACGGCCGCCCGTCGCCGGAGCGGTGCCCGAACCCGGCGAGCGCGGGCGACAGCGCGTCGGCCAGCCCGCCCTCCGCCCCGCCGACCCACCAGTGCGCGTCGGCGCCGGCGTACGCCTCCGCCTCGTCGGCCCCGCGCCGCGCGCACGCGCCGCCGGCGAGCGTGCCCGCGGAATGCAGGCGGCGCCACGACTCGTCCACCAGTCCGCGCCAGGCGTAGAAGACGGTGCTCTGCGGCGCGGTAGCCGGGTCGGCCAGCGCCGGCTCGCGGAACCAGCGGGCGCCGGCGCGGTGCACGAACGCCTCCAGCCCGCAGGCGGTGACGAACAGGCCCAGCTCGTCGGACGACGAGAACGACTCCGGCGCCCGAAGCAGGCGCTCCTCGGCCCAGGCCAGGGCGTCGGTCCAGCCGAGGGCGGGGTCCTTCATCCCGTCCGGGATCGCGGACCACGGGCGCACCAGCGCCAGGTCGGCCCCCTGCACGCGGTACCACTGGAGCACGCGGGCCAGGAAGTCGCCGTGGAACGACAGGAGCTCCACGCCGGAGCCGGCATGGCGGAAGGACTCGCGCGCCGCCTGCCAGCGGGCGTGCTCGTCCAGGAAGGAGCGGGGGAGGCGGGCGATCGGGGGCATCGGGTGCAGGACCTCGGAAACGGGTGTGTCGTCTTCCGTGTGGGGTGCGCTCCGGGGAGGGTGCCCCTCCGGGTGCGGACGAGGAGAGGGCAATGCGCATACCATACCCGACAGTTTCCGAAATATAACGGCAATGGCCCTGCATTCAAGGGGTTGATGACGGAACCCGTCAGGACCGTGTCCACGGCGCCGAGCCGCGCCCCGGGGCAGCTTCTCCCCGGATCGGGGCACGCGCGCCACAGGCGTGTCGGGTGATCTTAAGAGCCCGTAAGGAGCGTCGCCCCGGGTATGGGTGGACCGCGTCCGCCCCCGAGCGCGCCCCCTCGCCCGGCATCCCCGTGCCCCCGTCGGAAAGCTCTGCGCGGCGCGAGAGGGAAGGCCGGGCACCTCGCCCCGCCTCCCCCCCACCTCACCGCGCACCCCGGGGCCTCCGGGAGCGATCCGGGCCCCGCCACCGTCCGACGTCTCCGTCAACGGCCCGATGCGGAAGCCGGCCACGAAAGGAACGGACGCCCCGGCGTCCTCCGCGCCTCCGCCGTGCCTGCCTCCCGGCTAGAAGCGCACCGAGCCGCTGAAGGTGGCCACCAGCGCTCCGGAGCTCGTGTTCTGGTACGCGGAGATGCCGCCGGTGCCGGCGGCATCTCCGTAGGTGCCGGTCCCGCCGGTCACGGCGAAGCTGCCCGCGAAGGGCGCCTCGCCGTCGGACGGCGCGCCCAGGGTGCCCGAGTACGTGCCGCTGAGCGTGCCGTTGGGCCCGGAGAGCACGAAGCGGCCGTCGGTGAGCGCCCCGGTCGACGGGTCCAGGCAGTGGCTCTGCGCCGACGTGGAGAGGCCGAGCGGCGCCACGCTGCCGGCGAGCGAGGCGGTGATCAGCACCGCCGGCGAGGCGCAGCGGGCGTCCGGGCCCGCGGCGATGACGTTCCCGGTGATGGTGCCCTCCATGGCGCGGGACACGGTGCCCACGGCGTCGCCGTCGCAGGCGGAGAGGGTGGCGATGGCCGCCAGCAGGGCGAGACGGTACGAGATGCGCATGTGACCCTTCTTTCGTCGTGGACGCGCCGGACGGTCCGGCGCGGGGATGACCGCGATGCGGGCGGGCGCCGGGCTCACCGGTTGATGATGCCGTCGATCCAGCCGGTCACGGCGCCGGTGGCGACGTTCTGGTGGGCCACCAGCGAGGCGTTGCCCGTCGCGCCGGCGTAGGCGCCGGTCACCCGGGTGATCACCAGCCCGCCGGTGAAGGTGGCCACGCCGTTCCGCGGCGCCCCCACCGTGCCGGAGTAGCGCCCCTCCACCGAGCCGCCGTCGGTGGCGATGAACTCCAGCACGCCGTCGCTGATCGAACCGGTGCGCTGGTCGATGCAGTGCTGCTGGGTCGCCACGCCCTGGCGCAGCGGGGCCACCGTCCCCGCCATGACCAGCGCGACCGGCGTCTCCGCCCCGCAGTCCAGGGTTCCGTCGTCCAGGTTGCCCCTCAGCATCCCCACCAGGCGCGTGGTGGGTCCCGCGGCGGGGGTGGAGGTGGGGGCGTCGTCGCAGCCCCCCAGGGCGAGAACGGCCGCCAGGGCAGCGGCACGGGTCTTCAGTCGCATCGAGCTTCCTTTCTGGACCGGCGCCCGGACGGACCGGACGCCTGGGTTCTTCGCCACGGAGCGCGGGGCCGCGGAGGGCCATCCGTTTCCACGCTCCGGAAAGGACAACGTCGCTCGGCACCACGGGCCGCCGGGAGGGATCGGCAGCCCGCGGGGGGAACGGCATGGGGCGGGCGCCGCGGGGCACGACGTTGCCGCCGCCCGGCGCGGCGGGTATGATCGGTGGGAACCCGCACCGGGAGGCTTGCGATGCAGCCGTGGGAGTACCGCGGGAGGTGGGCGCTGGTCACGGGCGCCTCGGCGGGGATCGGCGCGGCCTTCGCGCGCGAGCTGGCCGCGCGGGGCATGAAGCTGGTGCTCACCGCGCGCCGCGAGGAGCGGCTGCGCGCCCTGGCGGAGGCCCTGGCCGCCGCGCACGGCACCGAGTGCGTCGTCCTGCCCGCCGACCTGGCGACGGCGGGGGCGGGGGAGGTGCTGTGGACGCAGGCCTCCACCGGCCGCGACGTCCACCTGCTGGTGAACGACGCCGGCTTCGGGCTGAAGGGCGCCTTCGCCGACCTGCCGCTGGACCGCCAGGCGGAGATGCTGCGCCTGAACTGCGGCGCGCCCATGGAGCTGATGCACCTGGCGCTCGCGCCCATGCGCGCGCGCGGCCGGGGCGGGATCGTGAACGTGGACTCCATCGCCGGGTTCCAGCCCATCCCCATGATGGCGGCCTACGCCGCCAGCAAGGCGTTCCTGCGCGCGCTCTCCCAGGCCGTGGCCGCGGAGGTGGGGGACCAGGGGGTGCGCGTCGTCTCCGTCTCCCCCGGCCCCGTCGCCACCGAGTTCCAGTCGGTGGCGGGGACGCGGGTGTCCGAGCGGACGCTGGGCATCCGCACCCCCGAGCAGGTGGTGGCGGAAGCGCTCTCCGCCCTGGAGCGGGGGGCCACCTCCGTGGTCCCCGGGCTCGTGAACGCCGTGGCCGCCGTGGCCGTCCGCATGGCGCCGCGCTCGGTGGTGCTGCGCGCCGCCCGCAGGGTGATGACGAAGCTCAGGTAGACGTCGCACCACGGTGGACGGGGGCGGGGCTCGGGAGGTGGGGGAGAGAGAAGGACCGACGGCGCAGGACGGCGGGCGGGTGGAGGTCAGCGGACGATGCGCACCCGGATCGCCTCGATGGCGAGCTGCTGCCCCGGGGTGCCCGCCACGGCACCGTCGCACGCCTCGGGCTGCCACCCCCGGTGCGCCACGTACGGCTGGTAGCACACGCGCGTCCCGGGCGGCGCGCCCACCAGGCGCACCGACATCGCCTCCAGCCAGTGCGCGTCCTCCAGGCGCCCGGCCACGGCCCCGTCGGACACCTCGGGCTGCCACCCGTCGCGGAAGAGGTGCACCCGGTACCCGACCGAGATCTGCGGCGGCAGGTCGTCCAGGGCGATGCGAACGCCGGTGAGGGGGCCTCCGCCGGTGGTGCCCGCCACCTGGCCGTCGTACGTCTGCGGCCGCCATCCGCTCCCCCGCACGTTGACCCGGTAGCGGACGGGCGCGGCGAGCTCGTGGAGCGCCCCCCAGGCGGCCTTGGTCCGGTAGTGCGAGGGATCGCGGGTCGCGACCGCCTGGTTGTAGCCGCTCAGGATGCCCGACCGGCCGTCGGCGTCGCCCTCGGCGAACAGGTGCCAGTAGAAGGTCTTCTTCCAGTGCGAGCCGGCGGAGCGGGAGAGCATGGCCCCGTAGACCTGCCGGAGGTTCGACTCCATGGCGTCGTGCGGGATCGGGTTCCCGGCGCCCGTCCCCAGCCCCACCTCGGTGAGCCAGACGGGCCAGCGCCACGCGTCCGCCGCGCCGCCGAGCCGCGACCGCACCAGGTCCTCGAAGTCGCCGGTGCCCAGGTGACCGCCGATCAGCGCGCCGTCGCCGTACATGTGCACGGTCACCGCGTCGGTGGCGTGCCCCTCGGCGCGAAGGAAGTCGGCCAGCCAGTCCAGGTAGTCGTCGCGCGTGGCCGGCCCCGGCGCGCCGTGCTCGGTGCAGATGCCGTCCCCGAGGGCGTACGCCAGGTCGGGGCCCACCATCCGCGCCCCCGGCGAGCCGGCGCGGATCTCCCGCGCGGCGTGCCGGAAGAGCGCGTGGTACTCTGCGCGGCTGCCGCGGAAGTGCGCGTCGCAGTTGGGCTCGTTCCACACCGCCCAGGCGTCCACGTCGGGGAACTCCACGGCGAGCTGCCGGACGAACTCCGCCCATGCGGCCATGTGCTCCGGGTCGGGCGGCGCGGTGGGGTCGGGGCTCCCCGCCTGGGCCCAGCCCGGGGTGGAGACGATGGTGCCCATCACCCGCATGCCGCGGCTGCGCGCCGCGTCCACCGCCATGCGCATGGCGAGCCGCCACCCCCTGCTGGTGAGGGGGCCGACCGGCTGGAACGCGCTCCACTCGAAGTTCAGCCGCACCCAGCCGACCCCGGCGGCGCGGGCCAGGTCCAGCGGGCGGTTGGCGATCAGGGTGTCGTTGGCGTAGGAGACGTTGATGCCGAAGGGGGAGTCGTGGAAGCGGCCGCTGATGCGCAGCGGCTCGCCGGGCGGGCCGCCGGGGGGCGGGGTGGCGTCGACGGCCTGGGTCGCGTCGGAGCAGGCGGTGAGGAGGAGGGTGGCGGCGAGGAGGCGAGGGGCGAGGAGGGAGAGGGGGCGGGGTGGGGTGCGCCTGCGCATGGGGAGGCTCCTTTCCGAAGGACGCCCTCCCACCATGCACGGGCGGGCGTCGGTATCCGGGAGCGCGCACCTGGCCGTTTGTTTCCGGCGCGCTCCCTGGGGTGGGGAACGCCGCCCGGCACCACCCCGCGGGCGTGGGGATCCGCAACGGAAGCAAGGGGTTGCACCCGTTCGGCCCCCGCGCCTCTGGGCGGCGGGGATCCCAGCGGCGGAGTGGAACCGAAGAGGCCGGAGGCGCCTCCGCTCCTGGGGACGGACGGCCCCGGAGCGCAGATTCGTTCCACCGGGCGGGGATGGCGCGGCACGTGCGAATCGTCCGGGCGGGGCGGGAGGGGCGCGGCGTGCGGGAGGTCGCCCCGCGGCGGGGGTCCCCGCGGCTCGTTCCGGCCCCACGGCGGCCAGGGCGGCCCGCCGCCAGGAGATGGCATGGCGCGTGTGGAGCGGACGGCCAGGCGGGACGCACGACGGGCGGCCCCCGGCCGCCAGGCCGTCCCTCCCCCGGCGATGTGGTCTCGGCGGACGAGGATCGGCCGTCGCTCGGCCGCGGACGCGTCGCGGGCACCGCGGTGCGGCGACGACGGGAGCCCGCCCGGCGCGGATGGACGCGCATGCCTCGTAGCTGCCGGCCGGGCTCCGCACGCCATGCAGGGAGCGCGGGAGCCCTTTTCGGTGCGCCGGAAAGGCGCCGGCCGCCGCCCCGCGTGGCGGGAGGGCGTGGCGCCGACCGGGGGCTCCACCGGCGGCGTGGGTGATCGGACCCTCCACCGTGCTTCGCCGCGGTCAGACGGTGGCCGAGCGCCGGGAGCCACGAAGGCGGGACCCGCGCGATGCGGGACCCGCCTCCGGCCGGCGCGGACGGCGCCGCGCTACCCCATTCCACCCGCAGCCCGCACCGTATGTCGTTCCTCCAGTCCCCGCCCGAGCTGGGCGACCAGTACGCCGGCGACCGCGTCCTCCGCTCGTACCTGGCGCGGGTGCTCCCGCCCGACGTGCGGGCGCAGGCGGAGCCGTCGCTGGCGGAGATGGGGCGGCTCTCGGGCGGGCCGCTGTACGCGCTCCAGCTCGCGGACCGCCTCAACGAGCCGCGGCTCACGCAGTGGAGCGCGTGGGGCGAGCGCATCGACCACATCGAGCTGACGCCGCTCTGGAGGGAGGCCGAGCGCATCGCCGCCGAGCACGGCGTGGTCGCGACCGCCTACGAGCGCCGGCACGGGGGCCTGTCGCGCGTGCACCAGATGGCGCTGGCGTACCTCTTCACCCCCTCGACCGACATCTACTCCTGCCCGCTGGCCATGACCGACGGGGCCGCGCGCGTCCTGCTCGACTCGGGGAACCACGCCCTCTCCGGCCGCGCCGTCCCCCGGCTTACGTCGCGCGACCCGGCGCGCTTCTGGACCAGCGGACAGTGGATGACGGAGACGGCGGGCGGCTCGGACGTGGGCCGGACGGAGACCGTGGCCCGGCGGGGAGACGACGGGCGGTGGACCCTGCACGGGCGGAAGTGGTTCACCTCCGCCGCCACCTCGCAGATGGCGCTGACGCTGGCGAGGCCGGAGGGGAACGGCCCCGGCGGCCGCGGCCTGGCCCTGTTCTACGTGGAGACGCGGGACGAGGAAGGAAGGCTGCGCGGGATCCGCGTGGACCGGCTGAAGGACAAGCTGGGGACGCGGAAGCTGCCCACGGCGGAGCTGACGCTGGACGGCACCTCCGCGGAGCCCGTTCTGGGGCTTTCGGACGGCGTCCGCGGCATCGCCCCGATGCTCAACGTCACCCGCACCTGGAACGCGGTGAGCGCCGCGGCGCTGATGCGGCGCGGCGTGGCCCTGGCCCGCGACTACGCGCGCCGGCGGAGCGCGTTCGGCGCCACGCTCGCCGAGCAGCCGCTGCACCTGGACACCCTCGCCCGCCTGCAGGCGGAGGCGGAGGGCGCCTTCCACCTCACCTTCCGCGTGGTGGAGCTCCTGGGCCGGCTGGAGACGGGCGAGCTGGACGAGCCGGGCGCAGCCCTGCTGCGCCTGCTGACGCCCATCGCCAAGCTGACCACCGCCCGCCAGTCCGTGGCCGCCGCCAGCGAGGCGATCGAGGCGTTCGGGGGCGCGGGATACGTGGAGGACACCGGCCTTCCCGTGCTGCTGCGCGACTCGCAGGTCCTCTCCATCTGGGAGGGCACCACCAACGTCCTGTCCCTGGACGCGCTGCGGGCGCTGGAGGGCGGCGCCTCCTTCGCGGCCCTGCGCGGGGAGGTGCGCCGCCTGGCGTCGGGCGTGCGCGACGGCCGCCTGGCCGCGCCGGTGCGGCGGGCCGA
>JASLAX010000035.1 GCA_030146875.1 Longimicrobiaceae bacterium
GGAGAAACCTCCACGACCGGGTGATCGAGGAGATTCTGGAGGAAGACGTCGGAGAGCGTCGCAGCCGGCAGGTCAAGCGCGGAGTGAAGCGAAAGCAGAGCCGATATCCCGTCCGCCGGGGGAAGGACATGTCGAGAACCCTCGCTGGAGGCACTATGCAGATGATTAGGTAAACGGTATTGCGCCTGCGCGGACTGGCCGGTTCGCGGTCGCTCCGCAGCTCCGTCCACGAGACGGGCGGAGCGCGCCGCGAACGGAGGGAGACCCTCCGGTTTCCGAATGACCGTGCACCAACGGAGATCGGCCTCCGCCCGCGGGTGCGGGAGGAGGCCGATCTGCGGACCCACCGATGCCGGTCTCGATGACGGACTACCGGTCCGGCCGGAAAGAGGCCAGTCCGCGAAGGCGGACTTCGTATCGTTGTTGCAGCGGTTTCAACCGCCCGTGAGGGGCTGCCCCTGCCTCACGCCGCGCGCAGCCAGCGGCCCAGCTCGCGGAGCGTGGGGCGCTTGCCGGTGCTCAGGATGCCGACGCGGTAGATCTTCCCGGCCACCAGGAGCGTCGCCAGGACGGCCGCGATCAGGGCGGCGATGGAGCCTGCGACCTCCAGCGAGGGGACCTCCGTCGCCCCCATGCGCATGGGCATCACCACGGGCGAGGTGAAGGGGAGGAGCCCCAGCAGCCGCGCGGTGGACCCCAGCGGCTCGTTCAGCACCGGCACGATGAAGATGATGGGCATGAACAGCAGGATCATCATCGGCATCGACATCTGCTGCGCCTCCTGCTCCGTGCTGGCCATGGCGCCCAGCGCCGCGTAGAGCGACGCGAAGAACAGGAACCCGAGCGCGAAGTACAGGAGCAGCGTGAGCCAGGTGGTGGTGGGGAGCGCCACCGCCTTCATCACCGACACCGAGGCGCCGAAGCGCCCGGCCTGCGCCGCGGAGAGCGACGAGACCACCGCCACGAAGGTGATCCAGATCGTCATCTGCAGCAGCGCCACCGCGCCCAGCCCCAGGACCTTCCCCGCCATCAGGTGCGACGCCTTCACCGACGAGGCCATCACCTCCACGATGCGGTTGTTCTTCTCCTCCAGCACGCTCCGCATCACCCCCTGCCCGTACAGGGCGAAGAGCTGGATGAACAGCAGCCCCACCAGGTACGAGAAGCCCAGCGTCGCCAGGGCGGAGCCGCCCTCCTTCCCCGAGCGGGTGAGGCGCGCCGCGTCCAGGTCGATCGGCTTCACCAGCGCCTCCACCTGGGCCGCGTCGATCCCCGAGTTCTTGAGGCGGACCGTACGCACCGCGTCGGAGCCGGCGCGGCTGAGCGTGGTGAGGACCCCGGTGTTGTTCACGTCGCGCGCCCGGTACACGATGCGCGAGGCGGTCAGCACGTCGGGCGGCAGCACCACGTACCCGTCCAGCTTCTTCTCCTGCACCACCGCGTTCAGCGAGTCGCGCACCGAGACGAACGGCTGGCGGATGCGGTCGATGCGGTACGTCGTCTCCCGCCCCCTGGAGCGGGCGGTCAGCGCCGCCACCATCGCGTCGCCCACCTCGGCCGGCGCCTCGTCCACCAGCGCCAGGTGACGCTCCCCGCCGCCCGCGCGCATCATCCCGGGCAGCACGGTGATCGCCATGATGAAGACGGGGAAGAGCAGGGTGCTGACCATGAAGGTGCGGGTGCGCACGCGCTCCACGAACTCGCGGCGCAGCACCACCAGGAACTCAGACATGGGCGGCCTCGGGGCGGCGGGCGGCGGTGGCGGCGTCTCCCACGCGGGAGACGAAGATCTCGTGCAGGGTCGGCTGCAGCCGCTCGAAGCGGCGGGCGGGCGCGTCGAGCAGCGCCAGCGCGCCCATCACCTCGCGCGCGTCCGTCCCGTCCGCCAGCTCCACCACGTACCCGTCGCCCAGCGGCTCGGCCGCCGCGAAGCGCGCGCGGTCGGCCACGAACGCCTCCGCCGCGGCCGACGGGTGCTCGAACTCCAGCGCGTAGCGGCTGGTGGCGTTCTCCTTCCGCACCTCGCGCAGCCTGCCGTCCAGCACCTTCCGCCCCCCGGCGATGATGCAGACGTGCTCGCAGATCGCCTCCGCCTGGGCCATGTTGTGGGTGCTGAAGAGGACGGTGCGCCCCTGCCTCTGCGCGCCCACGATGGTGTCGTGCAGCACCTGCTGGTTCACCGGGTCCAGGCCGGAGTGCGGCTCGTCCAGGATCAGCAGGTCGGGCTCGTGCAGCACGGTGGTGATGAACTGCACCTTCTGCTGCATCCCCTTCGAGAGCGCCTCCACCTTGGCGCCGCGCCACTCCCCCAGGCCCATCCGCTCCAGCCACTCCGCGCCGCGCGCCTTGGCCGTGCGGGCGTCCACCCCCTTCAGGCGGGCGAAGAAGACGATCACGTCCAGCACCTTCATCTTCCGGTACAGGCCGCGCTCCTCGGGAAGGTAGCCCACGCGCCGCAGCACGTTGCGGTCGCGCTCGGGATCGGTCCCCAGCAGGGAGATGGAGCCGCCGTCGCGGATGATGATGTTCATCACCATCCGCAGCGTGGTGGACTTGCCTGCCCCGTTGGGGCCCAGGATGCCGTAGATGGTGCCGGCGGGGACCGTGAGGCTCAGCTCGTCTACGGCGACGTGCCCTGCGTACCGCTTGGAGACTCGGTCCAGGACGAGTGCGTGGTTCATACCGATCCGCGATGGGGTGGACGGGTTGGGAAGGCCGGAAGCTACCGCGAGTACGGGGGGAGCGGCCACACGGTTTCGGACAGACGCGGACGGGTGTTGACCCGCCTCCGCGGGCCGGCGTAGGTTGCTCGCGCACCGCACCCCCCCCGCATCCGGAGGCCGCCCGTGGGAGAGTTCCCGAACCTCACCGTCATCGAGCACCCGCTGATCCGCCACAAGCTCACGGTCCTGCGGCAGTCGGAGACGTCCAAGAAGAAGTTCAAGGAGCTGGTGGACGAGATCGCGATGCTCATGGCGTACGAGGTCACCAAGGACCTTCCGCTCAAGGACGTGGAGATCGACACCCCGCTGGAGCGCACCACGTCGCAGGTGCTGAGCGGAAAGAAGCTGACCGTGGTGCCCATCCTGCGCGCGGGGCTGGGGATGGTGGAGGGGGTGGTGCGGCTGATGCCCAGCGTGCGCGTGGGCCACATCGGCCTGTACCGCGACCACGACACGCTGGAGCCGGTCGACTACTACTTCAAGATCCCCACGGGGGCGCCCGCGCGGGACTTCGTCCTCCTCGATCCCATGCTGGCCACCGGCGGCTCCGCCTCGGCCGCGGTCTCGTCGCTCAAGCGCCACGGCGCCACGCGCGTCCAGTTCATGTGCCTGGTCGCCGCCCCCGAGGGCGTCCGCCGCATGCTGGCCGACCACCCGGAGGTGCGCGTCTTCGCCGCGGCGCTGGACCGCGGCCTGGACGAGAACGGCTACATCCGCCCCGGCCTTGGCGACGCGGGAGACCGGCTCTTCGGCACCCGCTGACCGCCGCACGCCGCCGTCCGCGTTGAGCCGCGCCCCGGGGCCGACTATATTCGTTTCCGCGGCGGATGCCGCCGCGCCGGGCCCATAGCTCAGCGGTTAGAGCAGCGGACTCATAATCCGTAGGTCCTGGGTTCGAATCCCAGTGGGCCCATCCCCCCCGTCCCCGGCCGGCGTTCCGCCCCGCCGGGGACGCGCGTCTTCCCCCTCGCGCCACGCCATGGGAGCCCGCTACCGCTACGCCCTCTCCGCCCACGGAGCGCTGCTCGACGTGGCCGACCTCACGGCGGCGGAGCGCCGCTCGGGCGCGCCCTACGTCTGCATGGGCTGCGCCGGGGAGATGGTGCCGCGGCTGGGCGCGGTGCGCGTCCACCACTTCGCGCACCGGGCGGAGGGAGAGTGCGCGGGGGAGACGTACCTGCACCGCCTGGCGAAGCGCGTCCTGCACGACGAGGTCGCCTCCGCGCTCGCCGCGGGGCGCCCCTTCCTGCTCGTGTACCCGGAGACGGCGCGCTGCACCCATTTCCGCGATGCGCACGGCTTCGTCTGCGCCTCCGAGCGCCCGCGCGAGCTGGACCTGACGGCGTACTTCGACCGTGTCTCGGTGGAGACGGCGCACGGGGGCTTCCGACCCGACCTCCTCCTCCACTCCACCCGCCACGACGACTGCGTGTACCTGGAGGTCGCCGTCTCGCACCCGTGCTCGCCGGAGAAGGTGGCGAGCGGGGTGCGGATCGTGGAGGTGCCGGTGCGGGACGAGGCGCAGGTGGCGCGGCTGCGGCAGGGCGGCCTGGACGCGGGGACGCTGGGCCTGCGGCTGCACAACTTCCGCTCCCCCGCGCCGCGGCCGGCGTGCGGCGGGGACTGCCCCTTCCCGGTGGACGTCCTGCTGGTGCGGGAGGATCGGTCCGCGGTCGTCGCCAGCGTCGCGGGCGGAACGGCGGCCTCGCCCGGCTACGCGGCCGACGCGGTGCGGCGGGAGGTCCTGGGCCCGTCGGACCGCCCCGCCGCCGAGCGCCGCGACCGCTTCGCGGCGGCCGTCCGCGGCGCGTGGTTCGACGGAGTGCCCGTGCGCGACTGCCACCTCTGCGCGCACCAGGGGATGGGGACGGACGCCCCGGTCTTCTGCCGGAAGCGGACGCGCGGCTGCGAGTCGGCCGAGGCCGTGGAGTGCCCCGACTTCACGCCGCTCGCGTCCCTGCGGGAGTGCGAGTACCTGGACCGGAGGAGCCGCCGCTTCCTCGTGGTGCGCGAGGCGAAGCGGCGCGAGGGGTACGCAGCGGCCGCGCGGCGCGACTGGGAGTGAGGCCCGACGCCCGGCGAGGATGGATGCCGGGGAGGCCGGGCGCGTGCGTCCGCGCCTCCCCACCTTTCTCCCCTCCGCCCCGCGCTCCCGCCGGGCCGCCGCCGGGGCGTCCTCCCCGACGCGGCGAGGGCCCGGAGGACTGCCCGGGCCCTCGCGTCGCTTCCTTCATCCCGTCACTGGACCG
This sequence comes from Longimicrobiaceae bacterium, assembly GCA_030146875.1. Taxonomy (GTDB): domain Bacteria; phylum Gemmatimonadota; class Gemmatimonadetes; order Longimicrobiales; family Longimicrobiaceae; genus JASLAX01. The sequence continues at coordinate 4,973 of JASLAX010000035.1, forward strand.
GGTCCACGCACGTCCCCCAGCACGTCTCGCCGACGCAGGTCGCCCCGCCGTCGCACGAGGCGAAGCAGGTCTCGGGGCAGGTGAGCTGGCAGGTGGCGTAGCAGGTGTAGCCGAAGCAGGTCCCCACCGCGGGGTCGCACGTCGCGTGGTTCCCGCGCGTGTGGTTGAACGCCTCCACCGTCCCGCCGCCGTCCTGGCCCGCGGACGCCACGTCGAACGACTCCACGGACAGCTCCTCGATCCTCAACGCGAGCTTCTCCACTGGACGCTCCTCTGCACCGGGTGGTCGGTCGGGAGGCGCGGAGTCGCGGCTCCCCGGCGCCGCGAAATGACCGGAAACGGCACCCGGGAGGAGAACGTCGCTTCGCCTCCTCGTGTGACGGGGGAGGGCTCAGGGCTCGTCGTAGCCCTTGGGCCGCAGCTCCAGGCGGTGCGTGGCGGGGTCGTGGGCGAAGAAGAGCCCCGCGTGGCGCACCCCGTCCGGCGGCACGAAGTCGATGGTGGCCTCGCTCGTCTCCACCGCGCGGCCGTCCTTCGTCAGCTCCCCCTCCACCAGCAGCGCCGCCGCCGTGGCCCCGCCGCGGTTGTGGGCGGCCACCTCCACCAGCCACCCGCCGGGGACCTCCGACACGCTCTCCCGCGTCACGACCACCGCCGGGGGCCCGGGGGCGCCCGTCACCGCGTCGTGGACCAGGATCCCCATGGTCCCCAGCACCGCGACCGCGCTCAGCGCCGCCACCACCCACTCCCAGCGGGAGATGGGGGGGTGTCCCGCCTTCCGCCCGCCTCCCTGCCGCTCCGGCGCGCCCCCCGCCGTCCGGACCTGGGCCTCGGCCGCCGTGTCCGTCATCCGTCCCTCCCCGTCAGAGGATCAGGCGCGCCCCGGCGGCGCCCAGCGCGCCGGGGAAGGCCAGGACCACCGTCATCGCCACGCGGGTGTGCAGCGCGTCTCCCTCCAGGCGCCCGAACGTCCACAGCACGTACGCGCACACCGCCAGCGTCACCGCGTATCCCACCAGCGTGAAGCGCAGGAAGATGCTCCACCCCGGCGTGCCCTCGTCGATGGCGTGCTCGCCGCGGAAGTCCACCGCATAGACCACCGCGTGGGTCAGGGCGATGGAGACCAGCGCCAGGGCCACGGCGTGCCAGGGCGTCATCATGGCGGCCAGGAGGACCATCTCCTCCGTGGGCGCCACGTTGAAGGCCAGGAACAGGGCGCCGGCCAGCATGAAGAAGATCTCGGCCGCGTAGGGCGCGTTGTCGCGGCGGCGGGCGTCGGTCCCCGAGGGCCGCTCCCCCAGCACCGAGCGCGCGAGCGCCGCGCCGAACGAGGCGGGGACGGACTGCAGCGCCACCATCCCCACCAGCTCGTGCGCAGCCAGCCCCGGGCGCACCACGTTGAAGAGGAGCAGGACCACGAACGAGGCGGCGAGGCCGACGCCGTACGCCACCACGGCGTCCACGGCGTCGTCCTCCCAGGTGGTGTCCTCGCGGAACCCGGAGTAGTGGTTGAGGAGGACGAGGAGGGGGAGCATCAGGACCATCAGCAGCACCACGCGCAGCCGGTCCAGGTAGAAGCCCAGCCACCACATCTCCATCGTCATCAGCAGGGGCAGGGAGAAGAACAGGGCCCCCGCGAAGGCGCGCGCCACCCCGGTCAGGAAGGCGCGGTCCGCCTCGCGCTGCTCGCCGGGCGAGACCCGGCGCCCCACCCACCGTCCGGACATCCGGCCTCCGTCTCCGTCTGTGCGCGCCCACCCCCGCGGACGCTCCTCGCAACGGCCGGGCCGCGGGCGGCGGGGCGGCCCGTACCGCGCTTCCCCCCCGACGCGAGCGGCCGCGCGCCCCGGAGGAGCGCGCGGCCGCTGGAACGCCCCCGGGGAACGACGCGTGCCTACCGCGTCGCGGGCCTCGCCGCGGCGGCGGCGGCCTCCACGAGCAGCGTGTAGGCGCCCGTCTCGCCCTCGGAGAGCGAGTTGGCGCGGATCATCAGCACCCCGCTGGCGGGCACCGTCACCTCCAGCCTGGCGTCGGTCCCGCCGGCGCCGTCGTCGTCCGAGTCCGACTCCTCGAACTCGCCGTCGGCCATGCCGCCGGCGGACAGGTAGGCGTCGAACGCCTCGGAGCGCATCGTGATCACCAGGCTCTGCCCCGCGGTCCCGCGGAAGACGTACATGTCGTAGTGCGAGTCGTCGCCGGCCCGGGGGTCGGTGGCGGAGAGCTCGCCCTGGACCGTCTGGCCCAGGCGGATGGGGGTGGGAGGCGGCGGGGGCGGAGGGGCGACCCCCAGGGCCAGCGAGATGGTGTAGTCGCCCGTCTCGCCCGCGCCCAGCGAGTTCGCGCGGACGGTGTAGGTGCCGGTCTCCGGGAGCGTGATCTCGATCCTGGAGTTGGTCCCGCCGCCGCCGTCGTCGTCGGAGTCCACCACGTCCAGCTCGCTCCCCTGCATGCGGCCCACCGCCAGGTACGTGTCGAACGCGTCCGAGCGCAGCGTGATCACCGCCCGCTGCCCCTGGGTGCCCTGGAAGGTGAAGAGGTCGTAGTGCGACTCGTCCTCCATCTTCGGGTCGCCGGCCTCCAGCCTGCCGGAGAGCGTATCCCCGAAGCGGATCGGCGTCTGCGCGGCCGCCAGGGCGGGGAAGGCCGCGAGCGCGGCCAGCGCCAGGCCGGCGGCCGAGAGGTGTCTGCGTTCCATGGGTGGTCGGGGGAAGGGGGCGGAGAGGGCGGGGGCTGGTGCGCCGTGCGTTTCCCGGGGAAGATGCACGCGCGGAGCCGGCCGGGCAAGCCGCGCCGTCGATTGCCGGGAGCGGGCGGGGACCGTTATCATCCTTCCCATCCCCCGCCCGTTCCCGGCACCGGATTCGACCCCATGGACCGAAGAGAGTTCCTTCTCCAAGGCGCGTCCCTCGCCGCCGGCCTGGCCGCCGGAGGGCTCGTGCTTCCCGGGCGGCTCCACGCCCGCGGCTCCGCGCCCTCCGCGGGCGACCCGGCGTTCCGCGAGCTGGCCATGCGCGCGCTGGACGCGGCGCGCACGGCGGGCGCCCGGTACGCCGACGTGCGCATCACCCGCAACCGCTCGCAGTCGGTGGCCACGCGCGAGCAGCGCGTGACCGGCTTCGAGGACAACGAGACCTTCGGCTTCGGGGTGCGCGTGCTGGCCTCGGGCACCTGGGGCTTCGCGGCGTCGCGCGACCTGACGGCGGACGAGGTGCAGCGCGTGGCGCGGCAGGCTGTGACGCAGGCGAAGGCGAACGCCACCGCCATGCGCCGCCCGGTGGAGCTGGCCCCCACGCAGGCGTACCCCGACGCCACCTGGCGCTCCCCCATCCGCGTGGACCCGTTCGAGGTCCCCATCGAGGACAAGGTGGCGCTGCTCCTGGCCGCGAACGCCGCCGCGCTGGGGGTGAAGGGGGCGCGCTTCGTCACCTCGTCCATGTTCTTCGTGCGCGAGGAGAAGACGTTCGCCTCCACGGAGGGGACCTTCACGGTGCAGACCATCTACCGCTCGTACCCGCAGCTCGGCGTGACGGCGGTGGCGGACGACGACTTCCAGACGCGCCTCTCCACCGACGTGCAGCCCATGGGGCTGGGGTACGAGCACGTCCGCGACGCGGAGCTGGTGGAGAACGCCCCGCGCTGGGCCGAGGACGCGGTGAGGAAGCTCACCGGCAGGCCCGTGCAGCCGGGGCGCTACGACCTGGTGCTCCTTCCCAGCCACCTCTTCCTCACGATCCACGAGTCGATCGCGCACCCCACCGAGCTGGACCGCATCCTGGGGTACGAGGCCAACTACGCGGGCACCTCGTTCATCTCGCCCCTCTCCGAGTACCTGGGCAGGTTCCGCTACGGGCGCGAGATCATGAACGTGCAGGCGGAGCGGTCGCGCCCCGGCTCGCTGGCCACCGTGGGCTGGGACGACGAGGGGGTGCGGCCCGAGGACTACCTGCTCGTGGAGGACGGGCTGCTGGTGGACCTGCAGACGACCCGCGAGCAGGCGCCGCTGCTCGCCGACTGGTACCGCTCGCGCGGCGAGCCGGTGCGCTCGCACGGCAACTCCTACGCGGAGAGCTGGGCCGACGTGCAGTTCCAGCGCATGCCCAACGTGAACCTGCTCCCCGCCGAGCGCGACGTGTCGCTGGACGAGCTGACGGCGGACGTGCGCGACGGGATCCTGTTCGAGGGGCGCGGCTCGTACTCCATCGACCAGCAGCGCTACAACGCGCAGTTCGGCGGGCAGATGGCCTGGGAGATCAGGAACGGCAAAGTGGGCGGGGTGCTGAAGGACGCCGTCTACCAGATCCGCACCCCGGAGTTCTGGCGCTCGATGGACGCCGTGGGCGGGCCCTCCACCTTCTTCGTGGGGGGGTCGTTCAACGACGGGAAGGGCCAGCCCTCCCAGTCCAACGCGGTGTCGCACGGGTGCCCCCCGGCGCGCTTCCGCGGGGTGAACGTGATCAACACCGGCCGCCGGGCTTGAAGCCCCGCACCCGCGGCGGGAACCTCCCCGGCGCGGCGGGATACCAGAGACGGCCCCGGCTCCCCGCCCGCGCTCCGCTTCCCAAGTGTGGCGCCGGCGGGAATTTGCGGCCGGACGCAGGGGGCCCCCCGTCCGGTTGACAAAGGCCGGCCCCAAGGGGTAGCTTTGCAGGTTTCCAATCCCAGGCCGTTCTCCCGAACGGGATCGTACCCTACACCTTCCTCCTGCCCGGGAGCGATCGCTTCTCGATGTTCCAGAACCTGAAAGTCCGCCTCGCCCTGATCGCCGCGCTCCTGCTGCTGAGCGTCGGGTTCCTGTACAGGAACTACGTGAAGGAGGGCCTCAACGGCGAGCCGGTGGGGCAGATCGTCAACCTGGGCCTGGACCTGCAGGGGGGGAGCCACTTCGCCCTGGAGCTGGACGAGGCCAAGACGAAGCTCACCCCCGAGCAGCGCGCCGACGCCATCCAGCGCGCGCTGCGCGTGGTTCGCATGCGCGTGGAGGGGATCGGCGCGGCCGAGCCGCTCGTGCAGCAGGTGGGGACGAACCGCATGGTGGTGGAGCTGGCCGGGATCCACAACCAGGCCGACGCCAAGGCGATCATCCAGAAGACCGCCTTCCTGAAGTTCCAGATCGTGCGCCCCCTGGAGGAGCTGGCGGCCGTGCTCCCCCGCGTGGACGCGGCGGCGGCGGCGGCGGGGATCGGCGGTAAGCAGGCGAGCCAGCCGGCGGCGGCCACGCCCGGCGGCCTCTTCGAGCAGAAGGGCGACACCGCCAGGGCGGCCGGGCCCGACTCGCTCTCCGCCCGCCCGTTCACCAGCAAGATCCAGCCGGCCGCGCCGGGGACCTTCGCGGTGGCGCGGACGGACACGGCGCTGGTCTCCCGGGTTCTGGCCCTGCCGGCGGTGCAGCGGATGCTGCCGCGCGGCTCGACGCTGCTGTGGGGCGTGCCGGAGCAGAAGGGGTCCGACTTCATCCCGCTGTACTACCTGGAGGCCGACCCCATCATGACCGGGGAGTACCTCGAGGACGCCTCCGCCCAGCCCGACCAGTTCAACCGCCCGGTGGTGGTGTTCGAGCTGAGCCGGCGCGGCGGCCGCGACTTCGAGAAGGCCACCGGGGAGCACATCAACGAGCAGATGGCGATCGTGCTGGACGACAAGGTCCAGAGCGCCCCGACCATCCAGTCGCAGATCGGCTCGCGCGGCCAGATCGACCTGGGCGGCACCGCTTCGCTGGAGGAGGCGAGCGACCTTGCGCTGGTGCTGCGCGCCGGCGCGCTCCCCGCGCCGCTGCGCATCGTGGAGGAGCGCAGCGTGGGGCCCACGCTCGGGCAGGACTCGGTGGACAGCGGGACCCTGGCCGGGATCATCGGCATCTGCGGCGTGATCCTGCTCATGCTGGCCTACTACCGCATCGCGGGCGCCTTCGCCGTGACGGGGCTCACGCTGTACGTGGTGTTCATCCTGGGCGCGCTGGCGGCGCTGGGCGCCGACCTGACCTTCCCCGGGATCGCCGGCCTGATCCTGTCGATCGGCATGGCGGTGGACGCGAACGTGCTGATCTTCGAGCGCATCCGCGAGGAGCTGGCGGCCGGAAGGAACCCGCGGGTGGCGGTGGAGGAGGGCTTCAAGAACGCCATGTCGGCCATCGTGGACTCCAACCTGACCACGCTGATCACCGCCGCCATCCTGTACGGGGTGGGCACCGGCCCGGTGAGGGGCTTCGCGATCACGCTGGCCGTCGGCATCATCGCCTCCATGTTCACGGCGATCTTCGTCGTGCGCACCCTCTTCCTCATGTACCTGGGGCGCCGGTCGGGCGCGCGGGCACTCTCCATCTGACCGGGCGCACGGGAACACCGAGATGAGACTCTTCGAGAACGCGAAGTACCCGTTCATGGAGTGGCGGAAGCGGGCGTACATCATCACCGCCCTGCTCCTGCTGGGTACCATCGGCGCCATGGCGGCCAACTTCTCCCGCCAGGGATCGCCGCTGAACTACGGGGTGGACTTCACCGGCGGCACGCTGGTGCAGGTGCGCTTCGACCAGCCGACCAGCGTGGACAAGATCCGCTCCGCGGCGTCGGCCGCGGGGAACGCGGACTGGCAGATCGCGGCCTTCGGCAGCGACAGCGAGTACACCATCCGCATGGCCTCCTTCCAGCAGGGCACGGCGGCCGACGCCGGCACGCGCGTGGACGCGGCGCTCACCCCGGCCTTCGGGGCGGGGAAGTTCGACGTGGTGCGCACCGAGGCGGTGGGCCCCAAGGTGGGTGACGAGCTGCAGTCCAAGGCGCTGCTCGCCATCCTGCTCTCCATGCTGGTGACGATGGTCTACCTGTGGTTCCGCTTCGAGTGGCGCTTCGGGGTGGCGGCCATCGTGGCCACGGCGCACGACATCGTCATCACGCTCGGGATCCTGGCCATGCTGCGCAGCGAGATCTCGCTGGGCACGGTGGCGGCGTTCCTGACCATCGTGGGCTACTCGCTCAACGACACCATCGTGGTGTTCGACCGCATCCGCGAGGACCTGGCCAAGCCGCGCCACGGCAAGACGTACATGGAGCTGCTGAACCAGGCGATCAACGAGACGCTGCCGCGCACGGTGCTCACCGCCTCGGGCACGCTGGCCACGCTGCTGTCGCTGGCCATCCTGGGCGGCCCGGTGATCCGCGACTTCGCGGTGGTGCTGATCCTGGGCATCTTCATCGGCACGTTCTCGTCCATCTTCGTGGCGTCGCCGGTGCTGTACTTCATCGAGAGCAAGTGGCCGCACAAGACGCCGACCAAGCAGGCGGCTCCGTCGCACAGCGGCCGCCCCCGCGCGCGGACCGCCGTCTGAAGTGCGTAAGTGCGTAAGTGCGTGAGTGCGAAAGTAACTGCACTCCGTTGATGTAGATGACGACGAACCGCCGCGATCCCTGGGTCGCGGCGGTTCGCTTTTGGGATCACGTGGGATAGATTCCGCGAGCCCAGGGCGGGGCTTATGGCATTTGCAGCCCCGGGCTTTAGCCCGGGGATTCCATCCCGGAGCGGGCCGGCGCGCGA
>JASLAX010000050.1 GCA_030146875.1 Longimicrobiaceae bacterium
GGCCTTACTCGGGGGGCTGGTAAGTTGGTGTGGGGCGCCGCGGCGTTGGCCGGGGCGCCCCTCGCCGTCTTTCACCCCTCCGAGCACCGCCGTCCGGGTGCCGAGCCACGTTCCCGGGGTATCGAAACCCACGTTTCGGCGCTCCGGCGCGCTTGCCGGGCGAACGGCGGCCCCGCATCTTCTCCCCGCCATCCGTTCCCGCGGCGACCTCCCCCGCCGTGGATCCGCACGCCCTTCCCGCACCGCCCCACCCGAGGAGCCCCCCGCATGGATTCGATGGACGCCGCGGAGGTGATCAGAGAGCTGCAGGTGGACCGCGCCGAGGCGCAGGCCGAGGACCGCTTCCAGGGCCGCGTGGCGCTGATCATCTCCATGCTCGCCACCCTGCTGGCCATCACCTCGCTCAGCGCCGGGAACGTGGCCGAGGAGATGATCCACGCCAACATCAAGGCGAGCGACACCTGGGCCTTCTTCCAGGCCAAGAACGTCCGGCAGACGCAGTACAAGCTGGCGCTGGACGAGCTGGAGCTGCGGCTCGCGACGGACGTGGGCCTCTCCCCCGAGAAGCGCGCCGAGCTGGAGAAGCGCGCCGGGAGCTACCGTGAGACCATCGCGCGCTACGAGAGCGAGCCCGACGCCGCCGCCCCGAACGACCCGGCCCGGGGCGAGGGGAAGAGGCAGCTCCTGGTGCAGGCGCAGGGGTGGGAGGCCGAGCGCGAGATCGCGGCCCACCGCGACGCCAACTTCGACTTCTCCGAGGTCTTCTTCCAGATCGCCATCGTCCTGGGCTCCGTGGCGATCCTGGCCACGTCCCGGAAGGTGCTCTGGATCGCCCTGGGGATGGGCGCGGTCGCGACCGTGCTGATGGCGAACGGGTACCTGCTCCTCTTCCGGCTCCCCATCTGATCCCCGGCGCCAGGCGCTTGCGCCCCGCGCCTCTCCGGACGCATCGTGGAACGGGCGGCGCCCGCCGCCCGGCTCCCCCCCGCGGAGCCCCACTCCCGCCCGGATGCCCGCCATGGCACAGCTCACCTCGTTCGTTCAGGTCGTCCGCATGATGTGGACGCACGGCCCCGCCCTGGTGAAGGTGGCCGACACGGTCGTTCCGCGCCTGGGGGAGCTGGGCGGGGCGCTGGAGGAGGCGGCCGGCCTGCTGGCCACGCTCCGCACCGCGCTGGACGACCCCGACCCCGCCCGCGCCGATGCCCGCAAGCAGATCGACACGCTGCGGCGGACCACGGAGAGCTGCAACGCGGCGGTGGAGGAGGTGAAGGAGGGCGCCGGGTCGCTGGCGGAGCGCATCCGCTCCGTCCGCGTGCCCCGGCTGGTGAAGGAGGCGCGGTCGGTGGGTGTGAAGGGCTCCCCGTTCCACGCCACCTTCGACATCTGGGTGCCGCAGGAGGGCGAGGCGCTGGACGGCGCCGCGGACGCCGTGGAGGCGCAGCGGGATTCCCTCACCTCGGTGCAGACGGGGCTGGACGGCGCGGGCCGTTCGCTGCGGGAGCTGGACGGCGTGCTGGGCCGCGCGGCGGGGGACCTGGACCGCCTCTCCACGCTGCTGCGGGAGACGGGGCGCTCCCTGCGCCAGGCCACGGCGTGACGCCACCCGCCGCCCGGGTGGACGGGCGGCGGCAGCTCGTCCGCCGGGTCGTCGCCGCCTACGCGGGCCGTGTGCGGGGACGCGGACGCGAAGGCGGCGCCGGGAGCTGAGTCCCGGCGCCGCCTCGTCTCTCCCCGTCCGACGCCCGGCCCCTGCCGGCGCCCGATCGACGACGCGCGGTGCCGCTACGGCCGGCGGGCGGCGGTGTCGCGCCGGGCGCGGGCGCCGCGGGGCTCCGCGCGCGGGCACCAGGTCCACGTGGCCCGCCGGCCGATGAGCGAGTCGGGGTCCATCATCGCCAGGGAGCGCCTGCGCCGGGCGCCCGCCCGCGTCTCCCCCGCCTCGCGCCGCTCCATGGCCTCGATCCGCCGCTCCTGGCGCTCGCGCCCCGCCAGCTCGCACGACCTCACGCGCTGCTCCGCGGTGAGGATCCTCTCCACCGCCTGGATCGCCCGCTGGTTGTTGGCGCTCACGCGCTGGAAGAGCGGCTGGTTGGCGTCCGCGAACTGGCGGCGCCCGCGGTCGCTCATCCGCTCGCCCCCGCCGTGGCGCCACGCGGCGCGTAGCGAATCGGTGGCGGCGCGGTTGCGCACGCGCAGGTCCTCGCCCACGGAGTCCAGCGCCATGATCTGGGCGGAGGAGAGGCCCAGGGCCTCGCGCTGGCCCAGCAGGGCGTAGACGGGCGGCGCCTGCACGGGAACGAAGGTGTCCCGCGGCTCGGGGGCGCGGCTGGGGCTTCCGCCGCCGCACGCGGCCAGGAGCAGGGCTGCGGCGGCCCCGGTGGCGGATCGTCTCATGGCGGACCTCGCGGAGGAGCGGCGGACGGGCGACGGGAACGCTGCCTGATACCCGCCGCCCGCCCCCAGGTTGCCGTCACGCACGCCGCGCGCCGCCGGCGCCGCACCACGTCCACGCCACGCGGTCCTCGGGCGCCACCTCCACCGTCCCCGGACGGAAGCTGGCCGAGGCCGAGAAGCCGCCCAGCGGCTCGCCGCGCTCGCGCCGGTTCTCCTCCACCATGCGGCACACGCGCCGCTGCTGCTCCTCGCCCAGAACCGAGCGCACCGCCTCGGCGGCGGCGCGGTTGTTGGCGCGGATGCGGGCCGCCAGCCCCGCGTTGCGCGCCACGAGCTGCTGCACCTCCCACGACTCCACGCGCAGCTCGCCGTCGCCGGCGCGGGCGGCCAGCACCACGTTGCGGTTGGCGGCGCGCACCCCCTCGGCGATGGAGTCGAGCTGCGTGACCTGCGCGCTGCTCAGCGCCAGCTCCTCGCGCTCGCCGAGCAGCGAGTAGACGGGGGGGCCCTCGATGGGGGCGGGCACCACGGCCATCGGCCCCGCGTGCGGGATCGCGGCCTGCCCCGCGCAGCCCGCCAGGAGGAGCGCCAGGGCTCCGCAGGAGAATCGCTTCATGGCTTCCCTTCCGCTCAGGGGCCGGACCCCGCCCGGCCGTCCCTCGCCGGTCCGCGGCGCCTCCGCGGGGGCGGCGCGGCGAAAAGGCAGGACGCGTGCCGCGGCGCCGACCAAGCGGTTGTGGTGCTTCGCGGTGCACAGGCGCACGCGGGAAGGGGCCCCGCGGCCTTCGCCGCGGGGCCCCTTCGCCGCTGGGAACGGAACGCCGGGACCGCTACTTCTTCGCGGTGTCGGCGGGCGCGCCCTTCCCCGTGTCTGGGGCCGGTGCGGCGGCGGGAGCCGCGGCGGGGCCGCCGGGGCGGCGGTCACTGGGGGCCATCCACCACTTCCGCAGCGTGATCAGCTCGCTGCGGGTGTCCATCTCCACCCCCTGCAGGCGGCGGTGCACGCCGGTGATGCGGCGGGGATAGTAGATGACGGTGTACGGCGACTCCTGCACCAGCAGGCGCTGGTACTCCCGCCAGAGCGGGCGCGCGGCCTCGCGGTCCACCATCACCGCCAGCGTATCGATGAGCTGGTCGATGCGCGGGTGCGAGTACCCCACGTACTGGAACGGGTCGTTCAGGTTGGACGAGTGCAGGATGTCGCGGTCGTCCTTCCGGAAGAAGTCCACCCACCCGTTGATGGTCGCCTCGAAGTCGCGCTCGCGCACGCCCTGCGCGTTCCGCGCCCCCTGGAGCTGCTCGATGAGCGTGTTCCACTCCACCTGGCTGACCTGCGCCTGGATCCCCAGCGGCTGGAGCTGCGCCTGGACGATCTCGGCGATGTCCTTGCGGAGCTCGTTGCCCTGGTTGGTCTTGATGGTGAAGCGGAAGGGCCGCCCCTGCGCGTCCTCCAGCACGCCGTCGCGGTTCCGGTCCTGCCACCCGGCCTCGGCCAGCAGGCGCTTGGCGGCCGTGGTGTCGTACGGGAGCTGCGTCTGCGGGTCCTTGGGGTCCCACGACCAGTGCGACGGCGTGACCGAGGAGCGGCCCACCTCGGCGCGACCGTAGAGCAGCGCGTCCACGATCCCGTTGCGGTCGATCGCCATGGTGAGCGCCCGCCGCGTCCGCGCGTCGGAGAACATGGGCAGGCGCGTGTTCCACGCCAGGTACACCCACTGGCGGAAGGGCGCCTCGATGATGCGCGCGCTGGGGTCGCTCTCGATCCGCTGCGCCTGCGCCGGCAGCGGGCTCAGGTACACGTCCACGCCGCCCGTGATGAGTTCGGTGAGGAGCGTGGTCTGCTCGGGGATGTAGCGCCAGACCAGGCGGTCCAGGTACGGCCGGCCGCCCAGCGCCTGCGGGAAGTCGGGGTTGGCCTCGAACACCCACTCCTGCCCGGAAAGGCGGCGCACGAACTTGAACGGGCCGTTCCCCAGCGGCGACTGCGTGCCGAACGGGTGCTTCAGGAGCTCCGCCGGCGGCACCTTTCCCAGCACGTGCTCCGGCATGATCGCGGTCTGGTACCAGATGTCCAGGAAGTCCGAGTGCGGCCGCAGGCGGAAGGAGATGGTGTAGTCGTCGATCAGCTTCGGCGTCTTGGAGTACAGGTCGAACGCCGACGCGTTGGGGAAGGCGGTCTGCGGGTCAACGGCGCGCTGGTAGGTGAACAGGACGTCGCGGGCCGTGGTGGGCTTGCCGTCGTGCCACTTCACGTCCTTGCGGACGTGGAAGGTGATCTCCAGGGAATCGCCGGCCACGCGGGCGGTGTCCACCTTCTCCGCCAGCCAGGGGACGGCGTTGATGTTCTCGTCGTACTGCACGAGGGGCATGAAGAGCACCTCGCGCTGCACGTTCGCCGAGTTGTTGTCGCTCGAGGTGAGCGCGTTCATGGACTGCAGGTCCCCGTACGCCCCGATCACCGCCGTCCCGCCGAACCGCTGCGCCTCGGGAACTTCGGGCGCCGCGGCGCCCTCCTTCGTCGGGGCCTTCCGGTCTCCGCCGCACGCGGCGGCCAGCGCGAGCAGAACGGGTAGCGTCCGCAGCGCGGGACGCAGCCTGGATGGGACCATGATCTCTCCGGCGGTGTGGTGGAGCTCCGGGAACGGTCTCTCGGAAGGCGAAAGGACGCAGGGTGCACGGGTCGTCGAGGCTTCCAACATAGGCACCCCCCGCGCCTTCCGGAAGAGCGGCGGCGTCTTTCGTGTGGGTTCGCGGCGCGGCGTGTCCCCTCCGGGTACGGGTGCCCCCGGCGCGACCGGAGGCGCGGGATCGCGTACCCGCGCCCCGCGTCCCGGATCCAGGGCGCCCGTTCGCGTGGCGTCCCGCGTGCGGGTGGAGGTGCAGGTCGGGAAGGCGAGCGGACGACGCGGATGGTACCTCTCCCGTCGCCGGAGCGCTCCAGGCGGGGGGACGGGAGCGGCGGAGGGAGGGCGGCCGACGAAGCGGCGGGGACGCGGAGGCGGGGACGGGATCCGCGTGGGTCCGGCGGGGCGCCCCTCCCGCCGTCCGGGGGACGGCGGGGAGGGGCCGGGAACGCTAGTAGCGGTAGTGCTCGGGCTTGTAGGGGCCCTCCACCGGCACGCCGATGTACTCGGCCTGCCTGGTCGACAGACTGGTGAGCTTGACGCCCAGCTTGTCCAGGTGCAGGCGCGCCACCTTCTCGTCCAGCTTCTTGGGCAGCACGTACACCTTCTTCTCGTACCGCTCGTTGTTTGTGTGAAGCTCGATCTGCGCCATCACCTGGTTGGTGAAGCTGGCGCTCATCACGAACGACGGGTGGCCCGTGGCGCAGCCCAGGTTGAGCAGGCGTCCCTCGGCCAGGATCATCACGCTGTGGCCGTCGGGGAACACGAACTCGTCGTACTGCGGCTTGATGTTGATCCGCTCGATCCCCTGCTTCTTGAGCCCGGCCATGTCGATCTCGTTGTCGAAGTGGCCGATGTTGCCCACG
>JASLAX010000203.1 GCA_030146875.1 Longimicrobiaceae bacterium
CCCGCGCGGGTCCCGCCCCTCTCTTCGTTGGCGTCGTATCGCTCGACCTCGCCGGTCTCGTCCTCGCAGGGAGCCGAATTCCTTGTCCGCACTGGATGATGAAGGGCCTCAGAGCGGCACGGCTCCGCGGCCCTTCGTGCAACCGCTGTCAGCCGTTCAGCCCCGCGGTGCTCCTCGATTGCTGCTCTTGCGCTGCTCCCGCGGTGGGCCGGGATTCACCAGCCCGATCCACAGGTAGGCGCCGATCCGCCGGAGTGACGAAAGCGTGGTCCGGCGGCCGGTGGTGCGGACCTGTACGGCGCTCCCCTTGTCAGTGTCCTTCATCTGGACGCGTCCCGGGTTCTCTCCCATGCGAGCTTCCCTTTCGTCTCGGCGAGTAGCGAGAGGCCGATCAACTTAATATAGGGGAAAATAGCCGCCTCCACACCCTTTTCCTGCAACTTAGCTTCAGTGAAGAAGTTGGCTTCGGTCGCATCGATCGTCAGGACAGCAAGTCCACTGCCACGGTGATGTCCGATGTTCACCGGGAACGCGACCACGGACCGGTATGGACGCCCTACGAACTCGTCGCGATAAGGTGTCACGCTGGTATCCGGCACCACGGCCATGGCGCTCGTCAGGTAGGCGCTACATGCCGGGCTGGGAGTGTCGATCGGGATCTCGCTCTTGTGCCGCCCGGCAGCCTCGTTGTAGATGGACGCTTTCAGGGAGACCGGCTTGCCGTTACGAGAAGCTCCCTCGAACCGGGGCAGGAGGACACAGGCCATGAGCCTGATCCCCGGAGCAGGGCTGGTGAGATCCCCGGCCACCCGGACGACCTGGCGGAGGATGTCGGCGATGGTGACGTCCACCGAGTTGACGCGCCCGTCCTGCTTCCTGTGGATCAGGAGCTCACCGATGTCCTCCGTGATCCCCCCGATGCTCCGCCCGCGGTCGATCCAGAACTCCTGCCATCGAACCGCCTGTCTGCCTCGGGATATCGTCTCGGAAAGGATTACCCCGAGAACGAGTACGGCCCACCAGTAGATAACGTGGAACCGGTACGGGAAGCCTGGAAGATCCAGCCACTTCTCCCACCCGCCGAGCTCGACCATCGTTGGGACGATGGGAACCGCGGCATAGGCAATCCACCGTCCGACCGTGCTCACGCGCACTCGCGCGGCACCGGTGAGAAAGGCGATGGCGGCGGCGGCGGAGAGCCTCCTTCTGGTGACGTCTCCGTTCGAGTTTGGACGCAGGAGGCGCAAACCGGGTTAGAGCGCGATAGAGGAGGAGCAGCGACACGAAAGGGAAACTACTACACGCCTCGATCCTCGGCGAGAGCCGCTGCCGCGGGGATTCGCGCCATTTGCGATGGGCCCCGGAGCCGCTGCGGCTCCGGGGCCCACCGCATCCGCGGAGACCGCACGCTACCCGATCGTGGCGCGCTTCGCCTCAGCGGCGCGGCGGCGGCGCGGAGCCGGTGGTGTCGGGCGGGGGGAGGAGCGTGTCCGCCGCCACCGTGTCCGGCGCGGCCGGCGCCTCCTGCGGGGCCAGGCCGGCGGGGCCCAGGACGCAGGCGCCGCCGGGGACGGTGCGGGCCAGCAGCCACTCGGTGCGCGCCGCCAGGGTGGGGCAGGGGGCGAAGAGCGGCGTTCCCGCGTCGTCGGTCGCCACGCGCACCACGCCGGGGGGCGCCGTCCAGGCCCGCGGGGCCGGGCGGCGCGCGTACACCTCGCGCATCATCTCCCCCCAGATGGGCGCGGCCACCGTGCCGCCGTACGCGCCGGGGCCGATGGGCCGCGGCGCGTCGAAGCCCACCCACACGGCGGTGACGATCTCGGGCGTGTAGCCCACGTACCACACGTCGGTGGCGTCGTTCGTCGTACCCGTCTTCCCCGCCATGGGCACGGCGCGCTGCAGGCGGGTGCGGGCCTCGCGGCCGGTGCCGCGCTCCGCCGCGTCGCGCAGCATGTCGGTGGTCACGAACGCGACCTCGGGCGAGAGCACGCGTGCGCCGCGCGCGTTGCGGTCGAAGAGCACGGCGCCGCGCGCGTCGGCCACGCCGCGGATCAGGAACGGCTCCATCCGCATCCCCCGGTTGGCGAAGGCGGTGTACGCCCCCGCCAGCTCCAGCGGCTTCACCGCCGCGGCGCCGATCAGGGTGGACGGGTAGGGCCGCACCGTGGAGGTGATCCCGTAGCGCCGCGCATCCGCCACCACGCGCGGCAGCCCCACCTGCATGCCGAGCTGGATGGCGACGGTGTTGATGGACTGCACCAGCCCCTCGCGCACCGTCACGGGGCCGCGGAAGCGGTCGTCCGAGTTCTCGGGGCGGTAGACGGGGGAGCCCGCCATCTGGATGGCGAGCGCCGTGTCCTGCACCACCGTGGCGGCGGTGACGCCGGACTCCAGCGCCGCCGCGTAGACGATGGGCTTGAACGACGAGCCCGGCTGCCGCCGCGCCGCGGTGACGCGGTTGAAGCTCGATTCCTCCCACTCCCGCCCGCCGCGCATGGCCAGGATCTCTCCCGTGCGCGCGTCCACCGACACCACCAGGCCCTGCAGGTACGGCGTTCCCCGCGCGGTGGCGCGGCCGGCGGGGGTGCCCATCCGCGGGCCGCGGTACCAGGTGGAGCGCTCGATGGCGCGCAGGCCCCGCACCAGGGCGCTGTCCGCCGCGTTCTGCACCGCGGGGTCGATGGTCGTCCACACGCGCAGCCCGCGCGTGCCCCAGTCGGCCCCGTACGTCTGCTGCAGGTGCTGGCGGACCTGCTCGATCGCCCAGGAGGGCCGGGCGGAGTAGCCGTGGTTGGGGGCCAGGCGAATGGGCCGCGCCCGCGCCTGCGCCGCCTGCGCCGCGGTGATCACGCCCGCCTCGGCCATGATCCCCAGCACCAGGTTGCGGCGCTCCAGCGCCCGCGCCATGCTGATCTTGGGGGAGTAGACGCCGGGGCCCTTGGGGAGCGCCGCCAGCATCGCCGCCTCCTCGATGCCGAGCTGCGCGGCGCCCTTGCCGAAGTAGTGGCGGGCGGCGGACTCGATCCCGTACCAGCCGTGGCCGAAGTAGATCTGGTTGAGGTACGCCTCCAGCAGCCGCTCCTTGGAGTACCTGCCCTCCAGCTCCAGCGCCGCCCGCGCCTCGCGCACCTTGCGGTCCAGCGTGATCTCGTTGCGGTTCGCAACGTCCGGGAACATCGCGCCCACGAGCTGCTGGGTGATGGTGGACGCCCCCTCGCGGCGGCCGCGCACGTTGCGCTCGATGGCGCGCGCGATCCCCACCGGGTCCACCCCGCGGTGCTCGAAGAAGCGCCGGTCCTCCACCGCCACGAAGGCGCGGGGCACGTACGCCGGGAGCGAGCGGAGCGCCACCACGGTGCGCACCTGCGGCCCCAGCTCGGCGATCAGCGACCCGTCGCGGCCGTAGACGCGCGCGCTCTGGGGCGGGTTCACCAGGGTGAGCTGCTGGGCGTCCGCCGCGGAGGAGAGCGCGGACGCCAGGACGGCGGCGAGGGCGAGGAAGCGGGGTCTCACGCGGGGCGGGGTGCGGGTACGGGCGTTGTTCGGAGCCCGGAATATAACGCCGCGCCGTCTCCGCGGGGGAGCGCCGCTCAGGCGGCGGGGAGGGTGAACGAGACGGCGGAGCCCCCGCCCGGCGCCGGCTCGGCGCGGATGGTGCCGCCGTGGCCCTCCACGATGGCGCGCGCGATCGCCAGCCCCAGCCCCGCCCCGCGCCCGTCCGCGCCGCCGCCCTGCCAGTACTCCTCGAACACGTGCGGCAGGTCCTCCGCCGCGATCCCCGGCCCCGTGTCGGCCACGGCGACGCGCACGCCCTCCGCGTCCGGGGTGGCGGAGAGGGTCACGGTGCCGCCCGGCGGGGTGAACTTCAGGGCGTTGCCCACCAGGTTCGCGAGCACCTGCGCGACGCGGCCGGGGTCGGCCGAGACGCGGGGGAGGGCGTCCGCGCCGGCCACCACCAGCGCGACGTCCACCGCGGCCGCCGCGGCGCGGTGCCGGCGCTCGGCCTCGGCCAGCAGCGCGGAGGGCTCCACGGGCTCGCGCCGCAGCTCCAGGCGGCCGCCCTCGATGCTGGAGAAGTCGAGCAGGTCGTCGATCAGCCGGCGGCTCTGCTCCACCGAGCGGACGATCCACCCCAGCCCCTCGCGCACGGCCGGAGCGGCGGCGGTGGAGGCGGGGTCGTCGAGCAGGGCCGTGGCCTGCAGGAGGATTCCGGCGAGGGGGTTCCGCAGCTCGTGCGAGACCACGGCCAGCAGGTGCTCGCGCGCGCGGAGCGCCCGCCGCGCCTCGCGGTAGAGGCGGGCGTTGTCCAGCGCCAGCGCGGCGCGGCGCGCGACCTCCTCCGCCAGGGAGAGGTCCGCGGGCCCGAACGAGCGCCGCGACTCGGCGGCGGCCAGGGTGATGGCGCCCAGCGCCTTCCCGCGCGCCGTGAGCGGCACCACGATGTACGAGTGGAGCGCCAGCGCCCGCAGCCGCGCCCGGTGCTCCTCGTCGTGGGCGATGTCGTCGCGGCCGGTCTCGTCCACCAGGGGCACCAGCACCGAGCGGCCGGTGTGGAGGGCGTGCAGCACGGGGTGGCGGGCGGCGTCGGTGGGGTCGCCGTCGGCGTGGCGGACGGTGCGGTAGAGGAAGCGCTCCCGCTCGGGGTCGCGGTGCGCGATGGCGATGCGGCGCAGCGCGCCGCCCTCCTCCACCTCGTCGATCAGGCAGTAGTCGCACAGGCGGGGAACCGCCAGGCGCGCCAGGGCATGGAAGCCCGCCACGTAGTCGTGGGTCTCGTCCAGCAGGGTGCCCACGCGCGCCAGGAACTCCCAGCGCCGCTCCCCCTCCTGGGCCGCGCGGCGCGCGTCGCGCTCGCGCGAGAGCAGGTCCAGGCGCGGCTCCGCCGGGGGCGGTGCGGCGCCGGTGGGCTCGGGCTCCCGGTGCGGGTCGGGCTTCACGGGAATCGCGGCGGGGACGGGGGACGGGGGGGACCCCCGGTAGAATGCACGCGCGGCGCCCCCCGGGGCAAGCGGCCTCCCCCCGGCGGCGGCGGGGCGATACCTTCTCCGCCAGCGCGGGGCGCGTTCGCCGACGTCAGCGGAGGAGTGATGGAGGGAGCCGGGCCGGGCTGGTGCTTCGCCTTCCGCGGCGCCGAGCTGCTGGTGCGCGTCCGCCCCGACGGGGCGGACGCCCTGCACCTGGCGGCGTGGGAGGCGCTGGGGATGGCGGAGGTGCGGCGGGTGGGCGCCGCCCTGGCGCCGGGCGAGGCGCACGTCGCGGTGGAGGTGCCCGCGGGCACGCAGCCGCCCGAGGGGATGGAGTTCCGCGGCCTGCGTGCCCTGTACGGCGCCATGGACGAGGCCGCGTGGCGCGCCGCCGGCCGCGCCGTGCAGATGGTGGAGTGGGACCGCGCGCACCGCTTCTGCGGGCGGTGCGGGAACCCCACGCGGGACCATCCCACGGAGCGGGCGAAGCACTGCCCCTCGTGCGGCACCCTCGACTTCCCGCGGCTGACCCCGGCCGTGATCGTCCGCATCGACCGGGGCGACCGCATCCTCCTAGCGCGCGGGCCCGGCTCGCGGCCGGGGGCGTACTCGGTCCTGGCGGGCTTCGTGGAGCCCGGCGAGTCGCTGGAGGAGGCGGTCGCGCGTGAGGTGCGCGAGGAGGTGGGGATCGAGGTGCGCGACGTGCGCTACTTCGGCAGCCAGCCCTGGCCCTTCCCCGGCACGCTGATGGTGGCCTTCACGGCCGCGTGGGCGGGCGGCGGCATCGTCCCGCAGCCGGGGGAGATCGAGGAGGCGGCCTGGTTCGCGGTGAACGAGCTTCCCCTGGTCTCCGCTCCGCTCAGCATCGCGCGCACGCTGATCGACGACTGGGCGGCGTCGCGAGGGCGCGATCCCCGTTCGCTGCGGACCGCCGGTTGAAGGGTCGTCCCGAATATGCTTGACATGTCATCTATTTGCTGTTAAACTATATCCATGGAACCGACGAGCGACGCCCTTCGGCGCGAGATCAAGCAGGCGCGGCCGTTCCGGTCGATGGCGGAGGAGGCCACGCTGGCGGTGCTGCGGACGGCGGACGTGCTGCGCCGGCGCCTGTCCGAGGCGATGGAGCCCTTCGGCATCACCATGCAGCAGTACAACGTGCTGCGAATCCTGCGCGGGGCGGGAGAGGACGGGCTGCCCACGCTGGAGATCGCGGAGCGGATGCTGGAGCGCCAGCCGGGGATCACGCGCCTCCTGGACCGCCTGGAGCGGAAGGGCTGGATCGCGCGGGTGCGCTGCCCCCACGACCGCCGCCAGGTGCTCTGCTCCATCACCCCCTCGGGCCTCGCGCTCCTGGAGCGGATGGACGACGACGTCGCCACGGCGGACGAGAAGGCGGTGGTGGGGCTGTCGGAGGAGGACGCCCGCTCGCTGGTGAGGCTGCTGGAGGCGGTGCGCGCGGCGGAGTGACGGGGGGGCGGCGGAGGGATCGTCGCGCTCGGAAACTTGATCAGTCGTATGTTGCTCGGACGACCGTGCATCGGTCGTCGATTCACCACCCCGACGGAGGAGAGAACGATGGCGACTCACACCGCGACCCACACGGGCACCCTGGCCGCGCCTCGCACCGGCGGGCTGCTGCAGACGCTGGTCCGCACGAACGACGACACCACGCAGCTCGTGCTGCGGCTGGTGCTGGGGCTGGTGATCTTTCCGCACGGCGCGCAGAAGGCGCTCGGCTGGTTCGGCGGCTACGGGTTCGAGGGGACGATGGGCTACTTCGGGTCGATGGGGATCCCGGCCGTGTTCGGGATCCTGGCCATCGCCGCGGAGTTCCTGGGGGCGCTGGGGCTCATCACCGGCCTGCTCACCCGCGTGGCGGCCTTCGGCATCGCCTGCGTGATGGCGGTGGCCGTGCTCACCTCGCACCTGGCCAACGGGTTCTTCATGAACTGGAGCGGCCAGCAGGCGGGCGAGGGCTTCGAGTTCCACCTGCTCGCCATCGGCATGGCCATCGCGCTGATGATCCGCGGCGCAGGCCGGCTCTCGGTTGACCGCGCGCTGACCAAGAAGGCGTAAGCTCAGGCGGCGGAGACGGCGGAGGGGCCCCGGGACGTTCGTCCCGGGGCCCTTCGCGTCCTGCAACCCGCAACGGCGGCCCGCGATGCAAGGCCGCCGGGCGTTTAGCTGAGCCAGTAGCGGATCAGGACGACCGCAACGGCGACGGCGGGGGAGTAAACCATGATGTGCCTCATAGAAGGGGGTGGCGCGCGCGACGGGTCGCCACACGCGGCTCGGAGGACGAGGGTGCCGGGGGTAGGCACGCCAGGTATCGGAGCGCGTGGATTATAGTCGGAAACGTTAGCAGTCAACCCCGGTCAGGTATAGCGCCGGCCGCCGCGGAGGGATCACGTCGCCCGCTCGTCAGGCGAGCGTTGGGCGTTGCGCCGGCCGCCGGACGCGAGCCGTCGCTGGTGGCGCCGTCTTGCTCCGCCGGTGCGTCTCGCCTAACGTCCAACCATCCGTCCGCCGTCTCTGCGCCCACGCCTTTCGCCAGCACCTCGCAGCCAGCATAGTGGGTCCCGTGCTCCAGCCCTCCTGCATCCGCTTCGCGACCGTGGACGACGCTGCGGAGATCGCGCGTCTGCTGATCGAGCTGGGGCATGCGACCAGCGCGGAGGTCGCCGAGGCGCACTGGGAGGAGTGGGCCGCCACCGGAAACTACGCTCTCGTCATCGATGACGCCGACGGCACGCTCGCCGGCGTCATCACGCTGCACCGCAGGATCGTGCTGCAGCACGCGAAGCCGGTGGGGCGGATCACGACGCTGGTGGTGGATGCGCGGGCGCGGGGTCGGGGCATCGGCCGCGCGCTCGTCACCGCCGCCGAAGATGCGCTCGCGCGCCAGGGCTGCGGACAGGTGGAGATCACCAGCAACGTGCGCCTGGTGGAGGCCCACGCCTTCTACGCGCACCTGGGCTACGACCACACCAGCCTCCGCCTGGCGAAGGTTCCTCATGCCGCCGGCGGATTGATGCCGGTTGATCATCCGTCCCGAAAGAGAACGAGCGTGGGCGCCATCCGACGCCCACGCTCGTTACGTTCGGGGGGTGCCGCTCGCCGAGGGTCAGCAGTTAGCGTAGTTGTCGGTCATGCAGCCCTCGGCACAGGAGTTGTTCGGCATGCCCGGCCCGATGTCGCTGCAGTAGTAGGAGGGATAGCACCCGTCCGCATCCGTGCAGTTCAAGCCGCACTGCGTCTCGACATAGCTCTGGTTGCAATACGCGCACCCGGTCATGTAGTACTCGCGCGAGACCTGCAGGCCGTCCACGGTGCCGGTCTGGTCCTGCTTGTCCTGCACGGCGAACGAGCTGACTTCCAGGTCGTCTAGCCTGAGCGTGAGCTTTTTCATCGTGGTTCCTCGGCACGGGGTGTGAGTTCCGGATCCGTATGAGCCTGGGATGCCTCTTTCTGCAATTTCGGCGCCGTGCGTACGCACTGTATGGGATATGGCGTGCGTTTCCATGCGGATGTTCACCCGCCCCGCGCCTGACAAAGCGCTCGCGCGCGGGGGTCCGGAGGGGTGGAGATCACCAGCAACGTGCGCCTGATGGCGGCCCATCCCTTCTACGCACACCTGGGCACACCAGCATCCGCCTGGCGAAGTTCCTGGCGGCGACGGCGGGCTGACCGCGGTGAAGCGCGTGGGCGGAACGTCGCGGTTCGCTATGCGGCGAGCATCCGCCCCACGACGCTCGCCGGCACGGCGTCGCCCAGCGGGCGCAGCCCGTCGAGCAGCACGTCCACCAGCCGCACCGCGGCTTTCGTGGGTTCGGGCGCGTCTCCGTAGGCGGCCTCGGGGATCACCCGCGCCAGCTCCTCGTCGGTGAGCGTGTCGCTCCGGGCCACCTCCAGGATCGCCTCCGCCTCGGCCACCCACCGCGCCTCTCCCCGCTTCCGCGCGATCCTCACCGCCGACTCCGCCGCCACCTCGGCCCGCGCGTACATCCCGAAGCACACGGCCGCCCGCGCGGCCTGCACCAGCGCCGCGGCCTCGCCCGCGCCCGTTGGGGCCCGGGTACGTGCCTCGTCGAACAGGATCGCGTCCGTCTCGTACTGCTTCTCCCAGTCAAGCGAGGCCGCGCACCGCACCCGCATGCCCTGGAGCAGGAGGTCGCGTGCCGGCGGGTGCGCGTGTCCCTCCAGCTCGTTCAGCAGGCGCATGGCGCTCTCCGGGTCGCCGAAGCGGTCCAGCAGCTCCCAGGCGCAGTCCACCGCCAGCGCCACCACGCGCGGGTGGCCCATTCCGTACGCCTCCACCGCGCGCGCCGCCTGGGTCGCCGCCTTCGCCAGCTCGCGCCGCTCCAGGCGCAGCAGCGCGGAGGCGTAGTGCGCGTCGCCGGCAAGGAGCCGAAGGCGCGGCAGGCGGGCCGCACGCGCCGAGAGCGCGTACAGGCGCAGGGCCTCGCCGGCGTCTCCCGCCTCGGCACGCATGGCGGCCAGGTCGCGCAGCGCCATGCCGAGCGTCTTCCGGTCCCGCCGAGCCTCGGCCAGCGCCACCGCATGCTCCAGCCGGCCGGCGGCGTGCTCGGGTGGAACGCCGGGCACCCGCAGCAGGCGGCCGTGGTGGTAGACCATCACGGGGCTCTCCGGGACCACGCGCACGGCGGCGTCCATGAAGAGCAGGGCGGACGCGGGGCGGCGCTGCTCGTGGCAGAAGGCGGCGAGGGCGAAGCACGCCAGCGACAGCTCGGCCACCTCCCGGGCCTGCGGCGCGGGCAGGCGCACCGTGTGGAAGACCAGGCGCAGGGCATCGGCCACGGGGAGCAGCGGGTCCAGGTCGGCCGGGGGCTCGTCCCACGCGCGCGCGCCGCCCTCCGCCAGCCACGCGTGGACCTCGTCCAGCACACGGGCGGCCAGCGCGCCGGCGCCCGGGTGGCCCAGCCCCTCCATCTCGTCGTGCAGCACCTGGAACGGGTCCGCGCCGGGCTGCGGGAGCGGGACGATCACGTCGGCGGGAAGGTGGGGGTGCGGCATGGGGACGCTCCGGGTGGCGGTGAGCGGTTGGTGCGCGGGTTGGCGCCGACGGCGCGTCGATGCGCCCAAACCTATTGCTCCGCCACGTTTATGGCGTCAATCCCACCGTAGACCTTCGTCGTCCCGAAGATGGCTGGCGCGAAGGGGACTTCCGGCCGTGACGGGGCTGCGCCGCGCCTGCGTTTCCGTTCTCGACCGGCCGAACGCTGTTGGCGCATTGGGTGCGGCGGCGTCATCTTGGCCGGGTCGCGCCTCCGCGACGCACCCCTTCAACTCGACCAGGAAGGTTTCCATGAGAGGGAGAATCGCTCTGCTCTGTGCCACGGTGCTGATCGCCGCCTGCGGAGTCGCGGACCCGCTGTCGCCAGCGCGGGACTCCGCGGGGAGAGCCGTCCGTGCGGACGTCGGCGGGAACACCGTGGGCTCAGGATTCCGGGATGGCGTCGGCACCGGGCACCGGGACGGTGGCGGCACCGTCGGGTCTGGTAATCGCACCACGAACGGAGAAGCGCCGTCCTCGACCAAGCAGGACGGCGCGACGATGAGCATGACGGACAGTACGGCGGTGGAGCGGGGGCCCGGAACCGTAGGATCCGGAAACTAAAGGTGACGAGAGCCGCCGAGGACTGTGCGGTCGGACGCTCTGAGTTCCGTGAGCTGCCCTACCAGTTGCTCTGCCAGGAGCAGAATCTCTGGCGGGGGATCCCGTGCCTCGTCGCGGGGGCGATCGTCCCGGATGGACTCCAATACCTTTCGGGCAAGGTCCTCGGCGGCTTTCTCGCCGCGTGATCGCGCCAGTTGCAGCGCACGCGAGGCAACGTCGCACGCACGACTCACCAGTCCGAGCGTGCGGGCGCCCTCCGCAATATTCGCCAGGGCCGCCGCGGCGCCTTCTGCCCCATTCACACCGAAGTCGACAACCTCATCCCAGGAACGGAAGAACCGCTCCACGTCACCGAGCGCGGCGGCGGCACGCCCAAGGTTCGCCGCGACGCTGATCCTGTCCGCCCTTCGCTGAAACAGCGGTTGTGCAGCCTCGATCACGGGGAAGGCGGCAGCGAAGTACCCGTGCCATGCCCAGAGGAATGCCACATCGTTCGCGAGGCGGTGGAGTCTCTCTCCCCGAGGTCCGTATAGACGTGCGGCGATGACTGCATGCCTATGTGCTGCTTCGAACCCCGCCGTAGTGATCGCTAGGATCAGTAACTCATGCTGGGCGAAGGCGCCGAGTTCGCGGAGGCGGCCCCGCTTCGCCGCCGCCCAAGCCTTGTTCAGAAGACGGCGGGCTTCGGAAGCGTTCCCGCGCTGTTCTTCCATGATTCCCCAGCCGAGGAACGCCCGGCTGTAGGCCGGCAGATCGTTCGAGAGACGGGCAATCGCAACGGCCCGGAGGAACCACTGCTTCGCACGCTCATAATCCGCGTGAATGCGCGAGAGGCGCCCGGCGTGGAAAGCGAGGGTTGAGTCCGCCGGCTGTACACGAGCAGCGAGTTCCGCAAAATCGCACGCAATTGAGACGAAGCTCTTGCTGTCGGCCCACTCCGCGATGCCCGAACAGGCGCGCGCAACGCCTCGCGGATCCGCGCCTACGGGATCGACGACAACCTGTCCGAAGGCGTTCAGGAATGGTTCGATCTCTGGCGTTTCCCCACACGCCCCTGCCACGAACGGCGGGAGCACGCCGGTTGCGCACTCCACGAACAGGCCGATGCGCTCCTTAGCCGTGAGTCCGCTCCACAGCTCCACCGCGCGCAGCACGTAGAAGAGCGCCAGCCCGGTGGGGCCGCGCACCTCGTCCAGCACGTACGCGCCCTCGAACGGCTGGCGGCGGAACGCGGGCGCGGGCGGCACCACCCACCGCCGCCGGGGTCGGCGGCCGCGGTCGGGGCGATCCGGCTCTGCGCGTTCCAGCAGGAGCATTCCGATTCGGGTGCTTGTGTGGCAGGGCCCGGAACGAGCGGGCGAGGTCCGCTACAGTGTGGGACGGAGGGGACGCGGGCGCAAGTTGCTTACCCTCTGTGGTCGGACGAAACTCAGCCGAACAAACCCCGGTGGCATCAGATTCGCTGCGGGTAATCCCGTCTGCTACGCACGTAGGTAGGTACACGGCCATCATGTAATGCATTCTACCAGAGTGATCGCAAGCATGCCGAACCTACTAGGAAAGTCAGATATGTCTCCCGATAGCGTTCGCGATCTGGTCATGGCGGAGTTCCCCGATTTAGTGGTGGAGCCTCGAAAAGGCGGATGGGCATTTTTCTACCGTGTAGTGCGCAGGCATGCACCTTCCACGAGAATAGCGCGTGCAGTGCGTTCGTCAGGGCGAGCACCAACGATGTTTAAACCCGCCGTCACCGCACGGCTTGAAATGAATCGCGATCTTGAGGTTGAGCTTCGACACGGCGCCTCGGAGGTGCGCGAGCTATTGCAGCGTGAGCTGAGATTGTATCTGCAGCACGTCGAGTCACCATGAACGTCCCGCTAGATCGATTCAGCCAGGCCAAGAATCAGAGTCCACCCGCGCGCGACAAGCTTGCGGCTATGTGGGGATAGGGGGTTCGCGATGACGAAATATGGCTCGACCGCGCTTCGCGCAGTGCAACTGATGATCGATGGATACCTGTCAGCAACAAAGGCATGGCAGGTCGCCGCCACCGAGGTGTTTGTCGCTTCCGAGTTGGGAATGGAGAAGCCCTGCCCACGCGGAGCGTTCGTTGGCCTCTGCGAAGCCGGGAGAATCCGCGGGCTGCCTCATGGATCTCGACGCGCTAACAAAAACGGTAATTATGCGATTGCCGCAGCGCGTATACTCGCCGCCGATCAAACAGCAGAGTTCAGGAAGACAAGCCGCCTATGGCGGCAAGTTCTACAAGCGTTAGGAGAAGATCCCCGCAAAACGCACAATGGCCAAATGGGTGTTGTGCTAGCGCTATGGGAAGCCGACCTAATCCACCGCTGACACTGATCACAGCACGCACCTCGTGTCCCCGGCCAAGCGGACGAACGCCGCCGCGGGGCCCGACAGCCCGTCCCGCCGATGGCACAGCGCGACGCTGGTGCGCGGGGTGAAATCGCTCAGCGGCCGCACCACAACGCCTCCCCAGCGCACCCGCGCGAACGACGCCGGCACCAGCGCGACCCCCACCCCCGCCTCCACCAGGCTCAGCTCCGTGAGCCACTCCCGCACCTGCTGCACCACGCGCGGAACGAACCCCGCCGCCGTGCACGCCGACATCACCTGGTCGTACAGCGTGGGCGCGATCTCGCGCGGAAAGTGGACGAAGGGCTCCGCGGCCAGCGCGCGCACGTCCACGCACTCCGCGTCCGCCAGCGCGTGCCCGGGCGGGAGGAGCGCCACCAGCGGCTCGCGCACCAGCGTGGTGTAGACCAGCTCCGGCGCGTCCGCGATCTCCCGCACGAACGCCACCTCCACCGCACCCGTCCGCACCAGCTCCACCTCTTCCGGCGGCGACAGCTCGCGCAGGTCCAGCGCGACCGCGGGGAACCGCTCGCGGTACCGGCGGATGATCTCCGGGACCAGCGTGAGCACGGCCGAGGCGGCGAAGCCCACCGTCAAAGTCGCGCTCTCGCCGCGCGCGATGCGCTGCGTGGCGTCGACCCCCTGCTGCACGCGGAGCAGCGTCTGCCGGGCCTCCTCCAGGAACACGCGGCCCGCGGGGGTGAGCGCCACCTGCGGCCGGCGCTCCAGCAGCACGCACCCCACCGCATCCTCCAGAACGCGGATCTGCTGGCTCAGCGCCGGCTGCGCGATACGGAGCCGCGCGGCCGCCCGCCCGAAGTGGAGCTCTTCGGCCAGGGCGATGAAGTAGCGCAGGTGGCGAAGCTGGATCCGCGGGCTCATAACGAACGCTTATCCCCTTGGCTTGAAACAAGTATTTCCCGCGGCACCGCGCGCCCGCTATCCTCCTCCATCCACCCAGACCACCTCAGACCGAGCGGATAGCGGATGACGGCGCCTGCCCCCACCCGCGCGACCCCGAGCCGCGGAGCCCACGCCCCTGCCTCCGCCGCGCTCGCCCTCTGCGCGGCGATGCTGTTCGCGGGATGCGCGCCGCGCCCCGCCCCGCCGGGTCCCGCCGTCCCTGCCGAAGCGGCCGCGCTGCCCAGGCCGACGCCGTTGGCGGACCACCACCTCCACCTTTTCGACGAGTCCGTCTCCCGCGTCTACCGGCCGCCCGCCATCCCGGACGCGCCCGTGCCGGCGGAGGTGGCGCGGCTGCTCCGGGCGCGCGAGCGGAGCTGGGAGGACACGCTGGCGCTGGCGCCGCTCTACGCCGACAGCGCAGCCGTGCTGGACTCGCGCGGGCGGCGCTGGGTCCACGGCCGCGCCGACGTGGCACGGTACGTCGCGTCCAGCTATGCCCGCCAGTACCGCTTCGCCCCCGCCGTCTTCCAGGCGGAGGGCTCGGGCGCGCACCTGGCCGCCTACCTGGTCCGCGGCGAGGGCGAGGAGGCGCGCATCTTCGGCTCCGTGCTGCTCTCCCTGGCGCGCGGTGCGGACGGCGGGTGGCGCATCGCCGCCGAGGCGCCGATCCTGGGCGCGCCCAGCTACCCCGACCCCTTCACGGCCGAGAAGATGGTGGCGCTGCTGGACCGCGCGGGCATCCGCCGCGCCACGGTGCTCTCCACCGCGTACTGGTTCGGGAGCGGGAGCGGCCCCGCCCAGCCGGGCGAGTACGAGAAGGTGCGGGCGGAGACGGACTGGGTGGCGGCGCAGGTGGCGCGCTACCCAGACCGGCTGGTGGGCTTCTGCAGCTTCAACCCGCTCAAGGACTACGCGCTGGACGCGCTGGCCCGCTGCGCCGCCACGCCCGGCATCCGCGGGCTGAAGCAGCACTTCGGCGACTCGCAGGTGGACCTGCGCAACCCGGAGCACGTGGAGAAGGTGGTGCGGGTCTTCGGCGCCGCGAACCGGGCCCGGCTGCCGATCGTGGTGGACCTCCGCACGTCGGATCCCGCGTACGGCCGGGAGCACTCGGAGATCTTCCTGGCGCGGGTGATCCCCGCCGCGCCGGACGTCACCATCCAGATCGCGCACCTGGCCGGCTCCGGGCCGGGCTACAACTCCGACGCCGCGTTCGAGGTCTTCGCCCGCGCGGCCGAGGCGGGGGACCCGCGGATGCGGAACGTCTACTCCGACGTGGCCACGGTGGTCACCCCCGACCAGCCGCCCGAGGAGCTGGCGCTGATCGCGCGCCGCATGCGCCAGTTCGGCTTGCACCGGGTGCTGTACGGGAGCGATCATCCCGCGTCGGCGCAGTACACGCCGGAGATGGCGTGGCTCTACTTCATGCGCCTTCCCCTCACGGACGCCGAGCTCCGGACCGTCGCCGGCAACCTGGCGCCGTACCTCCGCTAGGGGGGTCCGGCGAAGACTCTCGCGCCCACGCGCGACGGAGCGCAGATTGCGGGGCGGACGCGGCGCGGCGTCTGCCCCGCATCCGTCTCCCCACTGCCCGGCTGCCGCCCGGCCGGGCTTCCACCTCGTGATCCGCCGCCGAACCGTGAACCTGCACCACTTCCGCCACCTCTTCGACTACTCCACCTGGGCCTCGCTGCGGCTGCTGGACTCGTGCGCGCAGCTCACGGACGAGCAGTGGACGCGCGACCTATCGAGCAGCTTCCCCTCGGTGCGCGACACCTTCGCGCACCTGCTGGGGGCGGAGTGGCTCTGGCTGCGGCGGTGGCAGGGGCGGAACCCGACGGAGCGCCCCGCCTGGTCCGCCGCGCCGTCGGTGGAGGACCTGCGCCGGGTGCTCCACGAGATCGACGCGGAGCGGGCGGAGCTCGTGGCGCGGTGCACCGAGGACGACGTGGCGCGGGTCATCCACTTCAACTTCCTGAGCGGCCAGCCGGGGTCGCAGCGGCTGGGCGCGACCATGATGCACGCGGCCAACCACTCGACGTACCATCGCGGGCAGGTGGTGACGATGCTCCGCCAGATGGGCGTCGCGCCGCCGTCCACGGACCTGTTCGGCTACGACCAGCAGACCGGGGCGGGATCGTAGCCCGGCCGGCCCTCTCCGCTGGATCGGCGCACGCCGACGCCCCCGCTCTTCCCCTTCCCGCATCCTCCTTTCCTCTCCCGCCCGTGCCTGAGAGTGTGTTTAAGAATCTGTTCTGAGGGTCAATCGGCAGTTACAGTTTACTCTCATGACGAGACGAGCCTATCCGACAGACCTGAGTGATCCCGAGTGGGAGCGGATCAAGCCGCTCCTGCCGAACGCGGATCGCAA
>JASLAX010000079.1 GCA_030146875.1 Longimicrobiaceae bacterium
GCGCGCGCCCTCGCGGAAGGCGCGCCGCGCCGACTCCTCGCGGGCGCGGCGCTCCGCGGCGGGGTCCACCGGGGCCGGCGCGGGGGCGGGCGGCGGCGGGGGAGGGGGAGCGGCGCACGCGGGGGACAGGAGCGCGAGGGCGAGCAGGGCGTGGCGCGGGCGCACGGACGGCTCTCCTGCTAGGGGACGCGGAGCGTGATACCGACCGCCGTGCCCTCGGCGGCGCCGGGCAGGCGGCGCGGAGCCCAGCGCTTGGGCGCCATCACCATGCCGATGGGAGTGCCGAAGATCACGCCCGTCATGGCGCCGCCGAGGGGCATCCCGATCGCGATCGCCAGCCCGCCCAGGTCGCCGTCGGGGCTGTCGTCGCCGTCGGTGCCCAGGACGATGAGCGCGCCCGCCAGGCCGAGCACGAGCCCGCCCACGGCCCCGACGCCCGCCCCGCGAAGCGCGCCCGTGCCCAGCGAGCGACCCTGGTACGCGTCCACCCGCTGCACGCTCGCGCGGGGAACGGTGGTCACGACGTTGTCCTTCGCCACCGACACGCTGTCGGCGTCCGCCCGCGTCAGCATTCCCTGCAGCCGGAAGCCCGGCGCGTCCGGCGTCGTCAGGCGAACGGTCGCGCCGGGATAGACGGTATCCGGCCGGCGGACGCGCGGGATGGTGTCCTGCGCCGCGAGCGTGGGGGCGGACAGGAGCAGCGGGAAGAGGAGGGCGAGCGCACGGATGGCGGAGAGCTTCATGGGATGCGGGCTGCGGGGCGGGATACGGCGGCAGAAGAGGACGGCCGGCGCGCGGGGACCCGCCCCGTCGCGACCTCGGGCGGACGACGGAGGATAACCGCGCGGCGGCGGGGAAGGCAAGGCGCGGCAGGGTTTTGGGTGGAGCGCCGCGAGAGGGGGCGGATGCGCTCGCGGACGGGATGCAGCCAGAGAGGCGCAGGCGAGCAGAGGGCATCCCGGTGGGTGAGGGGCCCGCCCTCACCCACCGGGTGCGGAGGCCGCGACGACCTGCATCGCGACACCCTCACACCCGCCACGCCGCCATCTTCCGGAGCGTCATCGTGGACACCCAGCCGGGCGTCAGGCGGAAGACCAGGTCGCGGACGGCGACGGCGGGTGCGGCCTGGGCCTGGGCCATGGCTCCGTACCAGAGCGACTGGCGGGTGACGAGTGCCGTGCGGCCGGAGCGCGCGCGCTCGAACGCGCGCAGCGCGGCGACGACGCCGTCGGTGTTCGCGAAGCAGCGGGCCAGGACGGCCGCGTCCTCGATCGCCATGCACCCGCCCTGCCCCAGGTTGGGCGTGGTGGGGTGCGCGGCGTCTCCCAGCAGGGTGACGCGCCCGCGGCCCCAGCGGCGCACGGGCGGGCGGTCGAAGGTGTCGCTCTTCAGGATCTGGTCGGCGGGCGTGGCCTCCACCAGCGCGGGGACGGGGAAGTGCCAGCCGCGGACGAGCGAGAGGAGCCTCGCCCTGGCGGCCTCCGCGTCCGCGCCGTCCGGCGTCGCCGCGGGCTCGTTGGCGGTGACCCACCACGCCACGCGCCCCTCGCCGACGGGCACCACGCCCGCGCGCATCCCCCGCCCCAGCGTCTCGGTCAGCACCCGCTCGCGCCCCGCGGGCAGGTCCATGCGGGCCACCCCGCGCCACACGGGGTAGCCGCGGTAGACGGGCGGGCCGTCCCCCAGCAGCGCGGCGCGGGTGGCGGAGCGCAGGCCGTCGGCGCCCACCAGGGCGTCGCCCTCGGCCGTGGGCCCGCCGCGGAAGCGGGCGACGACGGAGGGGCCGTCGTCGTCGAACCCGTCCAGCTCGTAGCCCGTCTGCACCGCCCACGGCGGGAGCGCGTCGGCCAGCGCGGCGTGGAGGTCGGCGCGGTGGACCAGCAGGAGGGGGGCGTCCAGCGCTCCCACGGAGAAGCGGTGGAGCACCCGGCCGTCGGCGCGCAGCATCTCGCCGGCCTCCACCTGCACGCCGCGGCGCAGAAGGGGGTCCAGCACGCCCCACTCGCGCAGGATGCGGGTGGCGTTGGGCCACAGCGAGATCCCCGCGCCCACCTCGCGCAGCTCCGGCGCGCGCTCGTAGACGGTCGCATCCACCCCCGCCCGCCGCAGCGCGATGGCGGCGGAGAGCCCGCCGATCCCGCCGCCCGCCACCACCACCCGCACCGCTTCGCCGCTCCCGTCCATGCCCGCTCCTCGCCCGCCGGGGAAGAGGGCGGGGCGGCCGGAGCGGGAGGAGGTCCCGCCGGCACCCCGCCGGACGAGGGAGAATCTATGGAGAGGCGGAGGACACGGAGTAGGGATCCTTCCCCGACGTCCGTAGGGTGTCCCCCTTCGTGCGGCGGGGGCTTTCCGGGCACGCCTTTCGCGCCGCGGGCCCGTCGCCGTCCCGCACCGCCGTCCAGAGCCCGCACCCTCCGCCACCGGGGAAGCCCGCATGCCCGCACGCCTTCGCGCCGCGCTCGCCGCCGCGGCGCTCGTCGTCCTCTCGCACGCCCCCTCCTCCGCGCAGGTCGGCACCCGTCCTCACCTGGAGTGGCGGACGGTGCGGACCGAGCACTTCGACGTGCACTTTCCCGCGGAGCTGGAGACGTGGACGCGCGACGTGCTCTCGCGGCTGGAGCCGGTGCACGCGGCCGTCTCGGCCGTGGTGGGGAGCGCGCCGCGGGAGCGGGTGACCATCGTGGTGGAGGACCCCGCGGGCGCCTCCAACGGCTTCGCGTACTCGTACCTGGACGGGTCCGGCATCGTCCTGTGGCCCACGCCGCCGGACCCTCGCTCGGTCCTGGGCAACCACCGCGGCGCCGGCGAGCAGCTCATCGTGCACGAGTACGCGCACGTGGCGCACCTCACCCGGCCGTCGCGGAACCCCGGCGCGCGGCGCGGACTGCGCCGCCTGAGCCCGCTCCCGGCCGGCCCGCTGGCCCAGCGGGCGCCCCGCTGGGTGAAGGAGGGGTACGCCACGTACGTGGAGGGCCGGCTCACCGGCGCGGGACGCCCGTTCTCCGCCATCCGCGCGTCCGTGCTGCGCCGGTGGGCGCTGGAGGGCCGCCTGCCCACGTACGCGCAGCTCGACGGCGCCGGTGGCTACCAGGGCGGGGCGATGGCGTACCTGGCGGGCTCCGCCTTCCTGGAGTGGCTCGCCGCCCGGCGCGGCGACGAGAGCCTGGTGGACCTGTGGCGCCGCATGAGCGCGCGCCAGGTCCGCACCTTCGCCGACGCGTTCGCGGGCGTCTACGGCGGCCCGCCCGAGGAGCTGTACGGGCGCTTCACGGTGGAGCTGACGGAGCGCTCGCTGGAGGCCCGCCGCCGCCTCGCCGCCGCGGGGCTGCGCGAGGGGACGCAGGTGCAGCGTCTCGCCTGGTCCACCGGCGACCCGGCGATCTCGCCCGACGGCGAGAGCCTGGCGATCGTCCTGCGCGGCGCCCCCGGCACCCCGGCCCGCGTGGTGGTCTGGAAGAAGGACGAGGAGCCGGAGGACTCCACCGCCCGCAAGCGCAGGGAGAGGGCGGAGCGGCTGGACCCGGAGGACGTCCGCGCCGTGGAGTGGCGCCCCCGCCCCCGCCGCGCGCTGGCCACGCTGCCGCCGAAGGACGGCCGCGGGCACGACGCCCCGCGCTTCCTTCCCGGCGGCGCGGAGATCCTGGTGGTCCGCTCCGAGCCGCTGGGCGACGGCGGCTACCGCCCCGACCTCTTCGTCTGGACGTGGAAGACGGGGAAGCTGCGCCGGGTGACGCGCGGCGCCGGCATCCGCCACGCGGATCCCGCCCCCGACGGCCGCACCGCCGCCGCGGTGCGCTGCCTGGCCGGCATCTGCGACCTGGTGCGCGTCGACCTCCGCACCGGGGAGACGGCGGTCATCGCGGAGGGTTCGCCCACGCGCGTCTGGCACCGCCCGCGCTGGTCTCCGGACGGGCGGCAGGTTCTCGCCTCGGTGCAGGAGGGCGGCGTCTGGCGGCTGGCGCTGGTGGACGCCGCCGGCGGCGCGCCGCGAAGGGCGGGGCCGGACGACGGCGCCTCCCGCTACGACGCGGCGTTCCTGCCCGGCGGAGGCGCGCTCGTCGCCGTCTCGGAGCGGGGCGGGATCGCGAACCTGGAGCGGATCGACCTCGCCACGGGGGCGGCGGTCCCGCTGACGCGGGTGCTGGGCGGGGCGGTCGCGGCCGAGGTGGACCCCGCGACGGGCGACGCCTTCTTCCTCTCCCTCCGCGCCCGCGGGCTGGACCTGATGCGGGTGGACGCGGACACCGCCGCGGGCGGCGCCGTGGTCCTCCTTCCGCAGGAGCTCGCGCCCGCCGTCGCGCGCGTTCCCGCGGCGCGGGTGGACACCCTGCCGCGCGTCCCGCTCCCCCCCGAGCGGCCCTACGGCGTGGGCCCCCGGCGCCATCGCGTCATCCCGGTCGGCACCGTGGAGGCGGGGGCGGCCACGGCGGGCGTGGCCGTCCACTCGGTGGACCCCATCGGCCGCCTGGGGTGGAGCGTGCGGGGGGAGGCGGGGTCGCCGGCGCTCTGGCGGGGGGCGGCGCTTTCCGCCGCGTGGCGCGGGACCCGTCCGGGAGTGGCGGGCACGATGTTCTGGACCCGCCAGCGCCCGACCGAGTCGGCGGGCATGCTGGCCGGCGGGCTGGACGCCGAGTATGCCGGCGCGGCGCTCTGGGCGGACGCGATGCGGGACGAGGGCGGACGCACGCTGCGGGCGCGCCTGGGCGCCTCGCACGGGAGCCTGGCGGTGGAGGCGGTGGACGCCGTCGACCGGCGGGTCGCCTTCGGGGAGCTCTCCGTGGCCGCCGTGCGGACCCGCGGAGGCGGCGGCTCCACGAGCACCGCCGTCGTCCTCTCCCCCGCGGTGGGGGCCACGGGCGGGGAGGCGTGGACGCGCCTGGCGGGAACGCTCTCCGCCGCGGCCGGCACGGGGAGGTGGGCGCTGGTGGGGAGCGCCGCGTACGGCCGGACGCGGGGCGGCCCTGCGTGGGAGGAGTTCGCCGTCGGCGGCGTGGAGTCCTCCCTCGTGGACCCCGTCCTCCTCACCCAGCGGGTGGCGTTCTCCGCCTATCCCACCGGCACGCTCCGCGGGCCCCGCTTCGCGGCTGGCCGCGGCGGCGTACGCGCGTCGGGCCTCACGCTCTACCTGGCCGCCGCCTCCGCGGGCGAGACGCTGGACGCCCGCGTCCGCGCCTGGGGCATCGAGACCTCGGTCGACGGGCCCGCCCTCCCCCTCCTGCGGATCCCGCGGCTCCGCGTCACCGCCGGGGCAGCGTACCCGCTCGACGCGCCGGTCCGCCACCGCATCCGCGCCTACGCCTCCCTCTCCTTCGGTCCGTAGGAGGAGCGGGAGGACGGCGAGGACCTCCGGCTCGGCAGCATCCGACGTCGGCTCAGGGAGCGCCGAAGCGGCGGACGGTCGGGCTCGGGTCGAAGAGGGGGCCCACGGGAAGGCCCGCCCTGGCGAACGCCAGGCGCCGGCGGGTCAGCCGGATCATCCAGGCGTAGGCGATCACCGGGTAGGAGTGGACCAGCATGGGCGGGGGCGACCAGGCGCCGGGCGTGGCCGCCCACGCCAGGGCGGCCACCTGCACCACGTGCAGCACCTCGTGCACGGCGAACACGACGAGCGCCAGCCACAGGAAGCGGTCCAGCGATCCCACCGTCACGCCGACCGCCAGCGCCGCCAGCAGCAGCACCAGCTCGGCCGCGCCGGCGATCGCCATCTGCTCCCAGTGCTGCGCCGTCAGCCCGTGCCGGCCGAACACCGCCCCGGCCACCGCGCCGGCGACGCACGCCGCGAGCCCCGCGTCCGCGGCGCGCGGTCCCAGGCGGGGGACGGCCCGGGGGAGGGCGGCCAGGGCGAGGGCGAAGGCCATGGTGAGGCCCGCCCGGGAGTAGTTCCCCAGGGGGAGCCAGCGGATGTACGCCTCGTAGACGGGGCTTCCCGCTCCCGAGAAGTACGCCCACGGCGCCCCGATCCCCACCTGGACCACGCTGCTGGCGCCCAGCAGCAGGAAGGCGCCGCCCGTGAGCCGCCACCCCTGCGCCGCCGGCTCGCCGGGCCTCTCCACGGCGCGCCAGACGCGCCACGCGACCGCGCCGAACGCGACGGTGACCACGGCGACGAGCGCCTGCAGTCCCAGCGTGACGAGGGGTTGCCAGCGCACGGGTCGTCGGGGGCCGAGGGTGGGCTCAGAGCGGCGGCTCGTCGTTGTCTCCGCAGAGCGGCGGGCACGTCGCGACGTTGTTCTCCAGCTCGATCGTCTCCACGGGCTGCGCGACCAGCCCCGTGCCCGGCGTGCGGCCGGCCGGGTACAGCTCCACGATGATGCGGGCCACGTGGTGCTTGGGGTCGCGGATCTCGATCTCCAGATCGCGCCCGTGCTCGCCGCCCATGATGCGCAGGCAGTGCTTCTGCGGGTGGTTCTTGCCCCGGAGCTGGAACACCCCGTCCTGCCGGTAGACCTCCTTCACCGTGCCGTCCGCGCTCCGCACCGCGCAGCGCGAGGCGAAGGCCGGGTGCAGGGTGACGTCGAAGCCGTGGTCGGAGCAGTGGTGGTGGTCCGCGTGGCGGTCGGCGTCGCGGTCGTGCTTGCCGCCGTGGTCGTTCGGCATGGTGGTGCTCCGTTCGTGGAGGGGAGGTTGGGCGCGAGGCGCGCCCGTCGGGCTCGTGCGGAGGGGGTGGGCGGGGGCGAGCCCCGCCCGGGGTCAGAGGCGGACGCGGGTGCGCGTGCCGTCCAGCGGCTCGAAGAGCGCGGGGGGCTCGCGCCCCTCGCGCGCCATGCGCAGCCGCCACAGGGCGTGGCCGATCATCACCAGGTACGTGCCGGCGGCCAGGAAGTGGAAGAACCGGGGCGGCAGCACCCACGCGTCCGCCACGTCCTTCCAGGCGAAGGTGGTGGTCACCCCCACGTCGATGGTCTCGCGCAGGGTGTAGACGAGCAGGGCCGTCCAGAGCAGCCGGTCCAGCGCGTCCGTCACCACCGCCCGCCAGAGCGCGACCAGCAGGAGGAGCACCGTGGCGGCGCTCGTGATGGTCACGAGCGACCAGTGGCCGGGCGCGGAGAAGCCGCCGGTGAAGGAGGCCTCGCGGGTGCCCAGCACGCTCCCCGCGAGCAGGGCCAGCAGCAGCCCGGCCGCCGAGGGCCAGGGGCGGCGAACCCGGTCCAGGTGGTCCGTGGCCGCCAGCGCCAGCAGCGCGCCGGCGAAGCAGACCATCAGGAACCCGCGGCCGTGGTTCCCCACCACCTGCCAGCGCAGGTACTCGTCCAGCACCGGCCCGCCGCCGCGGTTCTGCATCATCCATACGGCACAGGCCGCCCACACGCTCTGCACCATGCCGTGCAGTCCCGCCAGCGTGTAGGCCACGCCGGTGAGCATCCACCCTCCGCGCCGCTCCCCCCGCGCGGCGGGCACGCCGGCGGCGACCCGCAGCGACAGCACGCCGAACGTCAGGGTCAGCGCGTCCACCAGGAGCTGCAGCCACGCGGTGAGCATGGCGGAGGTCAGCAGCGTGCGGATCATTCCGGGGGAGGGGAGCGGACGGGCGCGCGCGGACGCGCCGCGCGCACCCGCGCGGTCAGCAGAAGAGGGGGCAGGTCTTGGCGTTGTCCTCGATGTCGACGGTCTCGTCACCGTTGTCGGTCTGGGCGGCGTAGACCCCGCCCGGCACCTCCTCGGGCGGCGGCGCGTCGGCGTCCTCGAGGTCCCACGTCACGCCGGTGATGTCGCCGGCCGGGTCGGCCACGACGGTGACCCACGGGGCGTTGCCGTTCGCCGCCTGCGGGGCGGCGCTGGCCGCGGCCTGCTGGGCGCCGGTGCCCTTGCCGCACAGCGTGACCCGGATCCGCTTGATCTTCACCTTCTTGCCGTCCTCGTCCTGCGGCCGCGCGCGGATCTTCAGGGTGAAGTCGCGGTCGTTGGGGCCCCCGGTGAGCCGGAAGGTGCACTCCTCGTCCAGCGGCTTCTCGTGCCCCGGGTTCTGCGGGTCCTTGATGAACGACCTGGTCTGGCGGAAGATCTCCTGCGGCCCGCCCTTGGTGGGCGGGTTGGCCACCAGCCGGCGCACGAAGCCCTCGTAGAAGCGGGCGACGTAGGTGTACGTCTGGCCGCTGGCGGGGTCGGTGTAGGTGTGGGAGACCTGCGTGTAGCCGTACTGCTGCTCGGTCGCCACGGTGGAGTCGCTCATGGTTCCTCTCGCGGAGTGTTCGGCGGGTGGACGGATGGCTGCCCGCCGCGGCGGAAGCTGCGGTCCGGTGCCACGGGCCGCAAGGCAGACGGGGGGTTGCCTCCGTGCGTCGCGCACCGGGGGCTCGGAAGGGGGCGAGGCGGTCGTGCGGGTGCCGGCGCGCCGGTGCGGCCGGATGGGGAAGGACGGGCGCGCGCATCGCCCTTCCGCCATGATGCGCGTTCCTCCCGCCGGGCGCAATCCCCTGCGCCCTGGGGCGCGCACCCCGGGGGACGCCGGACGCACGCCGGCCGGGGGCGGCGGCGGGCGTGACGATTGCGTAGATTGTCGGGCTTCCCGAGCCGCACCCCCGGCGTCCCTCTCCGGATGCCGGGGCGGCGGCCACTGCCACGCCGCGCCATGAACGCCGCCACCGTCCGCGCCTGCCTGCTCGCGCTCCTCCTGCCGGCCTGCGCCCCGGCCGCCGCGCCCCCGTCCGCTCCGGCCCCGCAGGCCGCGCCCGCGGTGAAGCGGCTGCGCGTGGTGGGGACCACGGACGTGCACGGCCACCTGCTGCCCACCCGGCCCGAGTGGGCGCGGGGCCGGGTCGTGGGCGGCGCCGACGTGCTGGCGGCGCACATCGACAGCGCCCGGGCGCGCTTCGACGGCGCCACGGTCGTCATCTCGGCCGGCGACCTGTTCCAGGGCACCGCCATCTCCAACTTCTCGTGGGGCCGCGCCACCATCGAGGCGCACAACGCCACCGGCTACGACGCCGCCGCGGTGGGGAACCACGAGTTCGACTGGGGCCAGGACACGCTGGTGGCCCGGGTGCGCGAGAGCCGCTTCCCCTGGCTGGCCGCGAACCTCTTTCGCGCGGGCACGCGCGAGCACCCGTCGTGGGTGCGCCCGTGGGTGATGGTGGAGCGCGCGGGGGTGAAGGTCGGCATCGTGGGGGTAGCCCTCTCCCACACCCCGCAGATGGTGATGGCCGGCCGCCTCACCGGGTTGGAGTTCGGCGAGGAGGTCCCCGCCATCGACGCCGCCGCCCGCCAGGCGCGGGCCGCGGGGGCGGACTTCGTGGTGGTCACCATGCACGTGGGCGTCATCTGCACCCAGCCGGGCCGCGAGCCCGAGGAGGAGTCGACCGGGTGCAGCGGCGAGGCGCTGGAGATCGCCGCCGGGCTCGCCGAGCCAGTGGACGCCATCGTGGGGGGCCACACCCACCGCCGCGTGCTCACCGACACCCTGGGGATCCCCTTCCTGGAGGCCGCGTCGTACGGAACGGCCTTCAGCGTGGTGGACCTGGAGCGCAGCGGCGGCCGCACCCGCGTGCTGCGCCGGGCCGTGCACACCCCGTTCGCCGACGAGGTCACCCCGGACACCGCCGTCACGCGCGTGCTGGCCCGCTGGGAGGCGCGCGTGCGCCCCATGACCGAGCGCGTGGTCACCTCGCTGGTCACGCCCATGCGGCGCCAGGGGGACGAGTTCCCGCTGGGCAACCTGATCGTCGACGCGTTCCGCTCCACCGCGGGGGCGCAGGTGGGGCTGATCAACAACGGCTCCATCCGCCGCGACCTGCCCGCCGGGCGCATCACCTGGGGCGACCTGTTCGAGCTGCAGCCCTTCGGGAACGAGGTGGTGAAGGTGGAGATCACGGGCGACCAGCTCCGCCGCGCGCTGGAGAACTCGGTGCGCGCCGACGGCTCGGTGGACGCCCACATCTCCGGGATGCGCGTGACCTTCGACCGCGCGGCCCCCGCGGGCTCGCGCGTCCGCGAGATCCGCCTGGACGGCGGCCGCATCCTGCGCGCCACGGACCGCGTCACCCTGGGCACCACCGACTTCGTGGCCACCGGCGGCGACCGCTACGCCCCGTTCCGCGAGGGCCGCATGACGCGCACGGGCGTGGTGGACCTGGACGCCCTGATCCGCCACATCCAGGCCCTCCCGCAGCCCGTCGCCGCCCCCGCCACCGGCCGCTGGCGCCGCACGCCGTAGCCGCACCTCGTCGGCTCGCTCCGCCGGGGGGCCTTCGCGCGCGGCAGGCGACTTCGTCCTCACGGTGCGCGACGGCAGCCGGCCGTGCGCGCCCGCGCGACGAGGTTTGGGGAAAAGCACGCGGAGGGAACAGAAGAGACGCGGAGACGCGGAGAGCTGCTCCGTGGTCCTCCGCGTCTCCGCGTTCTCCGCGTCTCCGCGTGGATAAGGTAGCTGCTGCGCGCGACGAGAGGCCGATCGACGAGCAGATCCCTCAGCGAAAACACGCCCTTCCGCCGCCACATACGAGAGCGCGGCGATGCGAGCCCTCGCACCTCCGCGTTCTCCGCGCCCGACCCCCTGCCGTTCCGAAACGACGACGCTACGCCGCCTCCGCCGCCTCGAGCGCGTCGCGGGTGGCGCTGTAGCCCTCCTCCAGGAAGTACTGCGTGCGGTCGAAGTCCCACCCGCCCAGGTGGCCGATCTTGGGGCGGATGTAGACCATCTCCGGGCCGTTCCACTCCTTCAGGCAGGTCTCGCGCTGGTTGCGCAGGTTCAGGCCCAGCACCCGCTCGTGGATGGCGATCATCCCGTGCGAGAAGAAGTTCGCCGCCGGCGGCAGGAAGTCCGCCCCCACGTCCACCCCGATGATCCGTGTGGCGCCCCAGCGCGCGGCCGCGCGGATGGGGAACACGTCCAGCACGCCCCCGTCCACCAGCACGTCGCCGTCCAGCTTGAGCGGGGGAAAGTAGATGGGGATCGCGCACGACGCGTAGACCGCGTCCACCGGCGAGACGTCCGCGCGCATCCCCGTGCCGAACCACACCTCCTCGCCCGTGACCAGCGAGACGGCGTTCACCCGCACGGGGATCTGCGCTTCGCCGAAGTCGCGCAGCGGAAGCGTGCGGGCGATGTACTCGCGGAAGTGGTCGCCGTTGAAGACCGCCTCCTCGCGCACCCCGCCCATGAAGACCGCCCGCTTGTTGATCTCCACGATGTCCTCCTTGCGCAGGGCACGCGCCAGGGAGGCCAGGTCCTTCCACCCCATCCCGCCGGCCAGCGACGCCCCGATCAGCGCGCCGATGCTGGTGCCGATCACGGCGTCCACCCTCACCCCGCGCTCCTCCAGCGCCTTCCACACCCCCACGTGGGCGATCCCCTTCATCCCCCCGCCCCCCAGCACCAGCACGGTGCCCGAGAACGGGGGCGGCGCCTCCAGGTCTTTCTTCTTGCTCACGAGTCCGTCGAGGTGCGGGGGAGGGGGCCGCCCGGGGCCTCCGGGGCCGGGGCGGCGGGGGTGCAAGGGCAGGACCACGTTTGCGGACTCCGCGTTCGCGGCGCGGCTTGACTTCTCCCCGGCGCGGGTCTAGCTTGCCCGGTGATAAGAAGAATCATTCTCCAGAACCCCGCGCCCCGCCCGCTCCCCGCGGCGGGGCGGCGTGCCGGGGGAGGAGACGCGGACCGGGCCCTGCCCCGAACCACCCAACCGGCCGGGCGACCCGGCATCCCAGGAGACATTCGATGGCCGAGAAGCTGCTCACGATCACCAACCTCCATGCCGAGATCGCGGACGACGGCACCGAGATCCTCAAGGGGGTGAACCTGGAGCTGAACGCGGGCGAGATCCACGCGATCATGGGCCCCAACGGCTCCGGGAAGAGCACCCTCTCCAAGGTGATCGCGGGGCACCCCGCCTACGAGGTGACCGACGGCGACATCCTGT
Source organism: Longimicrobiaceae bacterium (assembly GCA_030146875.1). Taxonomy (GTDB): domain Bacteria; phylum Gemmatimonadota; class Gemmatimonadetes; order Longimicrobiales; family Longimicrobiaceae; genus JASLAX01. The sequence goes on from JASLAX010000079.1 coordinate 11,853, forward strand.
TCCGGGGCGAGAGCGTCCTGGACATGGAGCCCGACGAGCGCGCGCGGGCCGGGATCTTCCTGGCGTTCCAGTACCCGGTCGAGATCCCGGGCGTCTCCGTCGCCAACTTCATGCGTACGGCGCTGAACGCCAAGCGCGGCGAAGAGGTCGACATCTTCGACTTCCAGGACGAGCTCGAGAGCCGGATGGCCATGCTGGAGATGGAGCCCGTCTTCGCCCAGCGGTCGGTGAACGACGGCTTCTCGGGCGGCGAGAAGAAGCGGAACGAGATCCTGCAGCTCGCGATGCTGGAGCCGGTCCTGGCGGTGATGGACGAGACCGACTCGGGGCTGGACATCGACGCCCTGAAGATCGTAACCGCGGGCATCAACAAGATCAAGGCGGAGCGGAGCGAGATGGCGGTGCTGCTCATCACGCACTACCAGCGCATGCTCAACTACATCACCCCCGACCACGTGCACGTGATGGTCGACGGGCGCATCATCCGCTCCGGGGGAGCCGAGCTGGCGCTGGAGCTGGAGGACCGCGGCTACGACTGGGTCCGCGAGGAGACGGCCGGCGCGGCCTGAGGCAGGGCGCGCCCGCCCCGCTTACGGGGCGGCCACACGACACGACTGGAGGCGAAAGATGCCGATCAACGAGAGCGTGGCCGAGCTGAACCTCGACCAGTACAAGTACGGCTTCAAGGACGTGGAGGACTACGTCTTCAAGTCCCGCCGCGGGCTGGACGAGGACATCGTCCGCATGATCTCGGAGCACAAGGGCGAGCCGGAGTGGATGCTCAAGGTGCGCCTCAAGGCGCTCAAGCACGCCCAGGCGCGCCCGTGGCCCACCTGGGGCGGCGACCTGTCCGGGCTGGACTTCGACAACATCTTCTTCTACATCCGCCCCTCGGAGCGGGTGGGGAAGACGTGGGACGAGGTCCCCGACAGCATCAAGAACACCTTCGAGCGGCTGGGCATCCCCGAGCAGGAGCGTAAGATCCTGGCCGGCGTGGGCGCGCAGTACGAGTCCGAGGTGGTGTACCACTCCCTGAAGGAGGAGTGGGAGAAGCAGGGCGTGATCTTCAAGGGGATGGACGACGGCCTGCGCGACCACGAGGACCTGGTCCGCCAGTACTTCGGCACCGTGGTCCCGTACCGCGACAACTTCTTCGCGGCCGTGAACACGGCGGTGTGGTCGGGCGGCTCGTTCGTGTACATCCCCAAGGACGTGAAGCTGGACATGCCGCTGCAGGCGTACTTCCGCATCAACGCCGAGGCGATGGGCCAGTTCGAGCGCACTCTGATCCTGGTGGAGGAGGGCGCCCAGGTGCAGTACATCGAGGGCTGCACGGCCCCGTCGTACTCCCAGGACTCGTTCCACTCCGGGGTGATCGAGATCGTGGTGAAGGACGGCGGCCGCATGCGCTACACCACCATCCAGAACTGGTCGCACAACGTCTACAACCTGGTCACGCAGCGCGCCATCGTGGGCCGCGACGCCACCATGGAGTGGGTGGACGGCAACCTGGGCTCCGAGCTCACCATGAAGTACCCGTCCTGCTACCTGAACGGCGAGGGCGCGCGCGGAGAGATCCTCTCCATCGCCTACGCCGGCCCCGGGCAGCACCAGGACGCGGGCGGCAAGGTGATCCACAACGCGCCCAACACCTCGTCGCGCATCGTCTCCAAGTCCATCTCCAAGGGCTCGGGCCGCTCGTCGTACCGCGGCCTGCTGCAGGTGAACCCGGGCGCGCACCACGCCCGGAGCAACGTGGAGTGCGACGCGCTGCTGCTGGACGAGGAGGCCCGTACGGACACCTACCCGTACATCGAGATCCAGGAGCAGAACGCCCAGATCGGTCACGAGGCCACCGTATCCAAGATCGGCGACGAGCAGCTCTTCTACCTGATGAGCCGCGGCCTCTCCGAGGATGCCGCCGCCACCATGGTGGTGCGCGGGTTCATCGAGCCCATCGCCAAGGAGCTTCCGCTGGAGTACGCGGTGGAGCTGAACCGCCTGATCGAGCTGGAGATGGAAGGCTCCGTCGGCTAAGGCCGGCACCCCGGCCCCGGCCGGGATCCCAGACACGAACGCGCCGGCGGGGGCGCGGCCCGAGCGGCCCGCGCCCCCGCCCGAATCCGGAACCAACAGGAGAAGCACCGTGGCAGACAGCACGGCGATCGCCGCCGCGGAGTCGGTGGGCGTCTTCACCCGCGACCAGGTCGAGATCCTCTCCACCCGCAAGGGCGAGGGGGAGTGGCTGCGCGACGCGCGCCTGGACGCGCACGGCGCCTTCGCGCGCGCCCCCATGCCCACGACCGTCGAGGAGGCGTGGCGCTACACCGACGTGGGCGCGGTGCTGAAGCTGGACGGCCTGTCGTTCGCCGAGGAGCGCGCCCCCGTGGCCGACGCGGCCGGGCTTCCGGCCGGGCTGCGCGCCGTGCTGGACGTGGCGGGCGAGACCTCCGCGCGGCTGGTCCAGTCCGACGCGTCGGTGGTGCTGCGCGAGCTGCCCGCCGAGCTGGCCGGGCAGGGGGTGATCCTCACCTCGCTCGAGGCCGCCATGCGCGACCACCCCGAGCTGGTGCAGAAGCACCTGGGCAGCGTGCTGCCCGCCGGCGAGGGCAAGTTCGTGGCGCTGGGCGCCGCGTACTGGTCGGGCGGGCTCTTCCTGTACGTGCCGAAGGACGTGAAGGTCCAGGTGCCCATCCGCGCCTACCGCTGGATCACCGAGGCCGGGAGCGCCGTCTTCGCCCGCACGCTGGTGGTGGCCGAGAAGGGCTCCGAGGTGGCGGTGGTGGAGGAGCTGGGCTCCGACGACCTGGGGCGCCAGACGCTCTCGGTGGGCGGCGCCGAGCTGATCGCCGAGGAGGGCGCCAAGCTCACCTACGTGCAGGTGCAGCAGTGGGGGCGCGGCGTGCTCCACCTCTCCACCGACCGCCTGGCGGCGGGGCGCGACGCGCGGCTCACCACGCTCTACACCACCTTCGGCGGCGACCTGGCCCGCGCCGACGTGCAGTGCCGGCTCCGCGCGCCGGGCGCGCACGTGGACATGCTGGGCCTGTACATCGCCGATGGCGGCCAGCACTTCGACCACGAGACGCTGCAGGACCACATCGCCCCGCACGCCAGCAGCAACCTGCTCTTCAAAGGCGCGCTGCGCGGCAACGGGCGCTCGGTCTTCCGCGGGCTGATCCGGGTGCACCCCAAGGCGCAGCGCACCGACGCGTACCAGACCAACCGCAACCTGCTCCTCAGCGACCAGGCGCGGGCCGACTCCCTGCCGAACCTGGAGATCCAGGCCGACGACGTGCGCTGCTCGCACGCCGCCACCGTGGGCCAGCTCGACGAGGAGGAGGTGTTCTACCTGCTCTCCCGCGGGGTGCCGCGCGCCGAGGCCATGCGCCTGGTGGTGTTCGGCTTCTTCGGCGAGGTGCTGGAGCAGCTCCCGCTGGACGGCGTGCGCCAGGAGCTGCTGCGCGCCGTGGAGCGGAAGCTGGCCACGAAGGGGGCGTAGCGGTGGGGGAGTTCGTTCGCGTCGCGTCGTTGGAGGAGCTTCCCGACGGGGCGCTCCTGGGGGTGGAGGCGGAGGGGAAGCGGATCTGCCTGGCGCGGCTGGAGGACGCGGTCTACGCCTTCGCCGACAACTGCACGCACCGCGACTTCCCCCTCAGCAACGGGGAGCTGGATCCCGACGACTGCACGGTGACGTGCGAGTGGCACGGAGCCGTGTTCGACGTGCGCACGGGAGAGGTGAAGTGCCCCCCCGCCCCCCGCCCGGTGGCTACCTTCCCCGCGGAAGTGCGCGGCGGCGAGGTCTGGGTGGACGTGGGCTGAGCGAGCCCGCCTGCGGACGACCGGGCGCGCCTTCCCGGCCGGGATCCCCTCCCGGAGGGAAGCGCGCCCTTCTTCTCTGGAAGACCCTGATGGAAACCTCCACGCTCGGCGCGCCCCCGGCCGCCCCCTTCGACGTCGCGCGCGTCCGCGCCGACTTCCCCGCGCTGCACCAGCAGGTGCAGGGGCACCCCCTCGCCTACCTGGACAGCGCCGCCAGCTCGCAGAAGCCGCGGCAGGTGCTGGAGGCGATGGACTCCCTGTACCGCAACGACTACGCGAACGTCCACCGCGGCATCCACGCCCTCTCCATGCGCTGCACCGACGCGTACGAGGCGGCGCGCGGCAAGGTGGCGTCGCTGATGGGGATCGCGGACCACGGCGAGCTGGTGTGGACGGGCGGCACCACGGCGTCGCTGAACCTGGTGGCGTGGGCGTGGGGCACGGCCAACCTGAAGCCGGGCGACGAGATCCTGCTCAGCGTGCTGGAGCACCACTCCAACCTGGTCCCCTGGCAGCTCGCGGCCCAGCGCACCGGCGCGGTGCTTCGCTTCCTGGACATCGACGAGCAGGGCCGGCTCGACCTCTCGGGTCTGGACACGCTCCTGACCGAGCGGACGAAGCTGGTCTCGCTGACGCACGTCTCCAACGCGCTGGGGACCATCAACCCGGTGTCGCAGATCGCGGAGCGGGCGCACGCGGTGGGGGCGCTGATGATGGTGGACGGCGCGCAGTCCGCGCCCCACCTGCCGGTGGACGTCCCCTCGCTGGGCTGCGACCTGTACGCGTTCAGCGGCCACAAGATGTGCGGCCCCACGGGGATCGGCGGGCTCTGGGGGCGCCGGGAGATCCTGGAGGCCATGCCGCCGTTCCAGGGCGGCGGCGACATGATCGAGTTCGTGGAGCTGGAGAGCTCCACCTACGCGCCGCTCCCCCTGAAGTTCGAGGCGGGCACGCCCAACATCGCAGGGGTGGTCGGCCTGGGCGCGGCCGCGGACTACCTGGCCGGCATCGGGCGCGAAGCCATCCTGGCGCACGAGCGCGCCATCACCGGCTACGCGCTGGAGCGGCTGGCCGACCTTCCGGGGATCGTCCTGCACGGCCCGCGCGACCCGGCGGAGCGCTCGGGCGTGGTCTCCTTCACGCTGGCGGACGTGCACCCGCACGACCTGGCCACCATCCTGGACTCCGAGGGCATCGCCATCCGCGCCGGCCACCACTGCACGCAGCCGCTCATGAAGCGGCTGGGGGTGGGGTCCACCGCCCGCGCCTCGTTCTACCTCTACAGCACCACGGACGAGGTGGACCGGCTGGCCGAGGGGCTGCACCGCGCCCTGCGCCTCTTCCGCCTGTAGGAGGGCCGACCATGTCCGGACCGCTCGACCAGGTCTACCAGGAGATCATCCTGAAGCACTACCGCAACGCGCCGCGGCGGGGCGAGATGGAGGCGCCCGACGTGGTGATCCCCATGCGCAACCCCACCTGCGGCGACGAGATCTTCCTGCAGGTGCGCGTGCGCGAAGGGAAGATCGAGGACGTGCGCTTCAGCGGCCACGGCTGCGCGATCTCGCAGGCGTCCGCGTCCATGATGGCGGACAAGGTCGCCGGCACCACCTGGGAGGACGCGGACGCGCTGGCCGCGCGGTTCAAGGACCTGCTGCACGGCGACGAGGCCGCCGCGAAGGACCGGGTGCTGGGAGACCTGCGCTCGCTGGCCGGCGTCTCCAGGCTCCCCGGCCGCGTGCGCTGCGCCATGCTGGGCTGGGCGGCGCTGGAAGAGGCGAAGAAGCGGATCACCCCCGCGGACTGACGGGCCCGCCATCCGCCGCCGGGACGAGAGACGCCCCCGGGGAGCACTCGCTCTCCGGGGGCGTCGTCCGTTCCCAAGCGGGATCCGGGGTGCCGGGCCCTCCCCGGTCTCCGCGCCAGGCTGGCGTGGAAGGTCGTGCCGAGGACTGCTAAGGGTGCATCCATGAAGACGTCTCCCATCAAAGCCGCATCGAGCCAGCCGAGATCGCGCAGCGGGGAGAGCTCCGGCAGTGGGAAGGATAGCGCGGAGGCCAGGATCACTCCACGAGTTGTGGGCCGGGGGCGGGATGGGTGGGGCGAGTGGCGGAAAGCGGTGTGTGGAGGGCGTGGGGCGGGCGCGCGAGCACCAGACCAGGCAGGCACCTGCACCCACCTCATGGGCGGTCGACGGGCTATCCCGTTCTCCTGTAACGCCGTAGCGGATGACGGGGTCGAGCGGTAGGCGGCGCCCGGCGCTCACATGGCCGGATGCGCCGCTCGCCCACGTGGTCACGCCGCTCGCGTAGAACCGCGCGACCGCGGCGCGCGGCGCGGGTATCGTTCGGACGTCGCCCGGGCGGAAGGGAGACCCCTCCTTCCCCGCTCACCCCGAATCCCGCACCCCGACGGATCATGAACCGACTTCAGCCCCGCCCCGCCCAGGTCCTGGACATCCCCGGGCTCAGGACGCTGGACCCCGCCGAGGGAACGCTCCTGAGCGGAGGAACGTCCGGGGTGCCGGAGCCTTGCTGCTTCTGCTGGCTCTGGGACCAGATCAAGGGTCCCATCGGCCCGGATGGCACCGTCTCGTGAACGGCGCGCGCCCGCCGGAGTGACCGACGTTCCTGGGGCGGCCAGGTCCCGCGGCGCCCCCCGAAACCTTCCTCGACGGAGACCATCATGAAGGCGATCCAGAGCTCGCCCCTGGCCCCACTGCACGAGATGGAGTCCGCCGGGCTGCAGCCGCTGCCGGCTGGCGAAAGCGGCAGCGTAACCGGAGGCCACCCGGTGCTGTGCGCCTGGTGCATGGGGTGCTGGATCGGGGGCGTCATCGGGAGCGTGCTTCTCCCCCCGCTGTAACAACACGGATTCCATCGGCCGTTGGACGCGCCATCCAGTCGACGCCCGCTGCCTTCGTGGAAGCAGACGACCGTGGCGGAAAGACGACGAGCCCCGTCACGCGCAACCCGCAGCGGCGCTACCGCCGCGCGTCTCGACTTCGCCCGGCTGAGATTCGAGCCAGATACAAAGGAGTGACGATGAAGGTCATCCACGCATCGACGCCGGGCACCACGACCACCCCGGAGCCCGCCGGCATGCAGCCGCTGGCGCCAGACGAGAGCGGCAGCGTGACGGGAGGCGACCTTGGGATGTCGTGCATCTGGTGCCTCGGCTGCTGGACCGGGGCCCATATCGGGGGCGTGCTTCTGCGCCCCCTGTAACGGCGGGCTCCATCGGGCTTCGGACGCGCCATCCAGCTCACTGCCTTCGTGGAAGCAAGCGGGGCGGGATGACGATCCTCCCACGCACAGAGACGAGAAGGTGGGGAGGCTGGAACCCGCACGGAGGACGGCGGCCTCCTCCTCGTGCCGCGGAGCCTCTGCTCCGGAAGCGCTCGACGACGCGGGTGCGCCCGGGCTCAGCTCATGAAGGGGACGAGCTCCTGCAGGCGGGGGCGGAAGCGCCGGCTGCACACCAGGCGCGTTCCGTCCTTCAGGATCACCGACAGCTCGCCGTGGAAGAGCGGCTCCACCGCCTCCACCCGCGACAGGTTCACGATGGTGGAGCGGTGGATGCGGACGAAGCGGGTCGGGTCCAGCAGCCGGTCGGCCAGCTCGGACAGCGTCCGGTGCAGCAGGCGCTCCGACGGCCCCAGGTGGAGGCGCACGTAGTTCCCGTCCGCCGCGACCCAGTCGATGGCGGCCACCTCCACGAAGCGGAACTGGTCGCCGGTCTTGATCGCGATCCGCTCCGGGTACTGCGGCTTCTGCGGCGCCTGGAGGAACTCGACCAGCGGAGCGAGCCTCGGGTCCGGGGCGTACCGCCGGAGCATCGCGGCGTGCCGGGCGCGCGCCACCGTCGTCCGGAAGCGTTCGTCGTCGAACGGCTTGAGCAGGAAGTCCAGCGCGAACGCCTCGAACGCGCGGAGGGCGAACTCCGCGTGCGCGGTGGCGAAGACGACGACGGGCATGTTGGCCGCGCCAATGGCCCTCACGACCTCGAAGCCGTCCACCTTCGGCATCTGCACGTCGAGCAGGACCAGGTCGGGCCGCTCGTCGCGGATCCGGGGGATGGCCTCGCTCCCGTCGACGCACTCGCCGATGACCTCCATCCCCGGCTCCAGCCGGAGGAGGGAGCGCATGTGCGCGCGCGACAGGTCGTCGTCGTCCACCAGCAGGGTACGGATCGTCTCGCTCATCGGCTCTCCTCGGGGCGCGGCGCGGGACCCACCGGCTCCTCGTGCCAGGGGATGCGGACGGTGGCCACCGCCCCGCCGCCCTCGGCGGGGCGCAGGGTGAACGACTGCCGCTCGCCGTAGAGCTGCGCCAGGCGCGACCGCACGTTCCCCGTTCCCACGCCCTCTCCTCCCCCGGAGCCGCCCCCCGGCCCCACCCCGTCGTCGCGCACCGCCAGCTCCAGCCACTCGCCCGCGCGGCACGCCCGCACC
>JASLAX010000080.1 GCA_030146875.1 Longimicrobiaceae bacterium
GCGCGCGCCCTCGCGGAAGGCGCGCCGCGCCGACTCCTCGCGGGCGCGCGCCTGGGCCGCGAGGGGCGCTGGATGGAGGCGGAGATGCACTACCGCGACGCCATGCGCCTGAACCCCGGCGAGCCGTCGTACCCGATGGGGCTGGCGACCGTGCTGCTGCAGATGGGCCGCACGGCCGACGCCGCGGCGGCCATGGCGACGGGGATCGCCGCCGAGGAGTCCCTGCCGCGCCCCAACCACCGCGTGCTGGTGGTGGACTACGAGCGCTACATCGAGCTGCTCACCCGCCTGGGCCGCGCCGACGAGGCGGCCTCCGCCCGCGCGCGCCAGGCCCGCCACCGCGCGCTGCGAGACGCCGAGGCCCGCTGACGCGAGCTCGGCTCTCGCCGCCCAGCGTCGGGGTTCGTCCGCGGAACGGCCGGCGCTGGACCCGTGGACGGACGCACGGACGGACGAGAGCCGGACAGGCCGCGAAGGCGGGCTTCGTGCTTTGGGAGCCGCATTTTCGTTCGCAGGCGGGTCGCGAATCGCGCGGCGCTGCGGGAACCCCCCTCCCCAGGACTCCCCCACGAGGGGAGAGGGGTGACGGTCGTCGGCGGAGGTCGAGCTACGTCCGCGTTTCGGGGGCGTAAAGCCCCCGGCTGAGAACGGCAATCGTCCCTCCGGGACTCGGAGCGGCAGGCGCGGGTCTCGTGGACGGAGGTTCGGCCGGGACGAGAGCCGGACAGCCCGCGAAGGCGGGCTTCGTGTAGTCGTTGCCGCGGTTTCAACCGCCCGCAACGGCGGCGCCGACCGATCTCCGGACGGCGAGCGTCGGCCTTTCCGGCGACGCGCGAACGAGATCCTTGACGCGACGTCCAATCGCAACTAGACTGGTTACGGATTACAACGGGAGCGGGAGATGGCTTCGATCAGCAGCCGGGTGGCCGTCGCGGTGCACGTGCTCGCCTACCTGGCGTGGCGCCGGGGCGAGCCGGTGACTTCGGAGAAGATCGCGGGGAGCGCGAACACCAACGCGGTGGTCGTCCGCCGCATCGTGGGCGCCCTGCGCAACGCCGGGCTGGTCTCGGTGGCGCCCGGGGTGGGCGGAGGCGCGCAGCTCGCCCGCTGCCCCGAGGACATCTCGGTGCTGGACGTGTACCGCGCGGTGCAGGACGGCGAGGCGCTCTTCTCGCTGCACCCGCAGGGGCCCTGCCGCGAGTGCAGCGTGGGCGCCAACATCCAGGAGGTGCTGGGCGGGGTGTTCGGGCGCGCGCAGACGGCGATGGAGGAGGTGCTGGCGACGGTGAGCGTGCGCGACGTGTTCTCGCAGGTGTTCGCGAAGGTGGGGGCGTGCGGCGAGGCGATGGAGGCGGAGAAGGCGGCGGCGATGGCGCGCGGGCGCTGCGGGTAAGGACGGGAAGGGGGGCGTCCGGAGCCGGCAATCGTAACTGTAACACGCACGGTTCCGAATGGGAGCCGGGGAGGGGCGATGGGCGCGAAGCGGACGGGGATGGTGCTGCTGGCGGCGCTGCTCGCCGCGGCCGGGGCGGCGCAGGGGCAGGGCGGGGCGCGGGTGATGGGGCGGGTGACGGACGGCGTGGGGCGGCCGCTGGCGGGGGTGCGGGTGGCGGTGGTGCAGGAGTCGGCGCCCTCCGTCCGCAGGACCGCCGTGAGCGGGGAGACGGGCGGGTTCCAGGTGGAGGGGCTGCCGCCGGGCACGTACCGCCTGCGGGTGGAGGGGGACACCACCGCAGGCGCCCACGAGGCGCGCGTGACGGTGGCGGAGGGGGAGCGCCGCTCGGTGGTGATGCGGGTGCGCGACGCGCTCCGCCGGCCGGCGCGGCGGCCGGACGCGGGGGAAGGGCGCCCCTGACGGGCTGCGAGGGGCGGACGGCGGGATTCGTGTGCCCATAAACGTAACCACAACAGTTGCAGATGGATGCGGGCCGGACGGCCCGCGCCGAAGAACACAGCGACCGGAGACAAGCCGATGAGCCGTGCCGAAGAGAGATCGCTCTTCTCCCCCGTGCGGGTGGGAGCGCTGGAGCTGAAGAACCGCGTGGTGATGGCCCCCATGACGCGCAACCGCGCGCCGGGCACCGTGCCCACGGAGCTGATGGCGGACTACTACCGCCAGCGCGCCTCCGCGGGGCTGATCGTGACCGAGGCGTCGCAGGTGGTGCCGCAGGGGCAGGGGTATCCCGACACCCCCGGCATCCACAGCGACGAGCAGGAGGCGGCGTGGCGCCGGATCACCGACGCCGTGCACGCGGCCAGCGGGCGCATCTTTCTGCAGCTCTGGCACGTGGGGCGGATCTCGCACCCGTCGCTGCAGCCGGGCGGCGCGCTCCCCGTGGCGCCCTCCGCCGTCGCCGCGGAGGGGAGCATCTTCACCGGCACCGCGCTGCTGCCGTTCGTCACGCCGCGCGCGCTGGAGACGGAGGAGGTCGCCGGGGTGGTGGAGGGGTTCGCGGAGGGGGCGCGCCGCGCCCGCGCCGCCGGCTTCGACGGGGTGGAGATCCACGGCGCCAACGGCTACCTGGTCGACCAGTTCCTGCGCGACGGCACCAACCATCGCACCGACCGCTACGGCGGCACGCTGGAGAACCGCGCGCGCTTCCTCCTGGAGGTGACGCAGGCGGTGACGGAGGTCTGGGGCCCGGGGCGCGTGGGCGTGCGGCTCTCCCCGACCGGCGCCTACAACTCCATGTCCGACTCGGACCCGCGCGCCACGTTCGCCTACGCGGCGCGGGCCCTGGGGGCCCTGCGCCTGGCCTACCTGCACGTGGTGGAGCCCGTGGCGCCCGGCTCGTCGCCCGCCGACCTGGCGGGCGAGGAGCGCGTCTCGCCCCTGCTGCGGCGGGAGTTCGGCGGCGTGTTCATGGCCAACGGCGGCTACGACGCCGCGACCGCGCGCGCGGCGCTGGAGGGCGGCGCGGCCGACCTGGTCTCGTTCGGCGCGCCCTTCCTGGCCAACCCCGACCTGCCGCTGCGCCTGGCGACCGGCGCGCCGCTGAACGCCCCCGACCGCCACACCTTCTACGGCGGCGACGCGCGGGGCTACACCGACTATCCCACCCTGGAGGGGGCGGACGCGCGCGTCGCCTGACGCGCGCCCCCTCCCCACGGACGACCACCCGGAGAGAGACGACCATGTTCGCGCTCCTGACCCTTCCGCGCGGCACCACCGCGCCGCCGTCGTCCCCGCCGGGGATCGTGGTGCGGCTCCCCCTCCCCCGTCCCGCGCCACCGCGCGCGTGACCGGCGGAGCGCGGGGGCTGCTGCGGGGTACGGGGGGGCCGCGGTCCGCGCGCGGGCCTTCCCCGCCCCGGCGCCCCCCGCGCTCCCGAGACGAACGGATGACGGAAGAGACGCTCCCTGCGGCGGCCATGGGCCGCCGCGAATGGCTCCTGCTGGCGGTGCTGGCCGGCGTGCAGTTCCTGCACATCTTGGACTTTGTGATCGTGATGCCGCTGGGCCCGCGCCTGATGCGCGAGCTGGGACTCTCCGCGCGCGAGTTCGGGATGGCCGTCTCCGCCTACACCTTCAGCGCCGCCGCCGCGGGGCTGGCCGGCGCGGCGGTGATGGACCGCTTCGACCGCCGCCGGGTCCTGCTCTTCCTGCTGGCCGGGTTCGGGGTGGGTACGCTGCTCTGCGCGCTGGCGCCCACGTACCCGGCCCTGCTGGGGGCGCGGATCGTGGCCGGCGCCTTCGGCGGGGTGCTGGCGGCGGTGGTGCTGGCCATCGTGGGCGACGAGATTCCCTCCGCGCACCGCGGCATGGCGATGGGGGTGGTGATGGCGGGCTTCTCCGCCGCCAGCGTGCTGGGCCTGCCGCTGGGGCTGGAGCTGGCCGGCCGCATCGGCTGGCACGCGCCGTTCGTGCTGATCGCGATCCTCACGGCGGTGGTCCTAGTGGTGACGGCGCTCGGCCTGCCGCCCATGCGGAGCCACCTGGGCGGGCCGCGGCGCGGGCACCCGCTGCGGGAGCTGGCCGACCTGGCGCGGCATCCCGACCACCTGGCCGCGTTCGCCGTAGCGGTCACGCTGGTGCTGGCGGGGTTCACCATCATCCCCTACCTGAGCCCGTACTTGGTGCAGCGGGTGGGGATGCCGGAGTCGCAGCTCGGCCTGGTCTACCTGGCGGGCGGCCTGGCGACGCTGGTCTCCGGGCCGCTGGTGGGGCGCCTCTCCGACCGCTTCGGGCACGTGCCGGTCTTCCTGGTGGCCGCCTCGGCGAGCCTGGTGCCGGTGCTGGGCATCACCAACCTGCCCCGCGTGCCGGTGTGGATGGCGCTGGTGGTCACGACCGTGTTCATGGTCACGACCTCGTCGCGCTTCGTCTCCGCCATGGCGCTGATCACCGGCGTGGTCCCGCCCGTGCGGCGCGGCGGGTTCATGTCGCTGAACTCCGCCGTGCAGCAGGTGGCCGCCGGCGGCGCCGCGCTGCTGGGCGGGTGGATACTGGGCGACTCGCCCGACGCCCTGGCCCGCTTCCCCCTGGTGGGCATCGTGGGCGCGGCGGCCACGCTGCTCGCCATGCCGCTGGTGGTGCGCCTGGGACGGCGCACGCTGGCCCGCGGCCGTCCGCTGCCCGACGCGGGGGCCGGCGCCCCCGTCTCCCCCTGACCGAACAGGCTCCGTGAGCGCGACCAAGGTCCAGACGAACGACAAGGACGAGAAGGCCAAGAAGAAGCGGATGACCGCTGCCGCCTGGCGCGAGGCCCGGCGGCTCATGTGGCAGCACCGCGCGGGGCTGGCGGTGGGCTTCGTGCTGATCGTGGTGAGCCGCCTGGCCGGCCTGGTCCTTCCCGGCACCTCCAAGTACCTGGTGGACGAGGTGCTGGGGAAGGGGCGCACGGAGCTGCTGGGCACCCTGGCGATCGCGGCCGCGGTCGCCACGGTGATCCAGGCGATCTCGTCCTTCGCGCTCTCGCAGGTCATCAGCGTGGCGGCGCAGCGCGCCATCACCCAGATGCGCCGCCGCGTGGAGCGGCAGGTGGTGCGGCTCCCCATCCGCTTCTTCGACTCCACGCAGACGGGCATCCTGATCTCCCGCATCATGACCGACGCGGAGGGGATCCGGAACCTGATCGGCACGGGCGTGGTGCAGCTCGCGGGCGGGGTGCTCACGTCGGCGCTCGCCCTGGGCGTGCTGCTCTGGCTGAGCTGGAAGCTCACCCTGTTCATCGTCCTGCTGCTGGCCGTCTTCGGCGGGGCGCTGGCGCTGGCCTTCATGCGGCTGCGCCCCATCTTCCGCGAGCGGGGCGAGATCAACGCGCGGGTCACCGGGCGGCTGGGCGAGACGCTGGGCGGCATCCGCGTGGTGAAGGCGTACGGCACCGAGAAGCGCGAGGACCGCGTCTTCGCCCGCGGCGCGCACGGCCTCTTCCGGAACGTGGCGAGGACGATCACGGGCACGTCGGCGGTGACGGCGTTCGCCACCGTGGTCATCGGGGCCGTGGGGGTGCTGATGATCGTGGTGGGCGGCCGCTCGATCCTGGCGGGGGAGATGACGCTGGGCGACCTGGTGATGTACATCTTCTTCACCGGCCTGCTGGCCGCGCCGGTGATCCAGATGGCGTCCATCGGCACGCAGATCTCCGAGGCGTTCGCGGGGCTGGACCGCATCCACGAGCTCATGGAGATGCGGACCGAGGCGGACGAGGACGCCACCGCCGACCCGGTGGAGGCGATCCGCGGCGACGTGGACTTCCAGGGGGTGTGGTTCGAGTACGACGAGGGGCAGCCGGTCCTGCGCGACGTCTCCTTCCTGGCCCCCGCGGGGAGCACCACGGCGCTGGTGGGCTCCAGCGGCTCGGGGAAGAGCACGCTGGTCTCGCTGGTGATGGCGTTCAACCGCCCCACCGTGGGGCGCATCCTGGTGGACGGCCGCGACCTGGCCTCGCTGCGGCTGCGCGAGTACCGCCGGCAGCTCGGCGTGGTGCTGCAGGACAACTTCCTGTTCGACGGCACGGTGGCGGACAACATCCGCTTCACGCGGCCGGACGCCACGCGGGCCGAGGTGGAGGCGGTGGCCCGCATCGCCCACTGCGACGACTTCGTGCGCGCGTTCCCCGACGGCTACGACACGGTGGTGGGCGAGCGGGGGATCAAGCTCTCCGGCGGGCAGCGGCAGCGCATCGCCATCGCCCGGGCGCTGCTGGCGGACCCGCGCGTCCTGATCCTGGACGAGGCCACCTCGTCGCTCGACAGCGAGAGCGAGGCGAAGATCCAGGAGGGGCTGCGCCACCTTCGCCGCGGCAGGACGACGTTCGTGATCGCCCACCGCCTCTCCACCATCCGCAGCGCCGACCAGATCCTGGTGCTGGAGGAGGGGCAGGTGGTGGAGCGCGGGAGCCACGCGGAGCTCATGGCGCTGGGGGGCCGCTACCGCGACCTGCACGACCGCCAGTACGCCTGGGAGCAGGAGCGCTACGTGAACCCCGGCGAGGAGCTCCCGGTGGAGGAGACGGGGGGCGTGGCCGCCGACTGAACGGCGGATTCGGGACGCTGTGGCCCGGGTGGTACGTGCCGTGCTGCTGTCCCCGGTCGGACCGTTGCACGAGGGAATCCAGCACCCGGGCCGCACGATGACCACGACAGAGCTGCGGAGCCGCGCGCAGCGCGCGCGGCAGGCCGCCAACGAGAGCCGCGCCGCCGCGCTCGAACGGATGGAGGACGCCACCCGCCGCCTGCGGCGCGCGCAGGAGCTGCGCGCGCTGTCGCGCGCGACGCTGACCATGGCCGCGGCGGAGGCCGCGGCGCTCTCCGCGTCGCCGGGAGTCGCGGAGGTGGACGCGGCGCCGCTGGCGCGCTTCGAATCGGCGCGGCAGGGCACGGAGCACCTGCACGACCACGGGGCGGCGGACCTGGCGCTCGCCCCCGAGGTGCGCCTGTTCGTGAGCGAGCGCGGCGGCATGTACCGCGTGCGCTGCACCCCGTTCGAGGCCAACCCTGCGGAGGGCGAGGCGCGCCAGGAGATGCGTGCCATCGTCTTCGAGACGCTGGAGGGACGGTGGATCGGCTCGGTGCCCGTCCACCCCTCCTGCTCGCTGGACCACCTGAGCGACCGCGAGCTGGGTGCGTTCCTGGCCTTCGCGCGCTGACGCGATCGGCAGCACGACCGAGGGCCCCCACCGTTCGTCGACGGTGGGGGCCCTCTGCGTTTCGCGGCGAGACCCTCAGGTGCCGGGCATCGTG
The DNA here is from genome assembly GCA_030146875.1 of Longimicrobiaceae bacterium. Classification (GTDB taxonomy): domain Bacteria; phylum Gemmatimonadota; class Gemmatimonadetes; order Longimicrobiales; family Longimicrobiaceae; genus JASLAX01. The sequence goes on from JASLAX010000080.1 coordinate 7,185, forward strand.
GCCGCGCCGGGCATCCCGCCGGCCGCCGCCGGCGTGGGAGGATCGGGCGCGGCCTCGGAAGGGGAGGTGGCGGTGGGCTCCGCTTCTGCGGAGGACGGGAGTGCGGGCGGCGGACGTGGAGCGGGGACGGGCGTGGAGGTGCCCATGCGGTCCTCCGACCCCTCCTCCAGGCTCTTCTCGTGCGGCTTGACCGTGGAGCGGATCACCATCACCCGGTTCAGCAGGTCGAACCAGAACGGCGCGCCCAGCGAGACCGCGAACGCCGTCAGGAGCCAGCCCACGACGGGGGAGACCACGTTGAGCCACACCCACTCGTAGCCGGTGGCGGCGGTGGGGTCCGGCGCCCCGGGCACGCGCGCTCCCGGCCAGCCGTCGCGCCACCCCATCGGCAGCCCCAGCGCCTCCAGGTCGGCCGTGCGGGCGGAGAGCGAATCCCGGGGCAGCGTGTGCCCCGCGGCCACGCGCTCCGCCTCGGAGACCACCACGGCGCGCAGCGTCTCGTGCCGGCTGAGCGCCTCGACGATGGTGATGGTGTTCACGTTCAGCACCACGGCCGCGCCCAGCCCGAAGGCGAACAGGAACGCCTGCGTGTGGCGCTTGTACCACCCCGACACGCGGTCCATGGAGCCGTTGAACCACGCCTCCACGTGGAGCTGCGCCCGGGCCATGTCGCCGCCCGCGCGGTCCACGGCGGAGAGCAGCGCCCGCTGCACCGCCGGGTTGCCGATCCGCTCGATGCCGGCGCGCACGTTCTCCACCGTCAGCGCGGGGGCGTCGGCTCCGTGCGCGCCCTGGGCGCCGGGGCGGCCCCGCGCGGCGATGTCCAGCAGCGCCAGCGCGAAGCTCGACGCCGGGATGTACGACGGCAGGTGCGAGGGGGCGAGCAGCCGCGTGGCGACGCCGCGGCCCGCCTCTCCCGCCACCCCGCGGTACTCCTCGCCCACGTGCGGGCCCGGCTCCTTGCCGCGGAGCCGCCCCAGCAGCCCGCGCCGCGTGAGCGGGACCAGCTTGCGGTACAGCCCGGCGGTGGGGGCGTAGCTCCCCGCGTACAGGCTGGACACCAGCGGGTGCTCGTACAGCGCGCGGGCCAGGTCCTCGCCCGTGGGGTCGCGCAGGATCTCGCGGATGCCGCGCTCCAGGCTGGCGGACCGGGTCTTCAGCCGCGCCTCCACCATCTCGCGCACGCCGGACGCGACCAGGGAGAGCAGCAGGTACACCAGCATCAGCCCCAGCGCCACGTCCAGCAGCTCGGATCCGAACATCGGGGAGCCCTCGGGATCGGGGGGACGGCGAGCGGCGGGGGTCGAGACCCGCAAGGTCGGAACGGAAACGGAGCGGCGGAACTGCCGCCTTCGCGTCCGTACGAAAAAGAGCCGGCGCCCCCGTGAGGGCACCGGCTCGTGCGTTTCCACTCGGCCGCTTCAGCCGCTACTGCTCTTCTGCCAACCGCAGAGCTTCCTCCACCAGTGAATCGGCCAGGTAGATTCCCGATGCTCGGATCGCTTCGATGAGCGGGCGAATCCGAGGCACCAGCCCGTTGCCGCGCGCAAGCAGAAGAACGCCGAGGCTGCCGATGACCTGGATCCCATTCAGTCGTGCCACCTTGCGTGCCCGTGCGTCGTCGACCAGCAACCAGTCCGCACCGAGACGGCGATACAGGGCCATGGCCTCCATCTCGCCACGCCCCAAGCTCCTGCTGGAGACCAGGATGTCGGCGGGGTCCACGTCGACTACCCGACCCTCCAGGTAGCGCGCCAACCGCTCCGCCGACGTTTTGCCGGAGACGGCGCACTCCCTCAGGACCGCCGCCGGCACACGGACGGTTTCGAACAGGCGGTCCAGGAGCGGAAGCGCATCGCACGCCGCCAGCGCGAGAAGCGCCGACGTGTCGGAGACGACGAGCATTCAGGAAGCGCGGCGCAGGGCGCTCAGCTCTTTTCGTAGATCTTCTGGTGGGTAGTCCGTAACTGGAATCAGGTGCCGCGCGCACTCTTCCGCGAACGTGACGCGATCCACGTCCGCCAGCTCGGCGGCCGCCCCTGCAGAGATCTCACCCGCTCGGAACATGAGCAACGCCGCGTACAGCCGGATCTTGCGCGCGAGCTGCTCGGCGGACTCATCCAGGAGGTACTGCTCGGGAACGTCCATGCTGATGTTCATCTTCACTCCGGGTGCGCGGTCGATCTTCACGATGCGAAGACCATGCTCCGAACGCAACCGAAAGACGCCGAAGCTACAAAGAGCCGGCGCCCCTCGCGCGGGCACCGGCTCCGTTCGTCGTTTCTCGTCCGTTCGCGCCAGCCGCCGGGGCTCAGGCCGCGGCGCTCAGCCGCGCGGGCGGCCGGTTGCGGCGCTCGGACAGCATCCACGCGGCCAGCGCGACCACGCCGCCCAGCAGGCCCATCAGGATGAAGGCGGCGCCGATCCCGGGAGGGCCGAAGCCGCGGACGGTGAAGAAGAAGCCCAGCACCGCCAGCCCGCCCATCGCGTAGCCCGCGCGCTCCCACCCGCCGCTCAGCGACTCCACGCGGGCGGGCGCCTGCAGCGGCGCGCCGGGATCCACCAGGATGCCGCGCAGCCGGTCCCAGTCCCAGCAGAGCAGGTACGTGGCGGCCAGCAGCATGGGGCCGGTGACGAACGGCGTGCCCCTGAAGTCCAGCGACATGGTGATGACGAAGATGTTCAGGATGATGGGAAAGAACATCATCGCCCCAAGCGTGGCCGTGCGCGGGAACAGCACCAGGATCCCCGCCACGATCTGCGACACGCCGATGAAGCGCCAGTAGCCGCCCGTCTGGTACATGGCCTCGAAGAACATCCCGACGGGGTTGTCGATCGAGATGACGGTGAACCGGTGCCCCAGCGCCTTCACCATCCCGGTGGGGATGAAGCCGGCCGCCAGCAGGATGCGGGTGAACAGCGTGAAGCGGTACAGGAACCCGCTGGCGCGCGCGCGGCCGTGCAGGCGGTCCAGGGCGGCCACGATGCCGGTGGAGGTGCTCATGGTGGGGGCGAGGTTGGGGGAAGGGCGGACCAGCGCTTCCGGAGACTACGGACGAGGGGGCGCGGGGTTTCGCATCAGCGGTCGAGGCGCTCGGGGCGGCGAGGTCGACCCGCATCGTCTCGGAACGCTCGATGCTGGCAGGCGACCGGGGCGATGGGGGAACAGCGGACGGCGGGCCTGCGGGCGGACGAGCCGGCGAGCGCGGACGTCATCCCCCGGCGGCGGCCTCGCGGCGCAGGCGGCGCAGGCGGGCCAGGGCGGCGCGCGCGCGGAGCATGGCGTCCTCGACCTGCACGTGCACCTCGGCCAGGCGCTCGTACTCGGCGGCCTGCCGCTGCAGCGCCTGCCGGAGCTCGGCCTCCAGCGTGGTCATCTCGTCCTGGTCGCGCGCGTCGCTCGTCATGGGGCCGGTGCGTCGTGATCGTCCGTCGTGGTCTGGTGCGCCGCCGCGGGAACCGTACCACGGCCGCGGCGCATGCGCCCGTCCCAGCGGAAGCGGGCGAGCGCGACCCGCCCGCGGGCGTCGAACGCCACCCCCTCCGCCTCCAGCCGGTAGCGCTGCTCCATCCCGCTCCCCACGTCGAGCGAGGCCACGCTCAGCTCGCCGCGCGCGTTCACCACCCGGTGCCAGGGGACCACGCTGTTGGGCGGCAGCGCGTGGAGCGCGTACCCCACCTGCCGCGCGTGCCCGGGAAGCCCCGCCCGCTCCGCCACCTGCCCGTACGTGGCCACGCGCCCGCGCGGGATGCGGCGGACCACGGCGTACACGTGCTCCCAGCCGGGGCGAGAGGCGGTCACGGGAACAGCCGGTCTAGCAGATCGGCGCGATCGAGGCCGTGGTGGTCGCCCACCTGGCCGAGAATCGCAGCGAGAGTTCCCACGCGGATGGGATTGTGACGAGGAACGGTGACGTGGTGCCGACCTCCGACGATGGTAGTCAGCCTGAGATGGCTCCCGGACTGACGGGTCACAGAGTAACCGAGGTGCTGAAGCGCACTCGCGAGACCCTCTCCGGAGATGTCGCGCGGGAGCTTCACGCCGCGATTACCTCCTCCCGGACGAAGTGCAGACGAATGATCTTCGGTCCGGCGCCCTCATCGAAATGAACGTGGACGGCGTCTCGAACCGCCTCGCGGAGCTCGGTCAGACTGTCGGCCTCGGTGAAGATCGACTCCCCTAGAGCTCGGGCGAGGAAGCCCCCCTCGGAAGCTTCTTCGACGATGAAGATGATCTCGCTCATGCACGGCACTCCACGGTGGATGTGGTTGTCCAAAGGTAACGTGGACGCGCTCGCCCGGACAACCGACGGGTGGCGCGATCCCGCTCCGTCCGCCATATTCCGCCTCTTTTCCGAACGTCCTCTCGCCCCACCTTCTCCGGACGGCACGGCCCCGATGATCCGAATCCCCAGGCGCGCGGCGCACGCCGCGCTTCTCGCGCTATTCCTGTGCGTTCCCGCCGCGGCCCAGCAGGTGAAGCTGGTCGAGCGGCCGGGCCAGCCCTGCGTGACCGTGCCGGACACCGCGCGCGGCATCCTGACGCAGGGCCAGCTCCGGGAGTTCGCGGCCCTGCGCGACACCCTCTCCGCGCTGGGGAAGAAGCACGGGGAGGCGGACCCGCGCGGGCTGCTGTTCGTGATCGTGGACTCGTCCGCGGTGCGCGGGCGCGTCCTGTTCCTGCAGTCCAACCTGCCGCAGGCGGCGGTGGACGCGGGCACGCGCCGGATGGGGGAGTACCTGCGGGGCATCACCCCCGGCCGCCCCTTCCAGATGCTGGTGCGGGTCGACGGCGAGTACCCCGCGCTGGCGCCGGGGAAGCGGCACTGCCTTCCCGCCGTGCGCGACGACTCGCGGTCGGACCTGCTGGTGCAGCAGACCATCCGCACGCACCCCGACCGGGCGATGCGGCGGGAGCGGCGGCGCGCGGTGCTGCGGCTGGTGGTGGACCGCGAGGGGAACGTGGCGTACGTGGACGTGGAGCGCCCCACGGGCGACACGCACCTGGACAAGTGGATCGAGCCGGCCGCGTCGGTCCTGCGCTTCCACCCCGCCACGCTGGACGGCGTGCCATTCGACGTGCGGATCCGCTACACGCTGCACCTCAACCCGGACGACATCTAGGCCCGGCGCTCGGTTGACCCCCGCCTCCGCGCGGGGTAGACTAACGGCGCCCGCGCCCCCGCGGGCGCCGCTCCCGTTCCCGCCCTCCCGACCGATGACCCTGGTCCCGCTCCTCACGGCGCTCACCGCCGGCTTCCTGCACGCGCTGGAGCCGGACCACATGGCCGCCGTGACCACCTTCGTGTCGCGACGCCCGCGCCCCGCGCAGGCGCTGGCCTTCGGCGTGCGCTGGGGGCTGGGCCACTCCGCCGCCATCCTGCTGGTGGGCGGGGCGCTGCTGGCGCTGGACGTGCGCTTTCCGGCGGGGCTGGCGCGGGGTCTGGAGTTCGGGGTGGGCGGGCTGCTGCTGGCGCTGGGCTTGTGGCTGCTGTGGACGCTGGCGCACGAGCGCGCGCACCTGGCCGCCAGCGGAGAGGCCCCCGCGCGGCCGCACCGCCACCTGCCCTTCGGCCGGCGCCACGCGCACGACGGCGAGGGGCGCCGCGGGAGCCTGTGGGTGGGGGTGGCGCACGGGCTGGCGGGCACCGCGCCGCTGGTGGCGGTGCTCCCCATCGCCCTGGCGCGCTCGCCCGTCGCCGGCGGGGCGTACCTGCTGCTCTTCGGGGTGGGCACGACCCTCGCGATGGGGCTCTACGCGGCGCTGGCCGGCGCGGTCTTCCAGCGCGCGGGGGAGCGGACCCCCTCGCTGGGCGGCGCGCTGCGGGCGCTCACCGCGGTGGGCAGCGCGGCGCTGGGCGTGTTCTGGATGATCGGGGCGCTGGGCGGAGCCTGAGGGACGGCGCCGCCGCGCCCGCGGGTTCCCTTTCGAGCGTGGAGGTGGTGATGGCGGAGGAGACGAACGCGGTGGAGGGCGGCGCCCCGGTGGATCGCCCGGTGACCATCACGGTGCGGAACAACGGGCCGTACCTGGTGGAGGGGCCCGTGAAGGTGGTGGACGCCGACGGGAACGACTACATGGTGCACGAGAAGAAGCGCGTCTCGCTCTGCCGCTGCGGCGCGTCCACCACCAAGCCCTTCTGCGACGGCACGCACTCCAAGATGGGCTTCGAGGCCGCCGAGCGCGCCGTCCGCCAGGCCCAGGGCGGGGGCGAGAGCGGCGCGGCCCCGACCGCGGGCGGACCTGCCGCGTAGGGACGGCGGGGGCGCGCGGCCGCTGAGACGCACGGACGGAAGCACGGCGACGGCCACGCCCGCCCGGCGCGCTCCCCGCAGCGTGCCGGGCTTTTCATACGGTCCGCCTTTGGCGCGGGCCCTTCCTTCCCACGGAGCGAGGATCGATGGCGACGCAAACGGGGCCGATCGAAGCGCGCGGCTACGCGCACCCGGAGGCGCTGGTCTCCACGGAGTGGGTGGCGGCCCACCTGAACGACCCCGCCGTGCGCCTGGTGGAGTCGAACGAGGACGTGCTGCTGTACGACACGGGCCACATCCCCGGCGCGATCCGGCTCGACTGGCACACCGACCTGCAGGACCCGCTTCAGCGCGACTACCTGAACGCGGAGAGCTTCGCGCGCCTGATGAGCGAGAAGGGCATCGCGCCCGACACCACCGTGGTCTTCTACGGCGACAAGAACAACTGGTGGGCCACGTACGCGCTCTGGGTCTTCCGCCTCTTCGGCCACGACCGCGTGCGGGTGATGGACGGCGGGCGCAAGAAGTGGGAGGACGAGGGGCGCGAGACCACCACCGACTACCCCTCGCACCCGCCCACGGAGTACCCGGTCCCGAAGCGCGACGACGAGAAGATCCGCGCCTTCCGCGAGGACGTGCTGGAGCACGTGAAGAAGAAGGGCCAGCTCGTGGACGTGCGCTCGCCCGAGGAGTTCAGCGGCGAGAAGCTGCACATGCCCGACTACCCGCAGGAGGGGGCCATGCGCGGCGGCCACATCCCCGGGGCCCGGAGCATGCCGTGGGCGCGCGCCGTGAACCCGGAGACGGGCGAGTTCCGCAGCGCCGACGAGCTCCGCGAGCTGTACCAGGACGGGCTCGGCCTCTCCCCGGCGGACGACACCATCGCCTACTGCCGGATCGGGGAGCGCTCGTCGCACACCTGGTTCGCGCTCACGTACCTGCTGGGCTTCCGGAACGTGCGGAACTACGACGGCTCGTGGACGGAGTGGGGCAACGCGGTGCGGCTCCCCATCGAGAAGCCGTAGGACGCTCCGTCCGGAGGGATGGCCCGGGGCCGGCGCGGATCACCCGCGCCGGCCCCGCGTCGTTCCCGGATGGAAACCACCCTCGTTCCCGCCCGGGAACGCGGGAACGCCGCGCCGGGCGGCCATTTCCGCCCAACCGCATGCGTCGCAACGACGTTCGGAAAGTCGGCGGAACGGCACCGGGGTTGCCGGACCTTCCGTCCCTCGCAAAGGGCCGCGCCCGGCCCGGAAACGACCCCTCTCCGCACCTCGGGAGCCATGACCAAGCGCACCCTCCTCCTGGCCGCCGCCGCCCTGGTGGCCATGCCCGCCGCGTCCGAGGCCCAGACGTGGTCCAGCACCGCGCCCACCATCAACGTGCGCGCGACCATGGGCCAGATCCGCCAGTTCCGCACGG
>JASLAX010000107.1 GCA_030146875.1 Longimicrobiaceae bacterium
GGCCGAGCGCCGGATCCGTGGCGACGAACACGCGCGCCATGCCGCCGCCGCCGAGCTCGCGCTCGATCGTGTAGGCGGCGCCGAGCGAGGACTGCAGCCGGTCGCGGAGCTGGTCGGGCACGGGATCCTGGCGCGAGGTGAAGAGCCGCCAATATCTAGCCGCGCATCACGATCGGCAAACGAGCGGCGTTAGGCGGGGAGCTCAGTGGCCGTGAGGCTGCCGTGCGTAGTGCCGCCTCAGCAGATCACCCCCGAAATCGTTCTCCAGGTCGCGCCAGACCGTGTGGATGTGGTTCGCGCCGCCCTGCGAGTTGTCGTACTCCACCAGCACGGTCGGGCCGTGGATGCGGTAGTAGTGCGGCTCGCGGGGCCGGTGCGCACCAGCCCAGGCGAAGTGCAGGCGCCCGAATCCGGCGTCCTCGATGCGCCGCAACTGTCGGGCGGCCGCGGAGTCTGCCATCCGTCCGGCGTACAGCCCGAGCAGCCGACGCAGCTGGCGCTGCTGGGCGGGCGTCATCGCGGCCGCCGGCAGGCCCGCGAGCGCCATGGGTCGCACCGTGGGATCGTTGCGGGTGAGAATCTCCCCGAACGTCTGCGCGGCGATCGTGGCGCGGGCGCGCTGGTCGGGATCGAGCATCTGCAGCAGCTCGAACGCGAGGTCCTCTTCCGCAGCGAGCAACCGATGCCCTTCCCGGGGGCCGCTGGGCACGCGCGCCGGGTTGGCACCCATGAAGAGCGGTGCGACGACCTGTCCGTGCGGGCCGAGCTCCGTGACGTTCACCGAGAGGTGATGGCCCTCGAAGCGCCAGCCCCAGGGCTGCGTACCACCCGGCCCGACGAAGAGTGACAGGTAGTAGAGCTCCGGATCTCGCCGCAGCAGGAGGCGGCTCACCGCTCCTTCGAGCTCGCCGAGAGTGCCTTCGAGCTGGATGATGCCGCGCGCCAGCCCGGTGCCGCGCTCGCTCAGGCCGGTGCCCAGCACCCCGAACGCGGCTGCGCGTTGCCTCGCATCCATCGCCTTCAGCGAGAGGCCGTTCCGCGCTTGCGGCACGTACGCCCATCTGGTGCGCTCCGGATCGTCGAAGGGAAACGAAGCGTCGGCACGCTGCGACGCGTCCAGCGTCGAGAGGAACGTCCGCGCAGCCACGGGCAACGCAGACGTGTCGCGTGCTCCTTCCGCGCTCGGGGGCGGCTGGGTGCTACAGCCCAGCAGCGCCGCGGCGAGAACGGCGGGGAGCAGGCGTGCCGATCCGAGCACGAGCAAAGCCGCGAGCGCGATTGCCGGTTTCATCGACGCCCTCCAGGGGACGCTCATCGATTCGACGATCCGCCCTGCCAATCGCTCGCTACCGCGCGAGCGGATTCGGCCGGAGCTGGAACCTGACTGCCTTGCTGGTGGCCCCCTTCCCGCCCTCCATGTGGAAGGGGGCGCGGGTGCTGATGGCCGCCCACAGGCCGCGTCCCTTCCACCCCGCGTCCGCGTCGTCGATGCGGCCGTCCAGCCACTTGGTGTAGAACCCCATCGGGTAGGGGACGCGAAGGACGACCCACCTGCCGTCCTTGAGGACGAGGAGCCCCTCGGACTGGTTCCCGGTGTTGATGGGCACGTTGGCGCCCAGGCCCAGCGTGTTGAACTGGTCCACCCAGGTGTAGTAGCTCCCTTCCCCGCTCCCCGCGCTGGTGACGTTGCCGAGCTGGGGGAGGGGCTCGGCGTAGAAGGCCCACCCCTCCGGGCAGTGCCGGCCGGTGGCGCTGGGGCCGTTGAGCGGCCCGCGGCACTTGCGCCGGTCGAAGCTGGCCAGGTGCCCGCTGGCCAGGGCGGCCCAGTACACCCCGTTCCGGTCCACGTCGCCGCCGCGCGGCGAGAAGCCCACGTTCGGGAACCCGGGGTGATTCCACGGCACCTCGAACACCTCGGTGAGCGCGGTCTCGGGCGGATCGGCGCCCGGACTCAGCCGGATGATCGCGCCGGGGAACCCGAACGTCGTTCCCCACACCGATCCGTCCGGCGCAGGCGCCAGGGCGTACACCGAGCCGTACTGCCCCGTGTTGATGCGCTTGTCCTTGGCCGGATCGAGGGGCGCGTTCGGCTCCACGTACTCGTCGCGGCGGCCGTTGCCGTTGGTGTCCAGGATCAGCGCCGTCCATCCCTGCGCCCTCTCCTCGTCGCCGGTCCGGTCCCACAGCTTGGTGTTGAGCCACCCCACCACCGGGCCTCCGCCGCTCGTCCAGAGGGTGCGGTCGGCGTCCTCGGCGAACATCAGGTGGTGCGTGCCGAAGCAGGTGGAGACGTGCTTCATCTCCCGGGTCCTGGGGTCGTACACCGCCAGGTGCCGGCCCGAGGCGTTGAGCGGGAAGAGGCGGGCCGACGGATGGCTCGACCCCGCCTTGCAGAAGTCCGGGTTGGGCGGCGGACGCACCCGGGAGGTGATCCAGACGCGCCCCTGCTCGTCGAGCATGGGGTTGTGCACGTTCGCCCGGCTGGTCCAGATCGGCTCGGTCCCCCAGTACGGCGAGGGGACCGCGACCTGCTGCGGCGCCGCGGGCGGGGTGCTCGGGTCGCGGACCGTGACCGGGACGCGGGTCGCCGTATGGGTGTTGGGGTCGAGCACCGGCATGTAGTCGGCGCTCGCCTCGAGCACGGCGTAGACCGGACCGTTGGCGTTGACGGTGGGGTCGCGGCGGTCGGTGGAGACCAGGTCGTGCAGGTACGCCTTGGGGTCGGCCCAGTCCCACAGGGTGATGACGACGTTCCGCTCGATCCCCTGCGGGCGGGGCGGCGCGGGCGGGACCTCGCCCGCCGCGATGCGGTCGGTCCAGTCGGCGAACATCCGCAGCGTGCGTGGGCCCATCTGGTGGGCCATGGCGGCCATCGCGCCCCCGGCCTGGCCCACCTTCAGCCGGTGCTCCCACGCCTGCACGGACGACTCGAAGGTACCGAGCGCGGGGTGCAGCTCGCGCGTGCCCTTGCTCCCCATCTGGTGGCAGCCCAGGCACGCACCGTTCTTCAACGGCCGGAGATACTCCGCCTGGCTCTTGAAGTTGACGCCGATCCCGTTCCCCTCCGGGCCGGTGCCGGGGAACTCGCTCTCGGCCGGGACCCGGAGCAGCGAGTACCAGTACCCGGCCGGGTAGTACTCCGCCGCGGCGCGCGGGCTGGGCGCGGGGGTCGCCCGCAGGTTCAGCGTCGTCCCGGGCCGCGCCCGCTGCTTCGGCGAGTCGACCAGCCCGTACCCGCGGACCCACACGTCGTAGCCCGCCTGCGGCAGGTCGGGAAGGAGGTACCGCCCCTGGTCGTCGGTCACCACGATCTTGGCGAGCCGGGTGGGAAGGTCGGTGGTCTCGGCGATCACCCACACCCCCGCCTCGGGGCCGCTGGCCCCCGTCACGGTCCCCGCGATGTCGTCGCCATCGGTCGCCGCCCCCCCGGGGGCGAGCCGCGCCCGGTGCGAGCAGGCCGTCCAGAGCAGCGCGGAGGCCGCCAGCGTCGAGATCGCGAGGAGTGCCCTGGTCGTCTTCATCCGCCCGCTCCCTCGATGGTGTTCCGCCTCGTTCCGCGCGACGAGACGACGTCGGCGGGACCGCCGAAGGCGAGGCGGCCTTCCGTGCCCGGCCCGTTCGAGACCGGACCGCCTCCCCCGATACGCCTACCCGAACGTATACATTGGAAGCATACTACATGCGGAGCGCCACGTCCGGAAGCCCCCTGGGGGCCCTGGCCGCCGCCGATGCGACCGGCGATCGCGTGCCCACCTCTCCGCGCGAGGGGAGGGGGCGTCGCGCGTCCGCGTCACCCGCGCGGCCATCGAGACGTTCTGATCTGGGTCGCGGCCGGGACCCTGACGTCGGCCGATACCAGCGGGCCTCCACCACGCGTTTTCCGGGCGTCGGTGGGCTGCGAGTGGCGCGATCGTCGTCACCCGAACGTGGCTGCCGTGAGTGCCCCGGGCGCGGACACGACCTCGGTCCACGAGCCGTGCACGACAGGCACGATTGGCTGGTCGAGGAGATAGGTCTCGACCCCAGGTAGCCTGCACCGACCCGTCGTGGAGCGGCTCGACGGAACCGAGTATCGCGCACGCCGCTTCGCTCGTCGCCGGGCGCGCAGGCACCACGGCCGAGCCGGCGCGACCCGACCACCCACCCCGATCCCGCCGAGGCCCCATGTCCCTCTCCAGGCGATTCCCGATCCTGGCCGCCGTGGCCCTGCTGGTCTGCGTGGCGTGCGGCGGGCCGACCGTACCCGGACCGCCCGCCACCCGGGCCGATGCCGACTCGGCCTTCGTGGCCGCGCTCCGCGCGCGGCTCCAGGCCGCCACCGAGGCCGGGCAGTTCTCCGGCGCCGTGCTCGTGGCCCGCGACGGGCAGACGCTGTTCGAGGGCGCCTACGGCCTCGCCGATCGGGAGCGCGGCGTCCCGAACACGCCGCTCACGCAGTTCCGCGTGGGGTCGATGTACAAGATGGTGACCGCGGTCGCGGCGCTGCAGCTCGTGCAGGAGGGGAGGCTTCGCCTGGACGTGCCGCTCGGCACCTACCTGCCGGACTACCCGAACGCGGACGTGGCGTCGCAGGTGACGCTTCACCACCTGCTCACCCACACCGGCGGCACGGGCGACATCTTCGGCCCGCTGTTCGCCGCGCACCGGACCGAGCTCCGCACCACGGGGGACTACCTGCGGCTCTACGGCACGCGCGGGCTGCAGTTCGCGCCGGGGGCGCAGCACGTGTACAGCAACTACGGCTTCATGCTCCTGGGCGCCGTCGTGGAGCGGGTGGGCGGGATGGCCTACGAAGACCACATCGCGGCGCGCGTGCTCGCCCCGGCGGGGATGACGGCCACCGGCACGGCGCCCGAGGACTCGCTGGTGCCCGGGCGGTCGGTCGGCTACACGCGGCAGGTGGTGCCCGGCGCGCTCGTCTCCAACGCGCCGACGCTGCCCTACCGCGGCACCCCCGCGGGCGGCGGGTACTCCACCGTAGGGGACTTCGCGCGCTTCGCCGCCGCGGTGCGGGAGCACCGGCTCCTGGACCCGGCGCACACGGCGCTGCTCCTGTCCGGCAAGGTCGCGGTCGCCCCGGGCTTCCAGTACGCCTACGGGTTCCAGGACCGCGTCGTGTTCGGCCGGCGCATCGTGGGGCACGGCGGGGGCGCGCCGGGGATGAACGGGGAGCTCGCGTTCGAGCCGGACGGCGGGTACGTGGTCGTCGTGCTGTCGAACCTGGACCCGCCGGCCGCGGGCCAGGTGGCGGCCTTCATCCTGGAGCGCCTGCCGACCCCCTCGTCCGCCGCAGGCGCCGGGGGATCCTGAGGGGACCGGCCCCGGCCGCGGGACATCGACACACGACCCGATCGACCGCCCGTCCGGCACGGCTCAGCCGGCCAGGCGCGGGCCGCGCGGCAGGGGGGGTGTGTGGTGCCGCGCCGGCCCGAACCCGCTGAGGAGCCCGGCTTCGCCCGCCTGCTGCACGACGTTCGCCAGCCGGTCGGCGCCGTTGAACCAGTTGGCACGCACCGCTCGCTCGGCGGCGTCCGCCCCCCGAGACTCGATCGCCGCGACGATCGCGTCGTGCTCCTGGAAGGTCGCCTCGAAGCCCGATCCGTGGAGCCGGCCGTAGAAGTACTCGTACCGGTCCAGGTGCGGACGCAGCCCGTCCAGCAGCAGGCCGAGGCGCGGCCCGGCGAGCCTGCTCCTCAGCAGCTCGTGGAACGCGTGGTGCCGCTCGAACAGCCGGTCCCAGTCGGGAGCGCGCTTCGTCGCCTCGCGCCGGAACGCCGCCTGCGCCTTCGCCATCTCCGCCGCCAGCGCCCCTCGCTCCTCCGCGTCGCGGTCCGCCACGTTGCGCACGATGACGCCCTCGAGCGCGCCCGCCGCGGTGTACAGCTCGCGGGCCTCGCCGGCCGTCAGCGGAGGCACGGCCAGCCGCACCTTGGCGCCGTCCCTCGCCCCCGTCGGCACGAGCAGCCGTTCCTGCTGCAGGCGCCGCAGCGCTTCGCGGGCGGGCGTGCGGCTGACCTGCAGCTCCTTGGCGACGTCCGCTTCCGTGACCCGCGTGCCCGGCAGGAGCCGGCCGCGCACGATCAGGTCGCGGACCCTGTCGTAGATCGCGAGCGAGACCGTCGCGGGCGCCGGGGGGGATGAGGTGCTGCGCCGTGGGGGCATTCGGCTCCGGGAGGGGAGAAGGGCTCTCCCGGAAGAGTACCGACGCCGAACGCGGCCCGCCATGCTCCTCCGCCCGGCACGACGGCCGATCCGGAGGTGCCCCCCTCCGGCGGCGCACCCCCAGGCGCGGGCGGCCCAGCCTACTCGACCCGCATGGCCACGGTGGGCTCCACCCGCAGCGCGCGCCCCGCGGGGACGACGCAGGCGAGCAGGCACACCCCCAGCATGAACAGCGCGTACGCCACGAGCAGCGCGACCTGGCCCGCAGACAGTCCCGTCGCCCATCCCTGGAAGTGATAGGTACGGGACAGGACCACGGCGCCCAGGGCGATGAGGGTGGCCCCCCCCACGATGCCGATGCCGACCTGCGTCAGCGGCCGCCGGAAGATGGCGGTGACCACGCGCCCGCGGCTGGCGCCGAGCGCGACGCGAACGCCGATCTCGCGTGTGCGCCGGGCGACGGTGAAGGACACCACCGCGTAGATGCCGGCGAGGGAGAGCAGCAGGGCGACGAGCGTCATCATCATCGTCACGCGCAGGAGCATCCCGAGCATCCACAGATAGTCGCTCGCGATCCGGTCCATGCGCTGGAACTCCGAAAGCCGCAGCGTGGGATCCACGGTGCCGGCGATGGCGCGGACGCGCGGGACGATGGCCATCGGGTCACCCCGCGTGTGGATCAGCATGTGAGGCGCGAAGCCGCTGCCCGGCGCGGCCGGCAGATACAGCCCCAGCCCGCGTCTGGTCTCCTCCGCGCCGATCATGCCGAGCTCCTTCACGACGCCCACGATCTCGAACCAGGGAAGCGAGTCCGCCTCCGGGCCCGTGACCGGCGTGGGAGCCTTGGCGATCCGCACCCGCCGGCCGATCGGGTTGCGCCCCTGCAGCACCTGATCCGCGAAGCCCTGGTCCACGATCGCCACCCGGGCCTCCGGGGCGAGGTCGGAGGTCCGGAATCCCCGTCCCGCCAGAACCGGCGTCTCGAGCACGTCGAAGTACGAGGGATCCACGTGCGCGACCTTCGCGTTCTGCCCCGCCGGCGCGCCCGCCCCCGGGTCGGGCGCGCCGGCGGCTGCCGCGTCGTCCACCGCGATGCTCTGGTCGCCGCCGTCGGTGCGCGGGAGCCGGTCCGCGAACGTGACCCCGGCGACCCCCGGCTCGGCCGCGACGCGCTGGCGGAGGGTCTCGAGCACCGTCGCGAACCGCGTGCGGTGGGCCGCGATGGCCGCGGCGTCGGCGTCCGCCTCCGGCGGAGCGTCCATGGCGAGGCTCACCGCCAGGTACTCCTCGGCCGCGAACCCCACGTCGTAGGACCGGATCCGGTCCAGCTCCTTCAGCTCGACCACCGCCACGCCCGGGAAGGCGACGGTCACCGCGACCTGCGCGACGATCACCGCGGTCCACACGCCGCCGAGCCGCAGGCCGCCGGCGCCGGCCGCGCCCTCCCGCAGCCGCGACCCCAGGCCGCGCGTCACCTTGAGCCCGGGGAGCCCGCCCGCGATCGCGGCGCCCAGGAGCGTGAGCCCGCAGGCGTAGAGCACCGTGGCGGGCGAGAGACGCAGATCGAGCCAGAACGGGACGCGCCCCATGGTTGCTTCCAGGAACGGCAGCCCCACCGCGCGCAGCGCGACGTGGGCCGCGCCCAGCCCCACGGCGGCGGCCACACCGCCGAGCACCAGGGCCTCCGCGAACAGCTGCACGACGATCCGGCGGCGGCTCGCCCCCAGGGCGCTCCGCACGACGATCTCGCTCTCGCGCGTCGCCGTCCGCGCGAACACCAGCAGGGCCACGTTGCCGCAGACGAGCACCAGGAGCATCAGGATGAAGACCTGGATCAGCGCGAAGAGCCCGCCCCCGTCCTCCATCGAGATCGCGAACAGCCGCGCGTAGGGCATCACCTGGGGCCGAAGGTGCTCGTGCGTATCGGGGAGCTCCCGCGCCGCGCGCAGGCCCAGCGCCGTCAGCTCGGCCTGCGCGTCGTCGAGCGTCGCGCCGGGCGCCAGCCGCCCGAAGATGGTGATGCCGGGTCCGCGGCGCGGCGCCTCGTCCAGCACGTCGGGGCGGAACGGCGTCCACGCGTCGTGCGCGACCGGGAAGGTGAAGCCGTCCGGCATCACGCCCACCACGGTGGCATACTCGTTCCCGAGCTGCACGGTCCGTCCGACGATCGCGGCGTCGCCCGCGAAGCGCGCCCGCCACACGTCGTGGCCCAGGACCACCACCGGCGGGGCTCCGGCCCGCTCGTCCGCGGGCACCAGGGCGCGGCCCAGCAGCGGCGGCGTGGCGGCGACGCGGAACCCCGACGCGGTGATCGCCGCCACCTGCGCCGGACGGGCCTCGCCGTCGTGCCCCGTGAGGTTGCGCTCGACGTCGTCCCACGCCCCCAGGTCGGTCACCGTCCGCATCGCCTGGCGCCAGACGACGAAGTCGTGCAGCGCGCGCGGCTCCGGGTTGCTCGCCTGCACGTCCCAGTTCCGCAGGTGCACGATTCGCTCGCCCCCCGGCAGCGGCAGCGAGGGACTGACGAACAGCATCACCATCTCGAAGACGACGGCGCCGACCCAGATCGCGAACGCCATCGCCAGGCCGCCGACGATCGTCAGCCCCGGGTACTTGACGAGCATCCGACCGCCGAGCCTCAGGTCCAGCGGCAGCCCGCGGAGCCACGCCAGGCCCCGCGCCTCCCGGCCCTCCTCCTTGTACCTCTCCACCGCGCCGAACGCGATCGCCGCCTGCCGGCGCGCCTCCGCGGGATCCAGCCCCCGCTCGCGCCGGAGCCGCTCGGCTTCCATCTCCACGTGGAAGCGCATCTCCTCGTCCATCTCCGCCCAGAGCTGGTCGGGTCTCCGCAGCCCGCTCCAGAACGACCGCACCCGCGCCAGGAGAGTCCTCATGCCCGGATCTCCCGGGTCGTGGTGCGCGGCGCCAGCTTCCCGAGCGAAGCGGCCGTGAGGATCAGCAGGTCCAGCGTGCCGGGCAGCAGCGCGGCGGAATCGGTCATGGCTCTCTCTCCTATGGCGGTTAGGAGAAGGGTAGCCGCGCTCTCCTAAGCTGTCAAGGAGAAGGAGCGCGGGGAGACGCCCCCTCGGACCGAGACGCCGGCGCGGTGGACCCTGCGGTGGACCCGGACGAGGGAGCCCGGGCTCGCGAGGAGAACCCGGGCTCCACGACGGCTCGTGGCACGGCAACTCGGAAGGGGCCGGGCGATGGGGTTCCGCCGCGTTGGTGCCCGTGGACCGGCCCGCCCGGCCGGCGGAGAGGCCGGGGCCTCATATCACTGGCAGCGCATCGTGGGCCGGTACACCTGCATGGCGTTGGTGCCGGAGTTTCCGCCCAGCGTGACCCCGCCCCCGGGCAGGAAGATGCGGCCGTCGATCACCGCGGTGCCCTTGAGGCCGTGGACGGCGATGGGAAGGTCCGGCAGCCGGGTCCAGCGGTCGGCGCGGGGGTCGTAGCCGTACACGGTGGGCGTCAGCCCCAGCACGTGGGTCCGCTCGCCCTCGCCGCCGAAGACGAACATGCAGCCGGCGTGCACGGCGCCGGTGATGCCCCCCCGGGGCGCCGGAAGCGGTGCGCCGCGCGTCCAGCGGCGGGTCGCGGGATCGTAGATCTCCACCGCGTCGACCCGCTCGGCCATGGCGCCCGGGCCGGTGCGGCCGCCCGCGACGACGATCCTGCCGTTCAGCGCGACCATCGCCAGGTGGTTGCGCTGGGTCGGCAGGTCCGGAAGCCGCTCCCACGTGTCGGTCGCCGGGTCGTAGACCTCGAAGGCGGAGCCCCCGGGCGGGCGCCCGCCGGCCACGTAGATCTTGCCGTCGATCACCGCCTTGCCGCCGCCGCTCCGCGCGGTCGGCATGGGCGCGCGCGCCACCCAGCCGCCGACCGCCGGATCGTGCATCCAGACGTGGTTCACGAAGACCTCCGGCCGTCCCGTGCTCGCGCCGTCGACCTCGCCGCCGATCACGAAGAGCCTGCCGCCCACCGCCGCGGCGTGGACGTGGTGGATCGGCTGGGGGAGGCTGGGGCCCAGCGACCAGCGGCTCGTGGCGGCGTCGTAGACCTGGACCAGGTCGGAGGGGAGCCGCCCGGGCGGATAGCCGCCGAGCACCCACACCTTGCCGCCCATCTCCACGACCGCGTGCTCGGAGCGGGCGAGCGGCATCGCGGCGCCCATGCTCCATCCGTCGAACTCCGGCATCGCGCCCACCGGCGGACCGGCGCTCACCCGGTCGTTCCAGGTCTCCCGAAGCTCGTTCGCCTGGACGGGCGTGGACCGGTCGGGGGGCCGCGGCGCGCCTCCCGGGCCCGGCTGCGCCGCCGCGGCGGTGGCGAGCAGCAGCGCCGCCACGGCGCCGGGAAGCGGGAGAGCGGCAAAGCCGCGAAGGACGCTGCGTCGGTCCGTCATCCTGATCTCCTTTCCAGAGAGTTCACGGACTGCCCCTGCGCGGCGCGTGGACGGCGAGACCTCGCGGAGCGCTCCACCGGGCCGGGCGCGGGGCGCGGTCAGTACTTGACGTCGCAGCCGTAGGGCTGCGTCTGCGGGACGGCGATGGGGGTCCCCGCCAGGCCGGCGTCCAGCGCGGCGCGGACGTAGTTCGTCGCCCCCTCGATGTCCTTGACCCTGGCCGACGGCCGGTCGTCGATGGCGCCCGCGTACCGCACTACCCCCTGCGGATCGACGATCGCGTACTGCGGCGTGTTCCGCGCCCCGTAGAGCCGCCCGAGCGTGCCGGCGGTGTCGCGGATCACGGCGGTGGGCGCCGCGCCCTTGTCGCGCGTCAGCTCGTCCGCCTCCTCCGCGGAGGTGAAGCCCTGCTTTCCGGGGGCGGAGGAGACGACCGAGAGCCAGACGACGCGGTTGGCGTAGTCGCGCTGCATCGCCTGCGTGTTGCCGGGACGGCCGTCGACCTTCTTGTAGTGCTTCTTCGTGAACGGGCACTCGTGGTTGACCCACTCCAGCACGACCCACCGGCCGCGGTAGTCCGCGAGCGAATGAGAGGCGCCGCGCGTGTCGACCGCGGTGAACGCGGGAGCGGGCGCGCCGACCGGCGGTGCCGCGCCTAGTTCGGCGGCCGTCAGCTTGACTTCGGGCGCCAGGTGCGGCGCGACGAACTTCGCCGCGACGAGGGCGACGACGGCGACGAGGCCGGCGAGGAGCGAGAGCTTGCGACGCTTGGAGAGAGCCATGGTGCGGTTCCTGGAGGAAGGATGAAGGCGTGACGCGGGACGCCGCCGCGGCGGTCAGCGCGCGGGCGCGGCGGAAAGTGCCGGCGCCGGGCGCGCCGCGGCGGCGTCCAGCGCGCGCGTGACGATCCCCGGCGTGAGGAGCGTCGGGAGGACGGCCGGCGCCGCGGCGCGGTCGCGGCCGTAGAGCACCACGAACGGCACGCTGTTGCGGTCGAACGCGGCGAGGGCGCGCGTGACGGAGGGGTCGCGCGTCGTCCAGTCGGCGCGGAGGAGCGCGACGTCGTGTGCGCGCAGCGAGGCGCGCACCGCGTCCGAGCCGAAGGCGACGCGCTCGTTGACCTTGCAGGTGAGGCACCAGTCGGCCGTGAAGTCGAGCAGCACCACGCGGCCGCTGTCGCGCAACGCCTCGAGCGCCGCCGCGCTGTACGGCTGCCAGGGGAGCGCACCCGCGGCCCGGCTCGGCTGGCTCGTCGCATCCGCCGCCATCGCGGTGCGTGCCGGTGCCGAGCGCGCACCGGCGATCACGAGCGCGAGCGCTCCCGCGCCGGCTGCGAGGGCCACGCCCTGCGCGGCGCGGCGTCGACCCATCGACGCTACGAGCGTCCCGAAGTGGCCGAGCGCCCAGAGGCCGAATGCCAGCAGCGTGAGCGCGGCGAGCAGCGCCGTCACCGCACCGGTCCCGGCCTGTCGGCCGAGCACCCAGGCGAGCC
>JASLAX010000130.1 GCA_030146875.1 Longimicrobiaceae bacterium
GGCGCAGGTGATGGTCGCGCGCGCGGTCCGGGCGCCGGGCGCGACGCTGCTGGCGGCGCCCGTCTTTGCCGACGGCAGGGTGGGGCCGGCGGTGCGCATGGGTGCGACGGGGCGCCTGCACCACGCGGAGCTGCGCGCGGACGGCGCGCCGCTGGTCGGCGCGCACATCACCGTGCAGCGCGCCGCGCCGGCGAAGGAGTGGCAGACGTGCGAGGGGGCGAACAGCTTCGTGGTGGGGGAGTGAAGGCAGATCCGCAAGAGAAGGGTCACACGGAGTCAGCGGAGTCAACGGAGTTGTCTCGTGCCGTTTCCCTCTACATCCAGCCCAGCGCGCGCAGCAGCAGCACCAGCCCCAGCACCGCCGCCACGATGCCCAGGCGCAGCCGAACCGCCCCCCGGGCACGCCGCGGCTCCGTCCGGGGCGTGAACCAGGACCCGGCCGCGGTCACCACGCCCAGCAGCATCAGCGTCAGCGGCGCCGCCCACTCCGGCTCCCGCCCCGAGAACCACACCAGCAGCGCGGCCAGAGACAGGAACGACATCAGGAACATCACGGAACCGCGGCTGCTCATCCCCATCCCCCTGGAAGAGTTCGGAAACGGAACGGCCTCACGTGGAGACGCGGAGGCGCAGAGAGAAGGGGTTTCTCCGCGGCTCCGCGTCCTCCGCGTGAGACCGTCTTTTCGCCGCCAGGCGCGGAGCCATGTGGCGCATCGCCAGGGCTGTGGCGGGGGCGGTCAGAGCAACTCCAGCAGCACAAGAAAGACCCCAAGCGCCGCCAGCAGCACGCCCAGTGCACGCGCCATCCCACGCGCGCGCTCCGGGCCGTGCAGCCGCACCGTCTCGGGGGTCGCATGCGGGAAGGCGATGATCGCGACCCCCATGGCGAGCACGACGAGCGGCGGCGCGGTGTCCGGCCCGGTGATCGACAGCACCACCAGCGCCGCCACACCGCCGATCAGCACCACGGTCAGAACGTGTCGTCTCACTTTCCTACTCCGCTCGCGCGAATCCGGCACCGATTCTCCGTCCCTGAAGACGTCGCTGGCGCGGGCGCCGCCCCGCTACGCCTCCCTCATCGCATCGCCCAGCCCCGCCAGCGCCCCCGCCGCGCCAATACGCTCCGCCAGCGCGGGCACGCCGTCCGGATCGGCCTGCGCCTGGGCCTCCAGCGCGTGGGTGAAGAGCGCGTCCGCGGCCAGCAGGGGCAGCGCATCCTCGCGCAGCGCACCCGCGCCGCCTGCCAGCAGCCGCGCGTAGAGCGCCAGCGCGCCGTCCGCCAGCGCGTCCGCCACCGGGCGATCGGGATCGTCCGGGAGCACGGCGAGCATCACCTCAAGCAGCGCGGGCGGCGCATCCGCCAGCCGCCCGCGCACCCACGCCTCCGCAGCCGTCACGCGGGCGCGCCGGCGGCCAGCAGGGGACGGACGACGTCCGGCAGACTCTCCAGCGCGCTGATCAGCTCTGCGGGATTCCCGACACCCGCCTGGGCCATGTGCGGCTTGCCACCACCCTTTCCACCCACCTTCGCCGCGATCTCGCGAACAACAGCGTCAGCGCGTACCCCACGACGGATCAGATCGTCCGTGACCACCGCCACCAGCATCGGTTTGTCGCCGAGCTCCGCCAGCACCGCCACGCCGCTTCCGAGCTTTTCACGCACCCGGTCCGCCAGCGCCTTCATCTCATCCAGGCTTTCGTACGTGCTGCCAGACCACACCACGCGCGCCCCATCGATGATCGTTCCCGTCTCCAGCAGCCGGCTGACAACGTCGCCGCTTCCCGACGTGCGCGCCTTCTCCAGCTGCTTCTGCAGGTCGCGCGTCTGGTCGATGACCTGGCGCAGGCGCGGGAGCAGGTTCTCCTCCTTCGTCCGCAGCAGCCCGGCGGCCTCGTGCAGGGTGCGCTCGTCGCGGCGCACGCGCTCGAACGCCTGCCGGCCGGTGACCGCCTCGATGCGCCGCACGCCCGCCGCCACGCCCGTCTCCGTGACGATGCGGAAGAGGCCGATCTGCCCCGTGGTGCGCACGTGGGTGCCGCCGCACAGCTCCATCGACACGCCGGGGATTTCGATCACCCGCACCACGTCGCCGTACTTGTCGCTGAACAGCGCCATGGCGCCGCGGCCGATGGCGTCCTGGTAGCCCATCTCCAGCGTGCAGACGTCCTGGTTGGCCCAGATGGCCTCGTTCACCAGCCCCTCCACCTCAGCGATCTCGTCCGGCGTCATCGGCCCCGTGTGCGCGAAGTCGAAGCGCAGGCGGCCGGGCTCCACTACGGAGCCCTGCTGGTGCACGTGGTCGCCCAGCACGCGGCGCAGGGCGGCGTGCAGCAGGTGCGTGGCCGTGTGGTTGCGCTCCGTGTCGCGCCGCGCCGGCTCTTCCACCGTCGCCGTCACCAGGCCCGGCACGAAGTCGCCCTCCACCGGCCCCAGCACGGCGATGCGGCCGGCCACTTTGCGCACGTCCGTCACCGTCATCGACCAGCCGTCGCCGCGCACGTGGCCGCGGTCGCTCACCTGGCCGCCGCTCTCGGCGTAGAACGGGTTCTCGCGCAGCTGCAGGGCAATGCGGCCGTCCTCCATTCGCCGGAACGCCAGCACGTCCGTCTCCAGCGACGTGGCCCGGTAGGCCGCGAAGTCCTGCTCCGCGCCCTCCGCCTCCGGCACCTCTTCCCAGCCCATCGCCAGCGCGTCCGCCTCCACGCCGATCCCCGCCTTCGCGCGGTCCGCGCGGCTGCGGGCGCGCTGCGCCTCCAGCGCCTGCTCGAAGCCCTCGAGGTCCACCTCGTAGCCGCGCTCATGCGCCATCAGCTCGGTGAGATCGACCGGGAAGCCGAAGGTGTCGTACAGCTTGAAGGCGTCCGCCCCCGCCACCGTCCCCGATCCGCCCACCGGCGCCAGCTGGTCGAACAGCTTGAGGCCGGCGTCGATGCGGTCCAGGAACGCCAGCTCCTCCGCCCGCACGTTGCGGGTGATGTACGCGCGGCGCGCCATCAGCTCCGGATACGCCACGCCCATCTGGTCGATGACGGTCTCCACGATCTCCACCAGCGTGGGCTCGCGGCGGCCCAGCAGCCAGGCGTGGCGCACCGCGCGGCGCAGGATGCGGCGCAGCACGTAGCCGCGCCCCTCGTTGGAGGGGAAGACGCCGTCGGAGAGCAGGAAGGTCGTGGCCCGCGCGTGGTCCGCCAGCACGTGGTACGACGAGCCCTGCTCGGTGCCGTACTCGTACGGGACGCCGACCACCTCCACCGCCTTCTCGATCAGCGGAGTGAAGAGGTCGGTGCCGTAGTTGGAAGGCACGCCCTGCAGCACCGAGGCGATGCGCTCCAGCCCCGCGCCGGTGTCGATGGAGGGCGCCGGGAGCGGGTGCAGCACGCCGTCGGCGTCGCGGTCGTACTGCATGAAGACCAGGTTCCAGAGCTCCAGGAACTCGCCCGCCTCGCCGTGGACCTCGAACTCCTCCTTCGTGAGCTCCGTGCCGCGCAGCCGCTCGGGGCGCGCGTCGAAGTGGATCTCGGAGCAGGGGCCGCAGGGGCCGGTGTCGGCCATCTGCCAGAAGTTGTCCTTGTCGCCCAGCCGGAAGATGCGCTCGATGGGGAGGCCCGCGATCTCCTGCCAGAGCCGCTCGGCCTCGTCGTCGGTGTAGTGCACCGTGGCCCAGAGACGCTCCGCGGGGATGCCCAGCTCCACGGTCAGGAACTCCCAGCCGAAGCGGATGGCGTCGCGCTTGAAGTAGTCCCCGAACGAGAAGTTGCCCAGCATCTCGAAGAAGGTGTGGTGCCGCGCGGTGTAGCCGACCTGCTCCAGGTCGTTGTGCTTCCCGCCGGCGCGCACGCACTTCTGCGAGGTGGTGGCCCGCGTGTACGGCACCTCCTCCATCCCCAGGAACACCTTCTTGAACGGCACCATCCCCGCGTTCACGAACAGCAGCGTGGGGTCGTCCTTCGGCACCAGCGGACCCGAGCCCACGATCTCGTGGCCGTTGCGGGCGAAGTACTGCAGGAACCTGGAACGGAGCTCGTCGGCGCGCATGATATGGGGTTCGGCCCGGGGCCGGGTCGCGGGGTCGGAAGGGGCGGTGCGTCCGGAACCGGGTAATGTAGCGAGCCGCCCCGCCCCGGCGGAAGGCCGGGACCGGGCGACGGAGCGGCGCTCGTCGGGGTGAGGAGCGGCTGCGAGCGTCAGGCCGGGGGCTTCGGTACGTCGAGGATGGCGGGGGGTGGCGGCGACCCCCGTTGCGCGCCAGGCTCACCCGACGCGCCCCGTTCCCGGCAGCGCGCCCCGCCGAGGCTTGCCCTTCGCCCCGCTCGGCGCAACCTTTGACGCGGCCCCCCACGACTCCCTCCATCCGGCCGCGCATGCCGTTCTCCCTCCCCTTCGATTTCTCCATCTGGTACGTGATCTCGGTCGCGATCCAGATCTTCTTCATCGTGCACGCGGTGCGCAGCGGGCGGGCCTGGTGGGCCATCCCCATCTTCTTCTTCCCGTTCCTGGGCTCCGCCATCTACTTCTTCCTGGAGTACCTGCCGGAGCTGCGCGCCCGCCGCGGGCTGGGGAGAGCGACGAAGACGCTGGTGAAGAAGCTGAACCCCGGGGCGGAGATCCGGCGGCTGGAGGAGCAGGCGGCGTACGCCGGTACGGTGACCAACCGCCTGGCCCTGGCCGGCGCGTACCTGGAGGCGGGCCGCACGGAGGACGCGATCCGCACCTACGAGAGCTGCGCCGGCCCCATCCACGGCGACGACCCGCGCGTGCTGTCCGAGCTTTCGCGGGCGTACTTCGAGGGCGGCCGCTTCGCCGAGGCGCGCGCGACGTTCGAGAAGCTGCGCGGCCTCACGGTCTTGACGCCCGATCAGCGCCTGCTGGGCGCGCGCATCGCCGAGGCGGCGGGGGAGACGGAGGCGGCACTGGAGGAGTACGGCGTCCTGGCGCGCATGGGCAGCGGCGCCGAGCCGCGCTACCGCTACGGACAGCTCCTCGCCCGCCTGGGCCGCGACGAGGAGGCCGCCGCCGCGTACGACGACATCCTGCGCCACGCCCGCCTCTCCCCGCGGCACTACCGCGCCGCGCAGAAGGAGTGGATCGACCTGGCCAAGAAGGCGCTCAAGGAGCGCGAGTCCGCCGGCCGCTGAAGCGCGGCGGAGGGAGAAGGACGAGGGGCCCCGGCCGATGCGGCCGGGGCCCCTCTTTCGCCCGACGACGTCCGACGGCCGTGCGGTCAGACCGCCGCGGCCACCCCGGCGCCGGCCAGGAAGCGGTCGGCCAGCTCCACGTACTCCTTGCTGCCGATGAAGAGCGGGACGCGCTGGTGGAGCCGGTCGGGCTGGATCTCCATGATCCGCCGCTCGCCGTCGGTGGCGGCGCCGCCGGCGTGCTCGGCGATCATCGCGAGCGGGGCGGCCTCGTACAGCAGGCGGAGCTTGCCGTTGGGGCTCTTGGAGTCGGCCGGGTACATGAACAGGCCGCCGTACAGCAGGTTGCGGTGGAAGTCCCCCACCAGCGACCCGATGTAGCGCGACGAGAACGGCTTGGGGTTCTCGCCGTCGGCGCCCTTCAGGTGGTCCACCAGGCGGCGCTGCTCCTCGGACCACCTGGAGTAGTTGCCCTCGTTGCACGAGTAGATCCGCTGCCCCGGGTCCGGGATGCGGATGTTGGGGTGCGAGAGGAGGAACTCGCCCAGCGAGGGCTCCAGCGTGAAGCCGTGCACCCCGTTGCCGGTGGTGTACACCAGCATGGTCGACGAGCCGTAGACCACGTAGCCCGCGGCCACCTGCCGCGTCCCCGCCTGAAGGCAGTCCTGCACGCACCCGCGCGGGTGGTCCGAGACCTTCCGGTGCACGGAGAAGATGGTGCCCACCGAGACGTTGGCGTCGATGTTGGACGAGCCGTCCAGCGGGTCGAAGAGCACGCAGTAGGTGCCCGTGGGGAAGCGCTCGGGGATGGGGATGAAGTCCTCCTCCTCCTCCGAGGCCATCCCGCACAGGTGCCCCGTGTGGTCCAGCGCCTTGAAGATCACGTCGTTGGCGAACTCGTCCAGCTTCTTCACCTCCTCGCCCTGCACGTTGATCTCGCCGGTGTAGCCCAGCACGTCGGCGAGCCCCGCGCGGCGCACCTCGCGCGCGATCATCTTCGCCGCGAAGGCGATGTCGTACAGGATGTTGCTGAACGCGCCCGTCGCCTCGGGGAACTGGCGTTCCGCCTCGATGATGTGCCGCTCGATGGTGACGACGGATCCACTGTTCACGGGAGCCTCTCGGGGTCGGCGTTGCCTCGGGGTGAGACGGCGCGCTCCGCCTCGCGCGCCTCCACTTCGTAGCGGTTGTTCCAGTACCCGCGCCGCAGCGACTCCACGGTGTAGCGCGCGGGAAAGAGCGGGTCCGCGGCCCACTGCCGCACGTGCGTCAGCTCGTGCACCAGCAGGGCGGGCGAGAGGGAGACCGCGGGGTGCACCACCACCGTTCGCCGCAGCGTCACGGCCGCCGCGGGGCCCTTCATCCTGCCCATGATGCCGCCGATGGCGGGGACCAGCGCCCCGCGGCGGAAGACGACGCCCGCCGTGGAGACGCCGGCCGGGACGTCCGCGGGCGCCGGGACGGCCGGCCCCAGCACGCGGTCCAGCACCCAGCCCCACGCCCTCACGGCCGGGCGCGCTCCCACGCGCCGTCGGCCGTGGCGCGCACCACCACCGTGCCGTCGCGGTCGGTGCGGGCGATGGCGGCGCCGCGCCGCTGCAGGCGGTCCAGCACGACCTCGTCCGGCAGCCCGTAGTCGTTGCGCCGCCCGACCGAGATCACCGCCAGCTCCGGCGCGACCGCGGCGAGGAACGACTCGGTGGACGACGTCTGGCTGCCGTGGTGCCCCGCCTTCAGCACGTCGGCGCGCAGACCGGCGCCGTGCGCGGCCACCAAGCGGGCCTCGGCCGCGGCGGTCGCGTCCCCGGTCAGCAGCGCGGTGAACTTTCCGTACCGCACCAGGATCACGGCGCTAATCTCGTTCGGGTCCCGCACCTCGTCAAGCAAGTCCGGCTCCGGCCAGAGGAACTCCAGGCGCACGCCGTCCAGCTCCAGCGTGCGCCCGGGGCGCGCCGCGGTCCACGGCACCCCCCGCTCCAGCGCGGCGGCGATGGCGTCGCGGTACGGCGGCGAGGGGTAGGGGAGCTCGGGCTCGATCACCCGCTCCACGCGCAGCGAGCGGATCACGGCCGCGGCGCCTCCCACGTGGTCCGCGTGCGGGTGCGTCAGGACGAGTGCCTCCAGGCGGCGCACACCCCGTGCCCGCAGGTACGGGAGCACGCGGCGCTCTCCCGCGTCGAAGCGCGCCTCCCGCACCCCCGCGTCCACCAGCACCCAGCGGTCCCCCGGCGTGCGCACCGCCACCGCGTCGCCCTGCCCCACGTCCAGGAACGCGATCTCCAGCGCGTCGGTCGACGCGGGCGCCAGCGCCGGGAGGACGAGGAGCGCCGCGCCCGCGCTCCCGGTGGCCAGCGTCCACCGCATCCGCGAGCGCATCCGTCCCGCGGCGTCCATCGCCACCAGGAACGCGATCCCCACGCCCGCCCAGAGCGGCCACTGCGGGCCGGGGACGGCCGAGTTTCCGCCGGGCACGGCCGCGGCCCAGTCCACCACGCCCCGCAGCGCCTCCAGCGTCAGCTCCGCCCCGCCGGCCAACAGCGTGGCGACGCCGGGCGCCACGGGGTCCGCCGCCACCGCCGCTCCCACGCCCACCAGCGCCAGCGAGGAGAGCGGGACCGCCGGGAGGTTGGCGACGATGGAGATCGGCGCGACCCGCCCGAAGTGCTCGGCCGCGACGGGTGCCGTCGCCAGGAAGGCGGCGAGCGAGGTCACCGCCGGCTCGGCGAGACGCCTGCGCCACCCCTTCCGCCGCCACGCCTCCGGAAGCCGGCGCATCATAGCGGGGCGCAGGACCAGCAGCCCCATCACCCCCGCGAAGGAGAGCTGGAACCCCGCGTCCAGCGCGGAGAGCGGGTCGGCCGCCAGGATCGCCAGGGCTGACGCGGCGACCACCGGGAGCACCGCGTGGGGCCGCTGCAGCAGCAGCCCGGCCAGACCCAGGCCCAGCATGATCCCCGCGCGCACCGCCGAGGGCGGCGCCCCGATCAGCGCCAGGTACACCGCGACGAGCGCGATGGTCGCCACGATGGTCCTCCGCCGTGGCATCCGCAGCGCGCTTCCGAGCAGCACGAGCACGGAGCCGACCAGCGCCACGTGCCCGCCGCTGATGGCCAGCAGGTGGATCAGCCCCGACGCGGCGAAGCGCTTCGACAGCTCCGGGTCCATCGTCTCGCGGCGGTTCAGGAGCAGCGCGTCCGCGAGCGGCCCCTGCCGCGGAAAGAGGCGGTGGATGCGCGCCTCCAGCCGTCCGCGGGCCACCAGGAGCGGGTTCCGCAGCGCGTCCGGCGCCGCCGCGATCCGCGCCTCGCGCGCCAGCAGCATCCCCGAGAAGGCCGGGTCCGCCGGCCACTCGCTGGGGTCCACCGGCGCCGCGCCCTTCCACCACTCGCCGCGGACGTCCAGCGTCGTTCCCGCCAGCAGGGGCGGCGTGTCGCGCGGTAGGCGCAGGCGCACCTCGGCGCGGCACCCGGCCACCTCCTCGCCGTCCGCCCTAAGCGCCGAGACGCGGAGCGGGACGATGGGGAAGCGCGCCGTGGAGTCCGTCGGCGGCAGCAGGTCCGCCGCCAGCACGCCGCGCGCCTCCACCTTCGTCTCGTCCGGCAGCAGCACCCGGCAGTCGCCCGCCGCCTCCGCCCTGCCCTGCGCGCCCAGCCCCCACCCGGCGACGGCGAGCGCGACGGCGAGCGCCGCGTGCGCGTCGCCCGCCGTCCGCGCCCGGCCGAGGACGCGCGGCACGTACGCCAGCGCCCCCAGGGGGAGCGCGGCCGCGAGGGCCAGAGCCATCGCCGGCCCACCCAGGCGCAGCCCGCCGAGGAGCCCCGCCAGGAAGCAGGCGAACGCCAGGACGAGTGGAAGGCGGAGGTACTCCATCGAAGCCAGACCGGACCGTAGAATCGTTAGGGCGCTATCGGAGCGGCGACATCCTACGGGTGGGCCCTCCCCCCGTCAACCGCGGAGGGAGGGCGATCGGCGGGTTTCCTGCCGATCAGATTCCCGGCTGGCAGTTCGGATCGGTGAACACGCAGGTGTTGCTGTCGCAGGGATTGAAGCTCTGGCAGCAGTTGGTGTCGTTGCAGCTGAAGTTGTCGCACGTCATCCCGCCGTCGGTCGGATCGTCCGTCGGATTGCAGGTGTAGGCGCCGATCGTGTCGACAGGGCACCCGTCCCAGCCTTCCGTGCACGCGTACGTCGCCTTCGCATGTCCCCGCACCGTACCCGTGTCACGCGCCGCGTGCCGCGTGACCGCAAAGGTCTCCACCTGCAGGTCGTCGAGGTCCAGCCTGAGCTTGGGCATGGGCTTGCTCCGAGAAGGAGTTTTGGCGGCGCCGGACGGGACGCGCGGCGCCATGACAGACTGCGGACGGCGCAGAACGAGCGTCCGCGTGCGTATCAATAAGTACGGGAGACGGCTCGCACCACCTTTCCGTTCGCCACCCCTTCGCTGGGATGGGTCGGAAGGACGAAAACCCACCCTCCCGTCGATGCCCCGTGGGTTCGATGCCACCACCTTCCCGCCGCCACGGCCCGCCGGTTGCAACGGAAGACATCGCAAGTGGTTGCGGAAACAGCGAGAGGGAGGTGCGCGGTGAACGCTCGGCTGCGCTGGACGATGGGAGCGGCCGTGTCGCTGCTCCTGGGGGTGACGGCCTGCAACGGCTCCAACGCCTTCACCGGGCCCGGAGGCGTGGGCGTGGGAACGGGCGGCGGGGGCGCTGGGTCGCTGAACGGGACGATCGAGGGAACGGTCACGGCGGACGGGGCGGGGCGGGGCGGAGTCTCGGTGATCCTGGTGGGGCGCGACTCCACCGTTACGGCGGGCGACGGCACCTACCGCTTCGCGGGGATCCCCGCGGCGACGTACAGCGTGGCCGTGCGCGTGCCGGTGGGCTTCCGCCTGGCCGCGGGGCAGAACGGGACGCGGGTGGTGACCGTGGGGGCGGGCGGGGTGGTGGGAGCGAGCTTCGTGCTGCTCTCCGACGCGGGGACGACGGGTCCGTAGGGACGATCGGGATGGATGCAGAGCGCCCCCGCTCCGGTCGGTCCGGAGCGGGGGCGCTTCGCGTTGGGCGTGGGGCCGCCGGGTCAGTCGTAGAGCGACTTGGGGCGGTAGAGCGCCGCGTCGATGACGGACCACACGTGGATGATCCAGCCCAGGGTCCCGAACGAGATCACCCACAGGATGATCGCGCAGATCCCCATGAACACGGCCCGGCCGATGCGGCCCTGGATGAGCTGGCCCAGCCCGGGGATGAAGAAGCTGGCCAGCGCTGCGATGACGTTGGCGGTGGATCCCTGACCGGCCATGACTCGTCCTCCGTGGAAAGGTTGGGGGCCTGTTACGGAGTACCCTACGAAAGGCGCGCCGGAAAAGTTGCAGCGCCGCCGCCGAGCCGTCGAAGGACGGCGCCTTCTCGCCCTCTACCAGCTCCCGGTGCTCTCCGCCGGCGGCGGCCCGACGGACTCGGACGGCCGCTGCGGCGCGTCCAGCAGCCCCGCGTCGCGAAGCGCACGGCGGACGCGCAGATCGTGCCGCAGCCCCAGCACCAGCATGGCCGCCATCCCGGCCAGGAACGCCAGGAACGTCAGGAGCGACACCGGCACGCGGTAGAGGGTGACGACGCCCAGGTGCACGATGGAGGTCTCGCCGCGGTTCGCCCACGCGAAGGCGCCCGCGACCGCCGCGACCAGCACGAGCGCCAGCCAGCGGCCCACGCTCAGGCCACCTGCGCGACGCCCGCGTCCACCGCCTCGCCGGCGAAGGTGGCGCCGCTGGTCCCGGTCAGCCGCACGTCCACGAAGCTGCCCACCAGCGCCGCCGGCCCCTCGAACGTCACCACCTTGTTCCCCGCCGTGCGCCCCTGCAGGCCGCCCTTCCGCGCCTCCTTCTCCACCAGCACCTCCTCCACGCGGCCGACCTGCCCCCGGGCGATCTGGAGCTGGATCCCGCGGTGCAGCTCGATCAGCCGCTCCAGCCGCGCCTGTCCCACGGCCTCGGGCACGAACTGGTCGCGCGGCAGGCGGGTGGCGGGCGTGCCGTCGCGCTCGGAGTAGCGGTAGAGGTACGCGTCGTCGAAGCGCACCTCGCGCATCAGCGCCAGCGTGCCCTCGTACTCCTCCTCCGTCTCGCCCGGGAAGGCCACGATCACGTCGGTGCTGAGGGCCACGTGCGGGATCGCCTCGCGCACCCAGCGGATCTTCTCCAGGTACTCCGCCACGGTGTAGCGGCGCAGCATCCGCTTGAGGGTACGGTCGTGGCCGGACTGCACCGGAAGGTGGAGCTGGTCGCAGACGGCGGGCTCCTGCGCCATCACCTCCACCAGCGCGCGGGTGAAGTCGTTGGGGTGCGGCGAGGTGAAGCGGACGCGGCGGATGCCGTCCACCTGGGCCACCGCGCGCAGCAGGCGCGGGAAGTCCCAGTCGCCGTGCTCGTACGAGTTCACCGTCTGCCCCAGCAGCGTCACCTCGGGCACGCCCTGCTCGGCCAGCGCGCGCACCTCGGCCAGGACCTGCTCCGGGTCACGGTTCTTCTCGTCGCCGCGCACGTACGGCACGATGCAGTAGGTGCAGCGGTAGTTGCAGCCGCGCTGGATGGGCACCCACGCCGAGACGGCGGAGGTGCGGCGCGCGGCCACGCCCTCGTAGTTCTCGTGCGGGTCGAAGCCCAGCACCGAGAGGCCCCTGGAGGCCGACGTCGTCGAGCCCATCACCGGGAGGTCGAACGTCCGGCGCACGGCGGGCGCTGCGGCCTTCTCCGGGCGGAGCGCGGCGATGCGCTCGGGGAGCTGGCGGTACGCGTCGGGCCCCATCACCAGGTCCACCTGGCCGGCGTGCTGGAAGAGCTGGTCGCCCATCCGCTGCGCCATGCACCCCGTGACGCCGATCAGCAGGTCGGGCCTGGCGGCGCGGAGCTGCTGGAGCTGGCCCACGCGGCCGATCACCCGCTGCTCGGCGTGGTCGCGGATGGCGCAGGTGTTCACCAGGATCACGTCGGCGTCCTCCGCCGTCTCCGCGGCGACGTACCCCTGCTCCGCCAGGATGCCGTGCATCAGCTCGGAGTCGCTGACGTTCATCTGGCACCCGTACGTCTCGATGTAGGCTCGCTTCTGCGTCATCTGGCCGTGCTCGTGCTGCGAAGGTCGTGGTGGGGCAAGCCGTCGGGTACACCGCAGCGCCCCCGCGGTTCGCCCCCTCGCCCGGGGGAGAGCGCACCTGAGATGGCTGGAGACGAGGCTCGCCCTCTCCGACGGGTAGAACGAAAGACGCCGCGGAGGCTCGTGCGCCCCGCGGCGTCTTCATCCGACGCGAAGGTCAGCCCTCGCCGCCGTCCGGCCGGGGCTCCTCGTCCGCCCGCAGGTCCTCCAGGCGCGTGCGGAGCATGTCGTCGAGCAGGTCGTCGGGCACGCCGTAGACCTCCTTCGCCAGGAACTCGCGCGTGGCCTCCTCGTTGGCGGAGACCTGGCGGAGCATGTCGCTCAGCCGTTCGAGCGAGAACCCCACGCGGCGCGCGGCGCCGGCCAGGCGCTCGTAGGCCTCGCGGCGGGCGTCCTGCTCCTCGGGGGTCTCGCCCGCCTGCCATGGATGCGGCATCTGGATCGACGTCCTCTCTGGTCGTGTTTGGATGGGCCTTAGACGCGCGCCCACTCGTCGTAGAGCGGGAAGCGGCTGCACAGCTCCTTCACCTCGCCCCGGACGCGGGTCGCGGTCTCCTCGGACGCGGCGTCGGAGATCACGCGGTCGATGAAGCCGGCGATGGTGCGCATCTCCTCCACGCCCAGCCCGCGCGTGGTGAGCGCCGGCGTTCCGATGCGCACCCCCGAGGTGACGAAGGGAGAGGCCGTCTCCCCCGGCACCGTGTTCTTGTTGACGGTGATGCCCGCCCGGTCCAGCGCCTTCTCGGCGTCCTTGCCGGTGATGCCCTTGCTGCGCAGGTCGAGGAGGAGCAGGTGGTTGTCGGTGCCGCCGGAGACGAGCGTGAAGCCGCGCTCGGCCAGCGCCTCGCCCAGCGCCTGCGCGTTGGCGATCACGCGCCCGCTGTAGTCGGCGAAGTCGGGGCGCAGCGCCTCGCGGAACGACACGGCCTTGCCGGCGATCACGTGCATCAGCGGGCCGCCCTGGATGCCGGGGAAGATCTGCTTGTCGATGGCCTTGGCGTGCTCCTCGCGGCACAGGATCACGCCGCCGCGGGGGCCGCGCAGCGTCTTGTGCGTGGTGGAGGAGACCACGTCCGCGTGGGGGACGGGCGACGGGTGGTGCCCCGTGGCGACCAGACCGGCGATGTGGGCCATGTCCACGAACAGCCTGGCGCCGCACTCGCGCGCGATCTCGGCGAAGACCTCGAAGTCGATCTGCCGCGGGTACGCGCTGGCGCCGGCCACGATCATCTTGGGGCGCTCGCGCAGGGCCTGGTCCCGCAGCGCGCCGTAGTCGATGCGGTGGTCGTCGGGGCGCACGCCGTACGCGGCCACGTTGTAGAGCCGGCCGCTGAAGTTGACGGGCGAGCCGTGGGTCAGGTGCCCGCCTTCGGACAGGTTCATCCCCAGGATGGTGTCGCCCGGCTCCAGCATGGCGAAGTAGACGGCCATGTTGGCCTGCGCCCCGCTGTGCGGCTGCACGTTCGCGTGGTCGGCGCCGAACAGCTCCAACACGCGGGAGATGGCCAGCCGCTCCACCTCGTCCACCACCTCGCAGCCGCCGTAGTAGCGCTTGCCCGGGTATCCCTCGGCGTACTTGTTGGTCAGCACCGAGCCCATGGCCTCCAGCACCGCCTTGGAGACGAAGTTCTCGGAGGCGATCATCTCGAGCTGGTGCTCCTGCCGCTCGGCCTCCTTCACCAGGAAGCCGTGGATGTCGGGGTCGGTCTGCTTCAGGGCGTCCATGCGAGCGCGCGTCCGGGTTCCGGGGTCGGGGTGCCGCGAAAGCGGAATTCTACGTCCCCGGCGGGAGGGGGGCGAGGGGCGGGCGGTGGGGCCTCCGGGCGAACGGCCGGCGAGGGTTGACCCAACCCCATACAGGGTGTATATTTGAAGCAGTGAGAGGACGTGGCGGGGAGTTCCATTTTTTGAGCCGATACCACCGAAGCCGGGGGCCCCTTCCGGGGCGGACGTCACACCCCCACGAGGGGAAGGCGAAAGCAGTCTGGAGAGGTCACCCAACGATTCTTAGGAATCAGGCTTCAAAAAAACTTCCCGCCTTGTTCTTCGCCGGCCCGCCCCACACCAGGGGCGGGCCGGTGTCGTCGTGCCCCCCGCCAGCACCGAGCTGCTTCACGTGGGTCCCGGCAGAACCAATGCGACAATCTTGCGAAGTGGACAATCCGGACGCATCTTGGGTCCCACACCGCGCCCACCCCCGAACCCTTGCTCCCCCCGGTCGAATGGCCCGCTCCCTCGCTTCCGCCCGGAGGTTCCGCGCAACGCTCTGCCTGGCCGCTCTCGCCGCGGCCGCCTGCGATCGTGGCGGGGGAGCACCGCCGACGGCGGCAGACGTGCCGGAGATCCCACGCACTGCCGCCGACTCCGCCCGCATGCCGCCGCGTCCCGCCGTCCACGTGCTCCGCGACGGTGAGGCGACGGGCGAGGTGCCCGTGCTGAACGGGGCGGTGGTCGTGGTAACCGTCGCATCGGCGAGCTCGGGGCGGTGCGAGTCCGTGGCCGTCACCGGCGCTTTCACGCAGGCGCTCTTCCCGGAGATCGGCACCTGCCGATACCATCTGCTCTCGTACGGCGTGGGCCAGTCGGTCACCCTCGGACCGTACACGGGCACCGGGATCGGCATCCTGCGCTTCACGCTCCCCCTGGTGGAGGGCGGGAGGGGCCTCTC
Organism: Longimicrobiaceae bacterium; assembly: GCA_030146875.1. Classification (GTDB taxonomy): domain Bacteria; phylum Gemmatimonadota; class Gemmatimonadetes; order Longimicrobiales; family Longimicrobiaceae; genus JASLAX01. The sequence continues at coordinate 14,956 of JASLAX010000130.1, forward strand.
CTACGTGACCGGCGAGTTCCCGCACTTCACCGTGCACATGGATGATGGCATGGCGGACCGGGACTACGACGACGTGGTGCTTTCGGTGAGAATCGTCCCGAGCGACTGCAACCTGCTGGCGGATCCCGGCGCGGTGACGGACTCCCTGCTCATGGACCCGGCAGTGCAGCAGGGGATGAAGGACCTGTGGCGCGACAGCAACCCCCTGGCGCCTCTCGACGAGCGGCGGGAGCAGGGCGGCTACATTGCACGTGAGACCGCGACGGGGGAACTCTCGGTGGTGCCGTACGCGTCGAACCTGAGCCCCGCCGCGTGCACGGCCACGCTCGACGGGGCGGAGATGCAGGCCATCGCTGCGAACGGCAAGATGGTGGTGGGGTACTTCCATACGCATCCGTTCCAGTATGGGGACCCATTACCACCTGGAGGGACATGCGGGGAAGTGCAAGCAGACCCGGATGCATTTTTCGCCGACGGGCCGAGCAAACCAGACAAAGCGGCACAGAAGCAGTCCCCATGGCCCTCCTATATCGTTGATCGCCGTCACATACACCGTCTGCGCCCGTATCAGCACACGGGTGCCGGTGATCTGTATCAGCGGGATCAGAATTGCGCAAAAGGGTGACTCTTCATGAAAACTCTACTGTTGCTGATCGGCGCGCTCTCCGCTCACGCGGTCGGTGCAACCGCACAACGAACGGTCGATCGGTGTGGCGACCGGACAGATGCCGAAACAACGATGGAGGACCTGGCGCACTACTTCATCGACGATGAGGACACGCCATTCCGGCGAGACCGGATCCAGCAGCTCCCAGCGGACGCCCCCCGCGAGGTGGTCACCGATCGCAGAGTCTGCGC